>CAZXPE010000128.1:0-6250 GCA_964642915.1 uncultured bacterium | reverse complement strand
CATCAGCCCCGCGACAACCAGAAGTTCCTTGATCTCCTCGATGGCGTCGCCATCGGGGGTCGCCAACGGCGACCGGCAGGGGCCGCCATAGAAGCCCTGAAGGTCGAGGGCCGCCTTGACGCCTCCGATGCCGTAACGGCCGTGGACCCCGCGATCTACGGGGAGAAGCCGATTTGCGATCTCTCGCGCCTCTGCCCACCGTCCCTGCCGTGCCAGCGCGTAGACCTCACAGTGCTCCCTGGCGGCGATGTTGGCCAGAGCTATGATCCCCCCCGAGGAGCCGACAGCGAGCGACGGCAGGAGGGCTCCCGAGGACCCCACCAGGACGTAAAAGGACTTGGGGGTCTGATGGATGATCTGTCCCGCCTGCGGAATATTCCCTGAGGAGTCCTTGATCCCCCGCACGTTGGGATGCTCAGCGATCCTGGCGACGGTCTCGGGCTCCAGGTTGATCCCGGTGTTCTGTGGAAAGTTGTAGAGAACCACGGGGATCGGGGACGTCTCGGCGACGGCGAGGTAGTGGCGAATCTGAGCTGCCGGCTGGGAGAACCCCTCCTTGAAGTAATGGGGCGTGATCACGATCGCGGCGTCAGCGCCGATCTCCGACGCTCGCTTCGTTCGCCTGATCGTCTCGCGCGTGGAGTCCGCTCCGGTCCCGGCGATGCACAGCTTCTCCCCGGGGACGGCCTCGCGGGCCGCGACGAGGAGCTGATCCCGCTCCTGCTCGGTCACCAGTGGAAACTCCCCCGTCGAGCCCAGGATCACGTATCCGGAGAGCGGGGTCTGGTTCCAGCGGGCGAGGTTGGCCTTCAGGCGGTCAACCGCCAGCTCCTCGCCCCGAAACGGAGTTGGAACCGGGATGAATACACCTTCAAGCTCACGCATTCGTATCCTCATTCCGCATTCCGTACTCCACATTCCGCATTTCCTTGATCCTTGCCTGAGCGGCGGCGAGCCGGGCGATCGGCACCTTGAAGGGGGAGCAGGAGACGTAGTTCATCCCCACGCGATGGCAGAACTCGACCGAGGATGGCTCCCCGCCGTGCTCGCCGCAGATCCCGATCTTGAGGTTCGGCCGCGCCTTCCGGCCGCGCTCGATCCCGACCCGGACCAGCTCCCCGACCCCCTCCTGGTCGAGGACCGAGAACGGATCGGACTGAAGGAGTCCCTTCTCCAGATAGACCGGGAGGAACTTGCCGATGTCGTCCCGGCTGTAGCCGTAGGTCATCTGCGTAAGATCGTTGGTCCCGAAGGAGAAGAACTCAGCCTCTCGTGCGATCTGGTCTGCGACCAGGGCGGCTCTTGGGATCTCTATCATCGTCCCCACCAGGTACCGAACCTTGACTCCCGTAGCCTGGATGACGGCCTCAGCCGTCTTGACAGTCATCTCACGGGTCAACGCCATCTCCCCGGCAGTGCCCGTCAGGGGGATCATCACCTCGGGCTCCACCTTCACCCCCTGCTTGGCCAGCGCGCAGGCCGCCTCGAAGATCGCGCGCACCTGCATCTCGTAGATCTCGGGGTACGTGATCCCGAGCCGGCATCCCCGGTGGCCCAGCATCGGGTTGGACTCTTTCAGAGACGCGATCTCGGTCAGGAGGTCCTCCAGCTCCTTGATCCTGTCAGGATTGCCGTTGGTCGCCCTGAGATGGACCAGGTCCTCCAGCACCCGATCATGGGGCGGGAGAAACTCGTGGAGCGGCGGGTCAAGCAAACGGATCGTCACGGGAAGCCCGGCCATGGCAGTGAAGATCCCGATGAAGTCCTCACGCTGGAACGGGAAGAGCCGCTCCAGCGCCTTCTTCCTTTTCCCGGGGTCGCGGGCCATTATCATTTCCCGGACGATCGGGATCCGCTCATCGCCGAAGAACATGTGCTCGGTCCGGCAGAGACCGATTCCCTCTGCGCCGAACTCCCGGGCTGCCCTCGCGTCCTGCGGGGTGTCGGCGTTGGCCCTCACGCCCGTGGTTCTGACCCGGTCGGCCCAGCGAAGAAGCTCCTGCAGCTCGCCGGTAAGCTTCGGCTGAATCAGGGGCACCTCTCCCAGGATCACCTCTCCCGTCGAGCCGTTCAGTGAGATGATCTCACCATCGCTCACCACCGTCTGTCCGGTCCGGAAGAGATGTTTTTCTTCGTCCACCACCACGTCGCCCGCGCCTACGACACAGCACCTGCCCATTCCGCGGGCCACCACAGCCGCGTGGGAGGTCAATCCGCCGCGTGAGGTGAGGATCCCCTGAGCCGCATGCATCCCTCCCACGTCCTCGGGGGACGTCTCCGGGCGGACGAGGATCACTCTCTCTCCCCTCTGGCCCTGCTCGACAGCGCTGTCGGCGTCGAAAACAACCTTCCCGACAGCGGCGCCGGGAGCCGCCGGGAGTCCCTTGGCGATCACCGTCACCCTGGCGCCGGGGTCCACCATCGGATGGAGAAGCTGGTTCAGCGAGTTTGGCTCAACTCGAAGGAGGGCGGTCTCTTCGTCGATGAGCCCCTCCTTCACCATCTCGACGGCGATCCTGACAGCGGAAGCCGCGGTCCGCTTTCCCGAGCGGGTCTGAAGAATGTAGAGCCCCCCCTCCTGGACCGTGAACTCGATGTCCTGCATGTCGCGGTAGTGGCGCTCCAGCCGGTCTTTGATCGATACCAGCTCGTCGTACGCCTTCGGCATCCGGCTCCGAAGCGCCTCAATCGGCTCAGGAGTGCGAATCCCCGCCACCACGTCCTCACCCTGAGCGTTCTGCAAGAACTCGCCGAAAAAGCGGCGCTCTCCGGTGGCGGGGTCCCTGGTGAACGCCACCCCGGTCCCCGAGCCGTCCCCCAGGTTCCCAAAAACCATCGCCATCACGGTCACAGCGGTCCCCCAGTCGTGAGGGATGCCGTGGATCTTCCGGTAGGTGTGGGCGCGCGGGTTGTGCCACGAGTCGAACACCGCGCCGATAGCCAGGCGTAGCTGCTCTTGCGGGTCCTGCGGGAACGGCAAGCCCCTCCGCTCCAAGACCAACGCCTTGTACGAGCCCACCAGATCCTGAAGCGCCTCGGCAGGGACTTCGGGATCGGTCTTCACTCCGAGCCTCGCCTTCGTCTCCTCCAGGAGCTTTTCGAACGCCTGGCGTCCCAGTCCCAGCACGACATCGCTGAACATCGTCAGGAAGCGCCGGTAGCAATCCCAGGCGAAACGGTCGTTCTTCGTCCTGCGCGCAAGCCCCGCCACTGTCTGGTCGTTGAGCCCGAGGTTGAGAACCGTGTCCATCATCCCCGGCATGGAGACCCGCGCGCCCGAGCGCACCGAGACAAGAAGGGGCCGCTCGGGATCGCCGAACCTGAGGTCGATCGCCGCCTCCAGGCGCTCCATGTGAGCCCGCACCTCCTCATGGAGCCCTTCAGGCCACTGCTTGTCGCGATTGAAGTACTCGATGCACGCCTCAGTGGAGATCGTGAACCCCGGAGGCACCGGAATCCCGAGGTTGGTCATCTCGGCTAGATCGCACCCTTTTCCCCCGAGAAGATTCCGCTGCGCCGTGGAGCCTTCAGCCCGGCCTCCTCCGAAGAAGTACGCGCGCCTGTTCTTCATCCCCGAGCCCCTTCACGGTTGCGGGAACGCCCGGCATTCCCGCCATGGAACTCCATCAATGAAAAGCGAGGAGAAATATTTGATAATGCTAACGAAACACGACTTCACTTGTCAAGGGAATTCACGGTTTCCAGCGGGGGAGCGGCCGGAAAGCTTCAGGGGCTCAGCGGCCGGATCTCTTCCGCGCGGCGAGGACGGAAGGCTGAATCTCTTCGCCCTGTCGCTCGGCCAGGAGCGATTCCACGGCGATCAGGTGATCGAGCATCGCCTTGTGGGCGGCCGCTTCATCGCGGCGCTGGATCGCCTTCAGGATCCTCAGATGGTCCTGATACGAGCGGCGGGGCCGGCCCGGGGCCTGGAGGGATCCCTCCCGGCTCTGGGTCAGCAGATCCATGAGGGCATGAACGATCCGGGTGATGGCGCGGTTGTGTGCCGAGCCGGCGATGGCAGCGTGAAACGCCGCGTCCTGAACGACCCCCGTCCGGCTCTCGGCGACTTCTTTTGCCTGCTCATCGAGAATCCGCTCCATCTCCTGGATCTCTTCAGCGGTGGCCCGGCGTGCCGCGAGCCCCGCGATGGCCGGTTCCAGGAGACGGCGCGCCTCGAAAAGCTCGGTCACGGCCTCCCGCTGGTTGAGGATCACCAGGGCAAGCGGCTCGACAAGCGACTCGATTGAAACCTCCCTGACGAACGTCCCGTCGCCCGGCCGGATCTCGATGAGACCGAGGCCCCCCAGGGCCCGAATCGCCTCCCGCACCGAGGTGCGGCTCACCTTGAACTGCTCAGCCAACTCCCTCTCTGGAGGAAGCCGGTCCCCGGACTTAAGCTTCCCCTCGGAGATCATCCCCTTGATCTGGCGGACGATCTCCTCGTAGATCCGGGTACTCTTGATCGGCTCAACATCGGGCCACTTCACGGAACTATCTCCTTTGTCGGAAAAGTCAACTCCTTTTGGGATTGCCCGGAACGTGCACGGACGATCCTAACCTTCTCCACGTGAATTGGCAAAACATACGAAAGAAGGCGGCCCGGCTGTCCGGGCTGAAGAGGAAGAGGAGCGCGGTGAGGACGATATAGACCACAGAATAGCCATAGCGGATCAGCGGGTCGGTAAAAAAGAGTTGCGTGCCAAAGAGCACGACCACGAGGACAGCTTCCCTCATCGAAAACGAGAGATTGGCCAAGACGGCCACAGCAAAAAGAGACTGAGCGGCGGTGAGAAGTACTTCCTCTCCCTGCCTGGCATCCATGACCATGGTCCCCACCCGCCCCGCCGAGAGACTGAAGGCCAGCGGGAGCATCCCGATCAGGAGGGTCCACTGGTTCACCTTGGAGGAGAGGAGCGTGCCAAGGCTTGCACTCGGGTTCCCGCGGAGAGCGAAAAGGACGGCCACGATGAACTCCGGGGCCTCCGAGGCCAGAGGCGCCAGCCACTGGACCAGGATAAACTCCTCGATTCCAAACCGCCGGCCTGTGGAGAGGAGCCCCTCGGCAAACGGCTCAGCGGCCAGAAAGATGCTGAGCCCGGAGTAGAGGAAAAGGGCCACTGTGACCACTCGCCGTGGAACCTTGGCCAGACGGCCCAGCACTTGGGCGGGGCCCACGAGCTCTGGCTCAGAATGGCCGGCGCGGGAGGCCGCGACGATATACCGGACAAAGATCGCCAGGAGCACGAAGGTGTCAATCAGCGAGATGGTGCCCTTGAGCGGGATCACAAACGAGTAGAGGGTCGCGAGGCCCAGATAGAAAACCCCGCTGGAGTGCGTGGGTTCTAGTTCCACATGTCTTCGACGGCTGACCAGCCAGAAGGTGAAGACGACGGCAGGCCAGCCGAGACCGATGAGGAGTCGGTTGGCCCCGGTCATGTTGGCCACGGCGTACTGGGTGTAGGTGGGATCCTTCCCCGCCATCCAGGCGAAGTAGATGTCCACCGCGTACTCGGGGAGGACTGCGATGAGGGCCAGGGCGGCCAGGGCCAGGTTCTCAGGAATGTCGAGTTGGGCGACCTCCGCCGCCCAGGAGAGGAGGAAGGCGGCCCCAAAGATCCCCAGGCCTGAGAGGAGCGCCTCCCAGTGGGGCTCCAGATGCGCTCCGGTGAGCCGAAGGAGAATCCACTGGAGGGCCAGGGCGACCGCTGCGAGGAGCCACAGAACGCGCTGGATCTCCGATCTGGCGCCCATGAAGCCCCTCGAGTGCACGCCCTACGCGGAGACCCTCTCCGTCCGCCGCGTCGTTGCTCTCATCACCGCCTTCGCAATCTCGATCGAGACCATGACGGCCACCCCCAACACCACGATCATCGCCAGGTCCGATGCCCCCGGCAGGGTGATCCCGAACGCGTCACGTACAGCAGGAAGCTGGATCAAGGCGGCAATCAATGCCAGCTCCCACCCGATGGCGAGAAGGAGCCATTTGTGGGGAGGGGCCTTGAAGAGGCTGTACCTCAACGACCGGAAGTTGATGGCGATGATCAACTCGATGAGCACGAACATAAAGAAGACCTTTGTTCTCGCCAGATCCAGGTTGGAGAAGTTCTGGAAGAAGACCCAGAGGAAGATGGGGCACTCGATGAGGACCCCCAGAAAGACGAGGGTCCTGACATCCCGAGAAAAGACGCTCTCCTTCGGGTCCCGCGGAGGTCTCTGCATGATGTCGGGATCAGGGGGCGCGACGCCCAGG
>CAZXPE010000127.1:0-6262 GCA_964642915.1 uncultured bacterium | reverse complement strand
CAGCTCCGGCGGCGTCCGCTCGAGACAGGTGCGGACTGTCTCAACGATGGTCATGATGGGCTCACGGAGGGCTTCGCGCACCTCCTCGTCGGTGATCACGACAGTCTTTGGGATCCCATCAATGAGGTCGCGCCCTTTGACCTCCATGGTCTGACGCTCGTCGCTCATGGGATAGGCCGACCCGAGCCCGATCTTGATCTCCTCCGCCCGGCGCTCTCCCACCAGGAGGTTGTAGTGCTTCTTGATGTACTGGATGATCGATTCGTCCATCTCATCGCCCGCGATCCGGACGGACTTGCAGTAGACGATCCCGGACAACGAGATTACGGCAACCTCAGTCGTTCCCCCCCCGATGTCAACGATCATGTTTCCGCCCGGCTCCTGGATGGGCAACCCGGCGCCGATCGCCGCGGCCATCGGCTCCTCAATCAGATAAACCTCGCGGGCTCCCGCCTGCATGGCCGAGTCCCGCACGGCCCTTTTCTCGACCTGCGTGATTCCGGATGGCACCCCGATGACGATCCGCGGGCGCACAAGCGTTCGCCGCCTGTGCACCTTGGCGATGAAGTAGTGGAGCATCTTCTCAGTGACGTCGAAGTCGGCTATCACCCCGTCCTTCAGCGGGCGGATGGCCACGATGGTCCCCGGCGTCCGGCCCAGCATGGCCTTGGCCTCGTGGCCGACGGCAAGGACCGAGTTATCCGCCTGGTTGATGGCCACGATTGAAGGCTCGTTGAGCACGATCCCCTCGCCCCTGACGTAAACCACCGTGTTGGCGGTCCCGAGGTCGATGGCCAGGTCGTTTGAAAACATCCCCGCAAGGACGTTGAACAGCATGAGGGCCTCTCCTTCCGGATGAGAAAGCTGCTCCGTCCGGCCGCCAGGGCCGAACGGCCACCACTCTAGCACGGAGGCGGAAGGAGGGGCAAGGGGTGTTCACGAGCAATTTTCTTTGCTTGACACGCATCAGAGCACCATGTAGGATGTTTTCCGGTTTCAGGTTCAGTTTCAGATGGATGTTGAGGGTTCGGATACGTGAGTTGCAGGTAACAGCGCCGCGGGGACGGGATCCTCGGGCGCTTTTTGTTTGCCCCAATGGGGGGCACCCCCGGCCATGGTGGTCGGGGATCACCGGGACGGATTAACGTCCCAAAGTCTAAGCAAGGAAGAGGGAAGAGAAATGGCACAAGGCAGCGTGAAGTGGTTCAACGACGCGAAGGGGTACGGCTTCATCCAGGTCGAAGGTGGCGAGGATGTCTTCGTCCACTACAGCGCGATCCAGGGCCAGGGCTTCAAGAGCCTGGCTGAGGGGGACCGCGTTGAGTTTGAGGTCACCAAGGGCCCCAAGGGGCTCCAGGCCGCCAACGTCCATAAGGTCTAACCCACCCCGAAACTGACCACTTCGACCAAGGGCTCCGGCAGTGCCGGAGCCCTTGGTGTTTTTCTTCCTCCCGGACGCGCACAAAAAAGAGCCCCGACGGTGTTCGGCGGCTCTTCGTGCAACGTGCCGCCCCGCTGGTGAGAGGCGGAACCGTCGGGGCCGGTGGTTCCTGGGTCCTCCAGGGCCACCTTCGATTACTTACGACCGGGCCTCAGGAGGTGACCACCTCACAGATCACCGTATGGGTACACATCGGCTGGATCACCTCCTCTCTCGGCGAGGCCCGACCGAGGGCCCAGGAACCCACCACCTCGAACCGGACGCCGACTCCCGGCCCGAGGCCCGGCCACGTCGCAACCGGCGGGATTGCCGGAAGGGACGCCAGGAGAGCCTGTGTGCGCTCTGACCGATTTCGCTCATCTTACACGCGAGCCCCGGCAGGGGTAAAGATTTTTCACTTCAGACCTTGAAGGTAATCGTCCCACTCCCACGGCAGGAGCGACTTCTTCTTCGAGTTGCACTCTTTGCAGGCCGGAACGATGTTTCCTCTCGTGCTCTTCCCTCCGCGGATCAGCGGGATCACGTGATCCATCGTGAGACCGCGGGGGCCGGCTCGAGCGCCGCAGTAGTGGCAGAGGCCGGTGGCGATCCTTCGCTTCCACCAACCGCTCCGGCGCAACTCGCGGGCGCGCTCCTTCTCGCGCTTGACCTCCGCCTGATCAGCCGCCGGAACGAAGCGCCTAGTCACCCGCCGCTCCCCGCGCGGCCAGCTCCCTGGCGCGACCGCGAGGAATCATAAACGCCGAGGCCAACGCGGCAATGCTGACAGCCAGACCCACGATGAAGACGCCCTGGAGGGCGTGGGCCAATGCCAGCCGCCCCTGGCCAAGCAGTGCGGGAGAGAGAGCGGCACGGGTCGCCGGATTCACGATGAGGTCGGGCCGAGCCGCCAGCTCGCGCACAGCGCCATCCAGCAGCGAACCCTGGGAGGACGAAACGAGCGCGCCAAGCTCCGCCTGGAGCCGGTGAGCCATCACCGCCCCCATCATAGCCACCCCCACAGCGCCGCCGATGGTGCGGAAGAAAAAGGTCAGAGAGGTCGCGGCGCCAAGATCACTCTTGGGGACGGCGTTCTGAACCGCGATGAGCATGGGGACCATAATCATCCCCATGCCGAATCCGGCCAGGAGGACGTCGCGGACGGCGGTCAGCCGATCCGCGCTCTGGTCCAGTCCGGCCAGGAGGAAGAACGCCAGAGCGAGAAGCGCCATCCCCGCCGTGACGACCGAGCGGTACCCGATCCTCAGCACCAGCCGGGCGCTGAGGATCGAGCAGATCACCCATCCGAGGACGAACGGCGTGAGGACCAGCCCGGCGTGGACCGCGCTCCCGCCGAGCACCGCCTGAACGTAGAGCGGCACATAAGGGACGGCCCCGAACATCGCCATGCCTGCGAGAAGGCCGGTGGCAGCGGCGGCCCTCACCATGCGGTTCCCGAAGAGCCCAAGGGGGATTAGCGGTTCCTCCTTCCGGCGCTCCACAGCAACAAACCAGGCGAGGAAGAGCGGCGAGAGGGCCAGCGAGGCGACAACAGACGGGGTCGTCCACGAGGCCGAGCGCCCGCCCTCGACGAGGCCGAAAAGGAGCAGGGAGATCGCTGCGGTGAAGACGGCTGTTCCAAGATAGTCGATGGGTTTTCGCTCTCGCCGGGGCGCCGCATCGGTGAGCCCCCATGCGATCGCCGCCGCTGCCATCGCCCCGAACGGGATGTTGACGTAGAAGACCCAGCGCCATGAGAGGTGATCGGCCAGGAGCCCGCCGAGGAGCGGGCCGGAGAGAGAAGCGAAAGCCCACACTCCGGAGAAGTAACCTTGCATTCTGGCCCGCCTCTCGATGTTCCACAGATCTCCGATGATCGTGTAGCCGATCGTGATGAGAGAGCCCGCTCCCACCCCCTGGAGAGCGCGGAAGACCACGAGCTGGGTCATGTTCTGAGAAGCCCCTGACAGGGCTGACCCCAGGAGGAAAATGGAAATTCCCGCCAGATAAGTCCTGCGGCGGCCGAAGAGGTCGGAGAGCCTTCCCCAGAGCGGCATAGCGACAGTTGATGTGAGCAGAAATGCCGAGAAGACCCAGGAGTATATCCGGATGCCGCCGAGGCTCGCTATCACCGTGGGCATGGCCGTTGCGACCACGGTGGATTCCATCGCTGCCAGAAAGACGGCCAGCATCACGCCGGCCACCACGAGGCGGCGACTCGAAGCTTCCGCTGCTAGTGTTTCTGGATGCATTCGGCGCACCGGCAGAGCGCCCGCAGCTCCCGGTACGGATAGAGGCTGGCGTGGCCGTCTGTCCAGGTCACCCTCACGCCCTCGGGAAGCCTCTTGATCTCACCGGGCCAGACCATCTCAGGCGTCAGCGAGCCGAGCCCGGCGCACCGGCCGCACTGACAGCCGAGCCTCAGCTCCTCGAACGGGTAGATGCTGCCGTGGTTATCCGCCCAGGTTGCGCCGACAGCATATCGTCCGACAAGATGGACGTCGCTCAGCTCATTGGGGTCAGGCTGGCCCAGGATCGGAAGCGTCACTTTGCCTGCCATCGCTCTCCTCCGAATGGCCGTGGTCATCGCTGGAGGTGGTACGGGACGTCGGCGACGATCACGTTCTTCCTGAACAGGAGCGCTCCCTTGATCAGGAGCGCCGTCTGGTTGTGCATGAGGTGCTGCCACCACCTGACCGGAATGAACTCCGGTATCACGATCGTCACAAAGTGGTTCTCGCCCTGCCCCTGCAAATGGTTCAGATACTCCAGGAACGGCCCCAGGAGAGACCGGTAGGGAGAGGTCAGCACCACCAGCGGAAGCCCACACCCCCACTTCCCCCACTTCTCCTCGAGCTTTCTGGTTCTATCGGGATCGGTCTCCACGAAGACCGCCTTCGCGTCGGAGGAAAGGGTTCTGGCGTACTGGAGCGCCTGGACCACCCCTTTATGAAGGTCGCCGACGAGGACCAGGACTGTGTGCCTGATGGGGGGCGGCCCTCCAAACCCTTCGAGGGATAGCTGGCGGGCGACCTCCCGGTAGTGGCGGTTGATGGTAAGAAAGAAGGCGATGAAAAGGAGGACCAGCATCGCCACCATCCACGCCCCGTCAACGAACTTGGTCGAGGCGACGATCACCATGACCAGCGCTGTGGTGGCTGTCCCTGTCGCATTGATCGCGACGCGCCACCACCATCCGGGGGGCCGCTGCCTGATCCACCGGCGCACCATGCTGGCTTGAGAGAGGGTAAACGAGGTGAAGACCCCCACGGCGTAAAGGGGGATCAGGGCGTGAGTGCTGCCCCCGAAGATAACGATCAGAAGGGCCGCGGCGACTCCAAGAATGATGATCCCGTTTGAGAAGACCAGCCGGTCCCCCCGGCTCCCGAACTGCCGCGGCAGATAGCCGTCTCGGGCCATGAAAAAAGCGAGGCGGGGAAAGTCGGCGAAGGCGGTGTTGGCGGCGAGCACGAGGATGATCATGGAGATCACCTGAATGAAAAAATAGAACACGCCGCCGCCAAAGATCTGCCACGCAAGCTGGGAGACCACCGTCTCCTCGTCTTTTGGCACGATACCGTAGAGGGAGGCGAGCCACGTGACCCCGACGAAGAGCGTGATCATGATGGCGCCGAGCCACGCCAGGACAGCGCGAGCGTTTCGGACCTCGGGGGGTTTGAACGCGGTCACGCCGTCTGCCACCGCCTCGATCCCTGTGAGGGCGACTGCGCCGGAGGAGAAAGCGCGAAGGAGCAGAAACAGGCCCACGCCCGAAAGCGCTTCAGCGGGCGGGGCGGCCTGGGACACGACAGGCGGGCCCCACATCATGTAACGGACCAGTCCGGTCATCATGAGCCCCAGGTACCCGCCGATGAACAGATAGCTCCACGCAGCGAAGAAGCGGCCCGACTCACGGACACCCCTCAGGTTCGCCAGGGAGATGCCGGCAACGAAAAGCACACCGAGGAGGACCCGGTACGGGTAGAGTGCCGGGAGCGCCGACGTCAGAGCGGCGACGCCGGCTGAGACGCTCACCGCCACGGTCAGGGTGTAGTCGATCAAGAGCGCCGCTCCCGCCGTAAGCCCCGGGGCCACGCCCAGGTTGTCCTTGCTCACGATGTAGTCGCTCGCCCCCTGTGGATAGGCGAGGATGGTTTGCCGGTAGGAGTTGATCACGATGGCGATCACCAGCGCGATGGCGAGGCCGATAGGAACAGACAGGGCCAGCGCTGCCGTCCCGGCCAGGATCAGCACCCGGAGTATCTCCTCCGTGGCGTACGCGACCGACGAGAGGTTGTCAGAGGCGAAGACCGCGAGCCCCGTCACCCTGGAGAGCCGCTCGTGACGGGCCTGAGCTGTGGGAAGCGGCGTGCCGACGAAGAATCGTTTGAAGGTGTGGAGGCGCAACGTTGTGGTCCTTTAAACCTCACATACCCTAATCTTCTGAGGTGGCGATGTCAAGGTCGCGATGAAAGTGGCGAACGCGCCGAAAGGGCGAAGACGGCGCGGGAGCGGCTCAGAACGGCTGCCGGGAGGGGGGCGCGTATCTCTCGAAGCTGGCGTACTCGGGGATGAAGACCACAGGCACTTTCCCCGTCGGACCGTTGCGCTGCTTCTCCACGATGACTTCGGCGTAGTTCTTCCCTTCTTCAGGGGTGATCCCGTACCTTTCGGGGCGGTAGAGAAACATGATCAGGTCGGCGTCCTGCTCCAACGCTCCGCTCTCCCTCAAATCCGAGAGCTGGGGACGGTAGTCGCGCTGGGACCGGGCCTCGACCGCACGCGAAAGCTGGGAGAGAGCCACGACGGGAACTCGGATCTCCTTGGCCAGGGCCTTCAGCG
>CAZXPE010000126.1:0-6370 GCA_964642915.1 uncultured bacterium | reverse complement strand
CCCCATTCCCGGCATGGTGAGGCCCTCGCGGGCCGCTCAGTTCCCGCTGGACAGGGCTCAGGAGGGAACGAGCGTGGTCGTGGAGCGGATCGCCGAGGAGGCGGAAGCCGACAGAAAGCTCATGGATCACCTCTGGCGGAGCGAGATGAGACCGGGAAAGAAGCTCAAGGTCCTCCAGGTGGCTCCGTGGGCCGGAACCGTCACCGTCAAAGTGGAGGGCAGATCAGTCGCTCTCGGGCTTGCAGTGGCGGGGAAGGTGTGGGTGCGCCGCCCCGCTGCTTCCCCTTGAGGTGGTAGGGCTATTTCGCCTGGCTGGCGAGGCGGTCTCTGGCCTCCTGGATCATCCTGCGGGCGAGCGCTTTGTTCTCCTCCTCGGGGACGAGCCGGACGAACTTCTCCCACGACTGGATGGCCCCCCGGTAATCCTGCTTCGTCTCGTAGAGGACCTGGCCGCGGTAGAGGTGGGCCGGCGGGTAGTTCGGGTCGAGGGAAATGGCCCTGTCGAAGGCTTGGAGCGCCTGGTCGCCGTGCCCGCCCGTCGCCACGATCAGCCCCATGTGGGTGATGGCGTCAACGTTCTTAGGGTCTCGCTCGAGTACAGCCTGGTAAGCCGCGATCGCCTCTTGGTAGCGCCCGGCGAAGAGGCTCTGTCGCGCAGCGTCGAGCATTGACTTGAGCGCCTCGGGAGTGATCGGCCGGGAGGGATCGATCAGCGCCTGAGGGAGGCTCACCGGGGGCGGCGCCGCCGGATCGGGCTGACTGTACCTGGCAACGCCGAGACCGAGAGCGACGCCGAACACCATAAGCGCGAGCGCCCCGGCGATCAGAGTCGCCGGGCGCCGCGTCCACGGGCGGCCCGGGGCCTCCGAGACGCTTTTTTCAGGTTGCCCGGGAGAAAGCCTTTCGGATTTTGGCCTGGAGGTTTCGATAGTGTCCAGCTCTTTCAGGACCTGGGCCGCCCGGCTTTCGTAACGAGAGCGAATCGCCTCGTAGTCGCCGTCAGAGAGGTGGCCGGCCTCGTGGTCGAAGTCAAGCTCTTTGAGGGCCCGGTAGATGGCGCGCTTTTCCTCAGCCAGCTCGTCCCACCGGTCGTAGGGGATTGGGAGCAGCCCGGCCTGAGAGGTCCCGCGGCGAAGGAGCGGCCAGAGGACGAAAGCGAGCGCCGGAAGCGCGACGATCACGATCCAGATCGCCGATGCCATCTCATTCCTCCATCTCGGTCATCTCGCGCCTGATCCTCTCGCGCGTGTCCGGGTCAAGCGGCGCGGCGCCGTCGGGAGCGGTCCTGCGGCTCCAGCGGCGGGCCGCGACGGCTATTCCCAAGAGCCCCAGGAGGATCGCAGCGAAAGGAAGCGCCCACACGAGAAGGTTGAAGCCTCGGGGGCGGGGGGAGAGGAGGATCCACTCGCCGTACTTCTCGACGAAGTAGGCAATGACCTGTTCCGGAGTTTCCCCCGTGGCGAGCCTCTCCCTGACGATCGCGCGCATTTGGTTAGCCATCTCCGAGGGGGAGTCAGCGACTGAGAGGTTCTGGCAGACGACGCAGCGGAGCCGTGAAGCGACTTCTCTCACCGTTTCTTCGTTCACCGTTCCGGCCGGAGGGGCGGCCGCCGCCATAGCCGTCAGCATCAAGACCGGCAGCAGCGCGAGCGATCCCCGAATCATGCTCCCTCCTCCAGGAGCTTCTCGACCTCTTCCCTGAAGACCTTCTCTGTGACGGCGCCCACGTGCTTTTTCCTGATCATGCTCTTTCTGTCTATGAAAAACGTTTCCGGGACGCCGTACACGCCGTAGTCCACTGAGATCTTCCCCGTGGGATCGGGGCCATTGGGGAAGGTGAGAGAGAACTGCCGGATGAACCTTCTTGCCGCCTCCTCTGTGTCCTGGATGTCCACGCCGACGACGACAACGTCACGGTCCCTGTATTCCTTCCATCCCCCCTCGAGCACTGGCGCTTCCTCGTAGCAGGCCGGGTAGCACCAGGAGGCCCAGAAGTTCAGGACAACCACCTTTCCTCTGAGTCCTTCGAGAGAGAGCTGGCCTCCGTCAAACAACTGGATGGCGAACGGCGCGGCCCGCTTTCCCACCAGCGGCGAAGGGATGGCGCGAGGGTCGGTGCGGAAGCCGTAGGCGAGGAGCACGAGCACCGGCACCACCGCCAGCGGGATCGCCCACCACCATCGGCTTCGGGGCAAGCTCACGCTTTCCTCCTGTCGGGGAGGAGAGCCAGCGCAGTTCCCAGGGTGACAACCAGACCGCCGATCCATATCCAGGAGACGAGCCGGTTCACGTGGACTTTGATCGTCGCCTGGGTGCCGTCACGGGCGAAGTCGCCGAGGACGAGGTAGAGGTCCTCGATGAACCCCATGAGGTAGTCCACATAGGCGATCGGAGTCTGCTCCTGGGGGTAGAACTTCTTGGCCGGCCTCATGACCGCCAGGGGACGCGGGCCGTCGGCAACGGAGAAGGTCCCCGTCACCTTAAAGTGGTTCGGCTCCTCGGAAGCAGAGAGGCCGTCGAAGCGGATCTGGTAGCGCCCGATCTCAACGCTCTCCCCCCTCCTGAGTGTCCTCTCGGTCTGGATGCTCCACGCCTGGGAGCCCGCCACTCCAACCGCGATGATCAGGATCCCCAGGTGGACCACAAAACCGCCGTAGCGGCGGTTTTGTTTCACGAGCAGGGTTCCAATGGCTGAGAGGGGACGCTCCCCCATGCGGAGCCTGGCCCTCGTGGCGCGGGAGAAGTCGAGGACAACGGTGGCCGCGACGAACGCGGCGAGGGCGAAGGTGGTGAGAACCAGGACGTTGCCGACGCCGAGGAGCCTCGACATTGCCGCGGCGGCGATCCCGGCGAGGGCCGGCCAGAGGAAATTCCTCCTGAGATTCTCCCGTGACGCCCGGCGCCACGCGATGAGAGGGCCCACTCCCATGAGGAAGAGCAGGGAGAGAAAGATGGGGATGTTCACCAGATTGAAGAACGGCGCGCCGACGCTCACCTTGACACCTCGGACCGCCTCAGAAAGTAGGGGGAAGATAGTGCCGAAAAAGACGGTGAAGGTCGCCCCGACGAGGAAGAGGTTGTTCAGGAGGAACGTCGATTCCCTCGACCATAGCGAGTCCAGCTCCCCCTGGGCCCTGAAGCGGTCGCCGCGAAGGGCCACCAGCCCGAAAGCCCCGAGGAGGACCAGGGCGATGAACGCGAGGAAGAAGATGCCGATGGTGCCCTGCGTGAAGGAATGGACTGAGGCGATGATCCCGGAACGGGTGAGAAAGGTACCGAAAAGGGTGAGCCCGAAGGTCAGGATGATCAGCGTCAGGTTCCAGAGCTTGAGAATCCGCCGGCGCTCCTGGATCATCACAGAGTGGAGGAACGCTGTTCCCGTGAGCCAGGGCATGAACGCCGCGTTCTCCACCGGATCCCACGCCCAGTAGCCTCCCCAGCCCAGGACGTGGTACGCCCACCACCCTCCGATCAGGAGCCCCAGGGAGAGGAAGTACCACGCCGCGATGGTCCATCGCCTGGTGGCTGTGATCCACTCGTCGCCTGTCTTTCCGGTGATGAGCGCTGCCATCGCGAAGGCGAAAGGGACAGTGAAGCCGGTGTAGCCGAGATAGAGGGTAACCGGATGGGCGATCATCCCCGTGTCCTCGAGGAGCGGGTTGAGCCCGCGGCCGTCCGGGGGAACGGGGCTCAGCCGCTGGAACGGAGGGGCGGGCACCGTCATCACCAGAAGGAAGAAGGCGAGGACCCCCAGCATCACCGAGAGCACCCAGGGGTAGAACTCGGGCTGGCGCTTTCGATACCTGACGACCACTACCAGCGTGAAGAGGCTGAGCATCCACGACCAGAGGACGATGGAGCCCTCCAGCGCCCCCCAGAGCGCTGTGATCCGGTAGTAGAAGGGCGTTCCCCGGTTGGTGTTTATCGCCACGTAACGGACCGAGAAGTCGAAAGCGAGGAAGGCGTAGACCATGAGCGCCATGCCGGCTGCGATCAGGATGTGGGACGCCAGCGCGGCGTGCTGGGCTGAGTGGACCAGGGCGGGGCGGGCAGTGCGGGCGCCGACGGCGGCCGTCACCGAGCCCCAGACGGCGAGCCCCATGGCGACTGCCGTCATCGCGTATCCGATCTCGGGGATCATCTGGCCGGCTGGGATCTGAGGGTCCTTATCAGCTCCCTGTACCCTGCTTCAGTCTTGCCGTCGGGGGCCTTGTACTCTTCAGAGTGCTTTGCCAGGATCGCCGCCGCCTTGAAGTATCCTTCGGCGCTCCAGGTCCCTTCGACAACGGCGCCGCGCCCCTCGGCGAAGAGATCGGGCGGCGTCCCCTTGTGCCTCACGGGGACCGTTGCCTTTCCGTCAGTCAGAGTGAAGGAGAGGTCCAGGCTCTTGGGGTCCCACTTGAGGGACCCCTGAGCCACCAGGCCGCCGAGGCGGTAGGCTTTTCCGGCGACGGGCTGATCTCTAAGCTCGCTGGGGGTCACGAAGTAAACCACGGACTGGCTCACCCCGGCGTAGATCAGGTAGGCGATGGCTGCGACTATCACGAGCCCTCCAGCGATGAACTTTGCCCTGCGATTCATGGGGTCTTTCCCTCCCGCCGTCTCAGAGTCCGGGTGAGCTCCCGGGCCCGCCGGGCAAGGCTCCGCCAGTAGCCGCCCAGCACGACGACGGCGATCGCGTACGCGGCGAGGACGTATCCCCAGTTGTCAGGCATGAGCTTCGTCCTCCAGCCGGCGCAACGCCACGCGCTTGGATAAGAGATACAGAAAGAGGAGGGTGAACGCGACCCAGTTGACCAGAAGCGCCGCCGCGATGGAAGGAGAGATGGGCGCCTTCTCCGGGCTCAGGATCGTCGCGGGCTGGTGGAGCGTCCGCCACCAGACGACTGAGAAGTGGACGATCGGGATGTTGAGGGCGCCGATGATTCCGACAACCGCAGCGTATCTGGCCCCCCTCTCGGGATCATCCACCATCCCCCTCAGCAGGAGATAACCGACGTAGATCAGGAAGAGGATCGCCGTGGAGGTCAGACGCGCGTCCCACGTCCACCAGGTGCCCCAGGTCGGTTTCCCCCAGATCGAGCCTGAGACAAGGGTGAGGCCCGTGAAGATGACGCCGATCTCCCCCGAAGAGTGGGCGAGGCGGTCCCACCCGGCGCGGCGCGTCAGGAGGAACCCCAGGCTCCCTGCCAGCACCAGGGCGAAGGCCAGATATGCCGTGAGGACCGACGGCACGTGGAGGTACATGATCCTCTGGACGTTTCCCTGTGTCACTTCTCTGGGCGCGTAGCCGAACCCGGCGATTAGACCCGCAGCGAGTCCGAAAAGCGCCAGCCAGCCCAGGATCCGCGTCATCTCTCACGCCTCCAGTATGAATTCGAAGGTGAGAATTCCTGCTACGAGATAGACGATGTCGGCGGCGGCGAGGAGCTTGAGCCAGTGGGCGACCTCCCAGAGAGGTTGGCCGTTAAGAACGGCCTCGGTGGCTTTCACTGTGGCCAGGAGCACCGGGACCTGGACGGGGAGGAGGAGGACGGGGAACAAAAGTTCACGCGCCCGCACCTGGGCGGTCACAGCGGCGAAGAGGGTGCCGACAGCCACCAGCCCCACCGTCCCGAGGACGATCACGGCGGCGAGAGAGGGGAGCGCCCCCCAAAGGTCCACATTGTAGAAGATCCCGAAGAGCGCGAGGAAGACAGCCTCCACAACCGCCATCAGAAGAAAGTTTCCGGCCAGCTTGCCGACGTAGATCGCCGACTTGTCGCCGGGGGCAAGGATCAATCCTTCCCAGCAATCGTTCTCCCGCTCCATTAGAAAAGTACGCCCCAGCCCCAGAAGCCCTGCCAGGATGAACCCGAGCCAGAGAAGCCCCGGAAGGGCTCCCTGGAGGCGTTCCCTGTCGGGTCCCAGGGCGAACTGGAAGAGAAAGAGCAGGAGAAGTGCGAAAAAGAAGATGGCGTTCAGGCTCTCCTTCGACCTCCGCTCGGTGAGGAAGTCCTTCCAGAGGATGATCCATGCACGGCGCGCGTAGGTTGTCATCCGCCGTTCTCTGTGTAGAGGGCGTAGAGGCGGTGCAATTCCTCGCCCTCGAGTGACGCCCTCGGCCTGTCCAGGACGATCCGCCCGCTTGCCAGGATCGCGACGCGGTCCGCGATAGCGAGCCCCCGGCCGAAGCTGTGGGTCGCCATCAGGACGGAGCCGCTCTTTCCCTTGAACGCGAGCAGGAACTCCTCAAGCCACTTCTTTCCGCGCTGGTCGAGGCCGGCGAAAGGCTCGTCGAGAAGGAGGACCCTTGGCGAGCGCAGGAGCACCCGCGCCAGGGCCAAACGCCGCTTCATACCCGCTGAGAACGTGCGGGCGCGCTCGTCAG
>CAZXPE010000125.1:0-6416 GCA_964642915.1 uncultured bacterium | reverse complement strand
CCGCGCGTAGTAGAGTCCCTGGGCCACGTACAGGATGGCGATGAGCGTGATAGCGACGCCGACGCGGCGGTTCATGACTGTCTCGCTTTGGGGTCGAGGAGGTCGCTGAGGCCGTTGCTCATGCGGTGGGACGGAATCACGTCTTCGAGATTACGAGCCGAGACGGTCGATGGCCTCGCTCGCCAGCGCGACCAACCAGGCTGCGTCAGCGTAGGCGCGCTCGGCGTCGGCCGCCGAATACTCCTCCGTGGGGATAAAGTCCACATCCCCATAGAAGGCCAGCTCCCGCTCGCGGCGGAGGCGCTTGGAGATCTCGGCGGCGCGCGCGAGTTGCGAGCGCACGGCTTCGGAGAACTTGGCTCCGTGTTCGGTGAGCAGGCCGCCCACATCGTGAAACTTGGGTGGTTCGATCCCCACCGCCCGGAGCATCCCTTTCAGCGCAAGCTCAACCATCTCTTGGGCTTCCCGCACGACGTCAGAGTGCGCCCCTTCGTCTCGGAGGACCGCGAGGGCCTTGAGCCGCTTCTGTGCCTTGATGAGGTAGCTGCGGGCGAGGCTCTGGTTCGTCAAAGCGTGAAGATCTCGCCGGGCTTAAGGTCCGGCTTCAGCTCCCAGTACCAGGCGTTCCCTCTATGGATTCGCCGGGCGCCGAGCTGGTGAAGCCGCGTCCGGAGCCCATCAAAATATTTCGCGAGAAAGCCCTCCGGGTCGTACAGGAGTTTCGCATCTTCGATCATGTCGAGGAAGAGGAGGCTCCCGGCTTCAATTTCCTCGGGGGTTTTGAAGACGGGCGAAAGCGCGATCGAGGTTCTCTCAGGTTCGGTCAGCTTGAGGGCTGGCTCGAGTCGGGCTTCAACCGGAAGGAACTCCTCCACGCGGCTCCCCCGCCCCGGCGGAAGCTCTCGGGCCACGATGAGCAGGTCGATGTCGGAGTCGTATCGCGGCGTGCCACGACCCACTGAGCCAAACACGGCGCAGGCGACCAGCCTCCGGCCGTAGTGCGCTTTGAGCTCGGCGAGGAGCTGATCGAGGAGTTCGTTGTATCGTCGCAGGAGGATCATCGAACGCGGCCCCGCCGTCATTGTACCTCATGCCCTCGATGCCGGCTCAGAGAATCAAGATGCCGAGCCGGGTCAGCTCAGCTCCGCTGCCAGGTAGCGGCCGATGCTGGCAAGATACCGGTCGAAGTCGCCCAAGTCCTCCCGGATGATCCGATACACTTCAGCGTCCTCCACCCTCCAGTAGAGGTGAACGAGCAGGTTGTTGACCTCAGGCACTCAGCACCTCCCGGAGATACCGGCGAGCGAAGGGAAGGAAATCAAAATAGTCGTCCCACGTTCTGGCCCGCACCTCGTCAAGCCGTTCCCGGTCGCGCACCAGAAGAAGCTCCCCCCGCATGGCGTGATAGCGAAAGGCCAGGGGCGCGTCATTCAGCACCCGCAGATCGACGGGCTTATGAACGCTCAGGTGGAGGGCCACGGAGAGGTCCAGCTCGTACCGACGCCAGTCTTGGAAATTTCCTTGCGCCGGCTCCACCCAGACAGCCAGATCGATGTCGCGGTAAGGCCCCCCCTCGAGAAACGAGCCGTGGAGGTAGGCCCAGGCGATCTCCTGGCGCTCCTCCAGATGTCGCCGGATCGCGTCGATGATGCGCGCCCGCTCTTCAAGAAGGACTGACTGAGGTCTCATGCTCATAGCGAAAACCATGATACCACCAAATGATCCGGACGGTTAGGAGCGAACGCGAGGGTCGAGGAGGTCGCGGAGGCCGTCGCCCAGGAGGTTCAGGCCGAGCACGGTCACGGCGATGGCGCCGCCTGGGAAGACGGCGAACCAGGGGTTCAAGGCCATGAAGCTCTGGGCCTCCTTCAGCATGAGCCCCCAGGAAGGGTGAGGAGGCTGGGTCCCGAGCCCGAGGTACGACAGAGCCGCCTCGGCGAGGATCGCCACCGGAAAACTGATCGTCGCCTGAACGATGAGAGGCGAGAGGGTGTTAGGCAGGATGTGGCGGCCGATCAGCGCCAGGTCGCCGGCCCCGAGCGCCCGCGCCGCCAGGACGAACTCGCGGTCGCGGAGCTCGAGGCAACTGCCGCGCGCGAGTCTTGCGAAGACAGGGATGAACGCAACCCCGATTGCGACCATGCTGATTGCGATTCCCGGCGTGAAGACCGCAGTGATGAGAAGCGCCGAGAGGATCGCGGGGAACCCCTGCACCGCGTCCACAAATCTCATGAAGAGTTCATCGAGCCAGCCGCCGAAGTAGCCCGAGCAGATTCCGAGGAACGCCCCGGCCACCAGTCCGATCCCGACGGCGATCATCCCCACTGAGATGGACGTGGCGGCTCCCACCATGATCCGCGAGAGGACGTCACGCCCGTACTGGTCAGTCCCGAGCCAGTGAGATGCCGATGGGCCCTGAAGCCGCCACTGAATCCGCATCTGGAGCGGGTCAGCCGGCGTGTAGATCATGCTGATTGCCGCTGTGGCGACCAGGAGGCCCGTGATGACAAACCCCGCCGTGAAGGTCACGTGACGAAACGGATAGAGCCGCCGGCGATCATTCATACCGGATGCGCGGGTCGAGGAAGCCGTAGAGGAGATCCACCGCCACATTAATGGTCACGATGAGAGACGCCACGAAGAGCACCACCCCCTGCACCACGGGGAGGTCGCGTGCGCTGATGGCTCCCAGAGCGAGCCGCCCAAGCCCGGGCAGTGAGAAGACCGACTCCAGAACGATGCTCCCCGCCAGGAGCTGGCCCAACTGGAGCCCGACCACTGTGACCACAGGGATCATGGCGTTTCCGAGTGTGTGCTTGACGAGCACCGAGGTTTCAGGCAGGCCTTTGGCGCGAGCCGTCTTCACATAATCCTCCCGGAACACTTCCAGGATGGCAGAGCGCGTGGTCCGGGTCAGGATGGCGAACTGAAAGAGCCCGAGTGCCAACGCCGGCAGGAGGAGCGACGTGAAGGCGGGCCAGATCCCCTCTCCCCAGCCGTCGAAGCCGCCTGCCCGCGCCCATCCCAGGCGCACCGAGAAGAGGAGGATCAGGAGGAGCCCCGCCCAGAAGGCGGGGATGGCGATGCCGAGCTGGGAAAGGGTCATGGCCAGGTAGTCACCCCACCGTCGGTGGCGTGTGGCGGCGAAGATCCCGAGGGGGATCGCCGCGAGCGCCATGAAGGCCGCAGCCATCAGCGTGAGGGGCACAGTGACCTGAAGCCGGCTCAGGATCAGCCGGCCGACGGGAACGTCGTATTGGATCGAGCGGCCGAACTCGCCCACGAGGACTCCTCCCACCCACTCTGCGTACTGAACGGGGATCGGGCGATCGAGCCCCATGGCTTCCCTCAAGCGGGCGGCCGCCTCCGGGCTCCCCTCGGTCCCCATGATGATCAGTGCGGGATCGCCGGGGAGAACTCGAATCACCACAAAAACCAGGATAGAGACAAAGAAAAGGGTGACGACCAGCGCGAAGAGCCGCCGGAGGATAAAGCGACGCACGCTACCTCGCCCAGGAGACCTCTGACAGATCCATTGAGGGGATCGGCAGGTCCTTCCAGATCCCCCTGACCCCGCGCTTGGCGGCGACGAGTCTCGGGTGGATAAAGAGGAAGACAACGGGGGCGTCCTCGACCAGGATCCTCTGAAGCTGGACGTACAAAGCCTTCCGCTTCTTCTCGTCCAGGGTCGCTTCGGCCATCTTGAAGGTCTCCTGAAACCTCTTCGAGTCGTAGCGGAAGTAGTAGGCGGGGTTGGCGTAGTTGCCGATGTCCCACGGCTCGGCGTGGCCGATGATGGTGAGGTCGTAGTCGGCGTTCTTGTAGACCCGGTCCAGCCACTGCCCCCACTCGATCTGCTCCAGCTTCACGCGGACTCCGACCCTGGTGAGCTGGCTCGCGATGACCTCCCCTGAGCGCACGGTGTAGTAGTACTGGGGCGGGACTTTGAGGACCGCGTCGAAGCCCTGAGGATAGCCGGCCTCGGCCAGGAGCTTCTTCGCCCCGGCTGGATCGTAAGGCACCGCTTTCGCCAGGTCAACGAAGTATGGGTTGAGGGGGTCGATGTTCGACCCGATGGGGCGCCCTAGCCCGAACATGGCTCCTTTGACGACCTCCTCCTTGTCCACAGCCATGGTGATCGCCCGGCGAACCCTCGCGTCGGAGAACGGCTTGCGCGAGTTGTTCATCGCAAGGATGACGTCGTTGGTGGTGTCGCCCTGGACCACAGTGAAGCGGGGATCCTTCTTAAGCCCGGGGGCGCTCTCCGGGCCGAGGCCGAAGGCGAGCACGTCCACGTCCCCCGCCCTGAGCGCCGCCAGAGCTGAGTTGGGATCGGGAATGAAACGAAAGGTGACGCGGTCGAGGCGTGGCAGCCCCGGAACGTGATAACTCGGGTTCTTAGTCAGGATGATCCGGTCTCCCCTCACCCACTCGGTGAAGACGAAGGGACCTGTCCCCACCGGATGGCTCTTCATCGTCTCCACCGCCTCCCGCGGGTAGATAACAGACCCCTGGCGGGCCAGCGTCAGGAGAAACGAGGCGTCAATCTTCCTGAGCGTGATGGTGACCGTGTGGTCGTCGCGAACGTGGATGGAGGCGATGTTCTCGTAGTGCTTCCTGTGCGGGTGCTTCGTCTCGGGGTCCATCGCCCGCTCGAGGACGAACTTCACGTCCGAAGCGGTCAGCTCGCGCCCGTTGTGGAACCTGACGCCCTTCTTCAGGAAGAAGGTGTAGTTCAAATCATCAGTGGTGTGCCACCGTTCGGCGAGCCACGGCACGAGCTTTCCATGCCTGTCGATTTTCACCAAACCTTCCTGGACGTTGTAGTGGACCACGTTGGCGATGGCTGAGGCCGGGCTCGCAGTGAGATCGAGCCCCGGCGGCTCGGCGGGGACCTGGACCACCAGGTTCGCCCCCTCCGTTCGGGCTGCTGCGGTGAAGGCGGCTGCAAAGAGCCAGAGGCCGGCGAGAAAACGAAGCGTGAGGATCATCGCACTCTCCCGAAGAACTCCACCGTCCGGCGAAGCCCTTCCTCAAAATTGACAGAGGGAACATACCCCAGGAGCCGCTCTGCCTTCTTGATGTCAGCCTGGGTGTGGCGCACGTCTCCGGCGCGCTGAGGGGTGTGAAAGCGCTCGAGCGGATACCCGAGGATTTCCTCCAGCAGCTCGATGATCTCCAGCAAGCTCACTCGGCTGCCGCACGCCGCGTTGAAGACTTCCCCGGCCGCGTCCGGGGCGCGGGCAGCCAGGAGGTTCGCCTCCACGACGTTATCTATATAGGAAAAGTCCCGGGACTGCTCGCCGTCGCCGTGGACCTCCAGGGGGCTGCTGTCGAGGGCGGCCCTGATGAACTTAGGGATCACGGCGGCATACTGAGAGGCGGGGTCCTGGCGGGGGCCAAAGACGTTGAAGTAGCGAAGGCTGACGGTTTCGACACCGTAGAGCCGGCTCCATACCGAGCAGAAATGCTCGGCAGCGAGCTTGGAGACGGCATAAGGGGAGATCGGCGCGGGGGCCTGCTCCTCCCGCTTGGGGAGGTCAGGGCGGTCGCCATAGACCGATGATGACGAGGCGTAGACGACTCGTCTGACTCGGGCCCGCTGGGCGGCAACAAGCACGTTGAGAGTGCCGGTGATGTTGTTCCTGGCGGCCCCCAGGGGGTCGTCAACCGAGCGGGGAACCGACCTCATCGCCGCCTCGTGGAAGACCACCTCCGCTCCCTCGCACGCCCGCGTCGTTGCTGCGAGGTCGGTGATGTCTCCTTCGACCACCTCAAGCCTGTCGCTCCCCCCGGCGAAGGCCAGATTCTCACGCTTGCCGTCTGAGAAGTTGTCGAGCACCCTGACTCGATTACCGTCCCTCCACAGCCTCTCAGCGATGTGAGAGCCGATGAACCCTGCGCCTCCCGTGACGAGATACATTAAAGGCTCCTTGAATGAGATGGCCCGAAGGCGGTTTATTATGGCGGCCCCCAGGCTGCGCTGTCAACAATCGGAGGCGGCTGAAGTAGAATAGATGCCGTGCGAGCGATGGTTCTGACGACGCCCCGCTCCGTTGAGGCGAATCCGTTGGAGGAAGCGGACCTTCCCACCCCCGAACCCGGAGCGGGAGAGGTTCGGCTTCGAGTCAGGACTTGCGGTCTCTGCCACACCGACCTCCACACCGTCGAAGGCGATCTCCCCCTCCCGAAGCTCCCTCTGGTCCCTGGCCACCAGATCGTCGGGGTCGTGGAGGCGCTGGGAGAAGGCGCGCGCAGCTTCAGAGAGGGCGACCGGGTGGGCGTGCCGTGGCTTCACTGGACGTGCGGGATCTGCGAGGCGTGCCGCCGGGGCGACGAAAACCTCTGCGACCAGGCTCGTTTCACCGGCTACCACGTTGACGGCGGCTACGCCGAGCTTGCGGTAGTCCCTGAGG
>CAZXPE010000124.1:0-6416 GCA_964642915.1 uncultured bacterium | reverse complement strand
TGGTGGGGAGGGGAGGATTTGAACCCCCGAAGGCGTGCGCCAGCAGATTTACAGTCTGCCCCCTTTGGCCACTTGGGTACCTCCCCGACCACGTTCGCACAAGGCGAACGTGCTGCCCGATAAGGATCGCCGCCTGTGGCGGCGGCATTTCGCAATTCTTGATAATCGCTATGCCCCGCGGTCTTGGAGCTGGCGGAGGGATTTGAACCCCCGACCCGCTGCTTACAAAGCAGCCGCTCTACCGCTGAGCTACGCCAGCGACAGACAAACGCTTATGTTAGTTTTATCTGTTTTGTCAGTCAAGTATTTTTTCTTCCCAAGCCCCTCTGCCGAAGCACTTCATAGCAGAAAACCGCCCCGGCGGCTGAGACGTTGAGCGAGCCCACCCGCCCGACTGCTGGAATCGTCATCAGGGCGTCGCAGGTGCGCGCCACGAGGGGCCTCAGCCCTTTCCCCTCGCTCCCCAGAACCAGGCAGAGGGGTCCGGTCAGGTCGGCCCTCCAGGCCGGGACACCCTCGGTTGGAGTACAGCCATAGACCCAAGCTCCTGTTTTCTTTAGCGTTTCTAGTGCCGTGACCAGATTAGTCTCCCTGGCTACCGCCACAGATTCCAGGGCCCCCATTGCCGTCCGGGCAGCTGCCGCCGTGAGCCCTGTCTGGTGATGTTTGGGAACGATCACACCGTGGACCCCGAAAGCATCAGCGGTCCTAATGAGGGCGCCCAGGTTGCGCGGATCCTGGACTTGGTCCAGCGCGAGAAAGAACGGAACCTCGCCCCGGGAGGACGGAATCTCCAGAAGGTCGTCCATGGTTGAGTATGCTGCCGGCGCGACCCGAGCCACGACCCCCTGATGGTCGGGGGAGCCGGCCATCGCCGCGAGCTGATCCCGGGTGCGAAAGGAGACCTTCACGCCGGCCCGCCTCGCGAGCGCGACCACCTCGGCCAGCGGCCCTCGTCCTCCTGCGAGGACTGCCACCTCGTTGGCCCGCCTCCCGCCCCCCATCAGGAGCGCCAGGACAGGATTCCGGCCATAGACCAGATCGCCGGCCATTTACTCGGTTTCCCGCATGAGGCGCGGGCCGCTGGGTGTGTCCTCAACAACCCATCCGAGCCGCCGGATCTCGTCTCGGATCTGGTCTGCGCGTTTCCAGTCACGGCGCATCCTTGCGGCGGAGCGCTCAACGACCAGCCGCTCAATTTCAGGGGACGGACCCGGCTTCTCGAACGCGCCCTGGAAAAGTCCCAGCCCTTCCCCCAGCGCCACAAGCTCGCCGACTCCCCCCACAAATGCCTCCTTCTCCGTTTGGCTTTCCCCGGAGCGCTCGTGATAATCATAGAGCGCGCTGGCGAAGTCGAAGAGAACCCCAAGCGCCCGCGGGGTGTTAAAGTCGTCATCCATCGCCCGCTCGAATCTGACGCGAAACCCTTGTAGCTCCTCGGGCAGCTCCCGCACCGCGGGCGACCGGCCGCCAAGAAAAGCGTGAGCGTCGCGTCTCAGCCTGCTGAACCGCTCCAGAGCGCGGGCTGAGTCGCTGACGCGCTCCTCCGAAAACTCTAGGGGGCTCCGGTAGTGAGTGCCGAGCAGATAGAGCCGGAGCGCTTCGGGATCGTGGCGCTTCACGAGTTCCTTGATCATCAGGACGTTGCCGAGGGACTTCGACATCTTCTCGGCGCCGAGATTCACAAAGCCGTTATGGATCCAGTAGCGGACGAAGGGGCAACCCGTCACGGCCTCCGACTGGGCGATCTCGCACTCGTGGTGCGGGAAGACGAGGTCCTCGCCTCCGCCGTGGATGTCGAAGGACTCTCCGAGGTGCTCCATCGACATCGCCGAACACTCGATGTGCCACCCCGGCCGGCCGGGCCCCCACTGGCTCTCCCACGACGGCTCACCGGGCTTTGACGCTTTCCAGAGGGCGAAATCGCGGGGGTCCCGCTTGCGCTCGTCCACCTCGACGCGCGCCCCGGCGAGAAGCTCGTCAAGGTTCTTCCCCGACAACCTGCCGTACGGGGCGAACTTGCGGACCTCGAAGTACACATCGCCATCGACCACATAGGCAACCCAGCGGGCGATGAGCCTCTCGATGAGCCTGACCATCTCGGGGATGTGCTCGGTCGCCCTGGGCTCGATGTCGGCAGGCCTCACGCCCAGGGCCTTCATGTCCTCCTGATACGCAGCGATGTATCGTTCGGAGACCTCCTGGGACGAGAGCCCTTCTTGATTGGCGCGCTTGATGATCTTGTCGTCCACATCGGTGAAGTTCTTGACGAACGTCACGCGGTAGCCTTTGAAACCGAGATAGCGGCGGATCACGTCGAACACTATCGCGCTCCGCGCGTGACCGATGTGGCAAAAGTCATAGGCAGTTATCCCGCAGACATACATCCGCGCCTCGCCCGGGCGGAGCGGGACGAACTCTTCCTTGCGCCGGCTCAGGGTGTTATAGATCTGAAGCGCCACGCGCGATCTCTAAGCGCCCGCTTTAAGAGCCAGGACCCGGTCGATCCTGCGGCGCGTCTCTCCGGGGCCGAGGATCCAGAGCAAGGTGGCAACGGCCGGGCCCTGGGAAGCGCCGGTCAGGGCCACGCGGACCGGGTGCATGAGCGCGCGGCGATCGAGGCCGAGTTTCTTCTCGACGCGCCCGAGCAGCTCCTGAGCTTCTGCTTCCGTCGGGAGGGCAAAATCGGCCAGCGCCGAGTTCACGGCTCCCAGCACCGCGCTGTCGTCAGGCGAGAAAGAGTGCGATCCGCGGGCAAAAACCGGCTCCCGGCCAACGGCCAGCACGCTATCTACCAGCTCCTGAGTGGTCCCCGCATCGCCGCGCAGCGCGCTGAAAGCGCGGCCGATGATCTCCCGATCCGCGGGGACGTCCGCAGGAAGCTCACCGAGCAACCGCTCCAGAGGAACCCGGCGGAGGTGCTGGCGGTTAAACCACATGAGCCGGTCCGGGTCGAACCGGGCCGGAGCCGCTGATACCCGGTCCAGGGAAAAGAGGCGGGAGAGCGCCTCCAGATCATGCACCTCTCCATCCCCCCCGGGCGCCGACCATCCAAGAAGCGCAAGACAGTTCACGAGCGCCTCCGGCAGCACCCCCGCTGTCCGATACTCTCCCACGCTCACTGCCCCATGGCGCTTTGAAAGCGGCGCGCCGTCGCCCCCGTGGATCAGCGGGAGGTGGGCGAAAGCCGGTGGCTCGGCCCCGAGGGCTCGATAGAGAACGATCTGTCTCGGCGTGTTGGGAAGGTGGTCGTCGCCCCGGATCACATGGCTCACCGCCATAGCCGAGTCGTCCACCACCGCAGCGAAGTTGTAGGTGGGCAGGCCATCAGAGCGCAGGATGACGAAGTCGTCAAGATCCTCCCCCTTGAACTCCACGACCCCCTTCACCAGATCCGAGACAGCCACGGGCCCTGATGCGACTCGAACCCTGAGGGCTGCCGTCTGGCCGGCTTCAAGCCGGGCGTCAGCCTCCTTGCGGGGAAGTCGCCCGCACCGGCCGTCATACCGTGGAGGCTTTCGGCCAAGAAGCTGGCGGTTGCGGCGCTCTCCCAGCTCGCGCGGATCACAAAAACACCAGTACGCCTTTTCATCTCCGAGGAGGCCCGAGGCCACTTCCCTATAGCGGGCGAGCCGCTCGGACTGTCGGTACGGCCCGTAAGCCCCCTCCACGTCCGGCCCTTCGTCCCAGTCGAGACCAAGCCAGCGGAGGTCTTTGACAATAGCCGCCTCAAACCTCCTCCGCGAGCGCTCGGGATCGGTGTCTTCAATCCTCAGGATGAACCTGCCGCCGTGCTTTCGGGCGAAGAGCCAGTTGAAGAGAGCGGTCCTCGCCCCTCCGAGATGGAGGGGCCCCGTGGGACTCGGGGCAAAGCGCACCCTGACCATCATGCGGGATTTTCCACCTCCAGAGTTACGACAGCCATAGCCGCGATCCCCTCCTGACGCCCCAGCAGCCCCAGCCCTTCAGGGCTTTTCGCCTTCACGCTCATCCGCTCCGGCCCGACTCCCAGCGCCTCGGCGAGCCGCTTAGCCATCTCCGGGAGCCACGGCCCGAGCTTCGGCGCCTGGGCGATGACAGTGGCGTCAACGTTTGAGATGCGCCCTCCCCGTGAGGCCACGAGCTCGTTCACCTCCCTCAGCAGCAGGAGACTGGAGATCCCCTTGTAGCTCTGATCCGAGTCGGGGAAGACCCGGCCGAGGTCTCCGAGGGCGAGCGCCCCCAGCATTGCCTCCGAGATCGCGTGGGTCAGGACGTCGGCATCTGAATGCCCCCCCAGGCCGCGCTCGAAGGGGAGCGTGACGCCTCCAAGGATCAGCGGGCGGCCCTCCTCCAGCGGGTGGAGATCGAATCCGAGCCCGACACGAATCACCGCCGCGCCCTCCCTGAAAATGCCCGGCGCGCCATCGTGAGATCCTCTGGAGTCGTGATCTTGATGTTCTCGGGAAGACCGGTTACCGCCTTGACGCGCGCGCCCAGCTTCTCCACCAGGACTGCATCGTCGGTCCCCCGGAAACTGTCCCGCCTCGCCTTCTCGTGCGCCTCGACCAGCAAGTCTCGCCTGAACGCCTGAGGGGTCTGGATGAACCAGAGCTGTTCCCGGTCCAGCGTCGCTTTCACCTCTCCCTCAGCGACTCGCTTCACGGTCTCCCTGACAGGGAGGCCGCAGACCGCCGCCCCCCCGCTCCTTGCTTCCCGGATCACGGCTCGCACCAGTTCCGGCGTAATGAACGGGCGCACCGCGTCGTGAACGACAACGATCTCGGCCCAATGCGGGAGCGCTTGCAGCCCGCGCCAGACCGACTCCTGCCTTTCCCGTCCTCCGGGAACAACCTCAATGATGCGGCGAACTCTGTAACGGCCCAGGAGCGCGCGGGTCCTTTCCACCTCGCCGGCCGGAGCGGCGACCACGATCCCCCCGATCTCTCTCGTCCCGCCGAGCACCCTGAGCGTCCTGACCAGCAACGGAAAGCCCCCTACACTCAAGAACTGCTTGGGTCTCCTCCCGCCCATTCGGTGCCCGCTCCCGGCGGCCGGCACCACAGCCACAACGTTACTCCGCGTTCCGCGCTCCGCATTCCGCATTCGCGCTAGCCCCGCCCCCCGGAAAGCATCTCTTCTTCCTTGAGCCTCGTGAAGATCATCCTTCCCGCCGTGGTCTGGAGCACAGAGGTCACCGTCACGTCCACGCTCTGCCCGAGATGCTTCCTGCCTTGGTCGACCACCACCATCGTCCCGTCATCCAGGTAGGCGATCCCCTGGCCTGACTCCTTCCCCTCTTTCAGGACGTGGACGTTCATCACCTCGCCGGGAAGGACGACGGGCTTGAGCGCCCCGGCCAGCTCGTTGATGTTCAGCACCTGCACTCCTGAAAGCTCAGCGACCCTGTTCAGGTTGTAGTCGTTGGTGATGACCTTCCCCCCGAGCGCCTTGGCGCACTCGATGAGCTTTCTGTCCACCTCGCGCACCCGTGGGAAGTCGAGGTCGTGGATCTCGACCTTCACCTTGGGGAGGCGCTGGATCTTCTGGAGGACATCGAAGCCTCGCTTCCCCCGGTTGCGCCTGAGGCTGTCCGAGGAGTCAGCGATCTGCTGAAGCTCCCTCAAGACGAACTGGGGGACGACGAGCGTCCCCTCCAGGAACCCTGTCTCACAGATGTCGGCGATCCTGCCGTCGATGATGACTGAGGTGTCCAGGATCTTATACCCCCCGCGCCCCGTCGCCGCTTTGGGAAAGAGTCTGGCCGAGATCCCCTCCAGCTCCTCGCCCTTTCTGAGGGCGATGGCCGCCCCCAGGTAGCCCAGGAGGAGCGAGAGGAGACCGCGAGCCGGCGTCACCGCCTGGGGAATGAGCCCGGCCGCCACCGAGCCCGCCACATGAGCAACGGCGAGGCCGAAGACCCCGCCGACTCCAGCCCAGAAGATCCGCTCCATGGGAATCCGCTGGATCCTCCATTCAAACAGCAGAGCGAGACCTCCGATGGCCGCCCCGCCGGCGGCAAGGAATGGCCAGGGGGCGGCGGGAGCGAGAGCGCTCCCCAGCGCAACTCCTCCGGCGGCGGCGAGAAGGACGATGACGACTCTTACGATAATGACGGTCATGGCTCTCCGATCGCGATTCGTATCGCTTCATCGACTGAGGCCACCCCGCTCACATCGAGCGGGAGCGCTTGCCGCCCCGCCCCCTGCCGCCCTTCGGCCAGATTGTTTTTCGGGACCACGGCCCCCGAGAAGCCGAGGGCCGCGGCCTCCTTGAGGCGCGCCTCCAGACCCGTCACCGCTCTGACCTCTCCAGTGAGCCCCACCTCTCCCAGGACCACGAGATCGTCCCTGACAGGGCGATCGACATAACTTGAGGCTGCGGCGAGAATCAGGCCGAGGTCAGCGGCGGGCTCGGCGACCCTGCCGCCTCCCGCC
>CAZXPE010000123.1:0-6449 GCA_964642915.1 uncultured bacterium | reverse complement strand
TGGACTACCGGAACATCCCGAGCTGCACCTACTGCCGCCCCCAGGTGGCCTCGATCGGGATGACCGAGGCTCAGGCGAAGGCCGGTGGCCGCGAGATCAGCGTGGGTCGCTTCCCCTTCTCAGCCAACGGCAAAGCTCTGGCGATGGGTGAGCACGAAGGGTTCGTCAAGATCGTCGCTGACAGGGGGACTGGTGAGATCCTCGGCGTCCATATCCTCGGGGCTGAGGCGACAGAGATCATCCACGAGCTTGCCGTGGGTCGGACCCTGGAGGCGACTCTGGAGGAGATGGTCCACACCATCCACGCTCACCCGACCCTCTCTGAGGCGGCCCTGGAAGCCACTCTCGCCGCCCTCGGCCGCGCCGTTCATATCTGACCCCCCTGCCGGGGCGACCTCCCTCGCCGGGTCCTCCGCACCTTCAGTTCCAGCCTGAGATTTTTCCTTGACAGTGCATCAGCCGTCGGCTGTATGATTCCAATCGCAACAAACGCAACAAAACCAACAAACGCATCGCCATGAAGAGGGTCCGTTACCTTACAACCGGCCAGATAGCAAAGCGCCACCAGGTTTCCCCTGTGACCGTCCAGAGGTGGATCAAATCGGGGATGCTCAAGGCTGGCCGGACCCCCGGCGGCCACTTCAGGGTCAGGGAGGATGAATTCCAGCGCTTCCTGGCCTTTCACGGCTTTCCGGATGAGCCGAGGCGGATTCTCGCGGTGGACGACAATCCCTCTGTGGTGGAGACTTTCTGCGCCCTGTTTCGTGAGCTTACTCCTGCCTGCAAGGTGGAGGGGGCGTTCAGCGGCTACGAAGGATTGCTTAAAGTCGGGGTCTTCCGTCCTCACCTCCTCGTGCTCGACCTTCGCATGCCCGGGCTGGATGGCTTTGAGGTCTGCCGCCGGATCAAAGCAGATCCGGAGATCAGGACAACGAAGATTCTGGCCGTCACGGCCTATCCAGAGGAGAACACCAGGGAGGAGGCGCTCCGCTGCGGCGCCGACGCCTTCCTCGCCAAGCCCTTCAGGAACGAAGAGCTGGTCGCCCTGGCTGAGCGCCTAATCGGGTGATCGGGATGACTCGGTTTCATTTTTCGAGCCTTCGCGCCCGCCTGCTGCTTCTCATCCTGCTGGCCATCATCCCGGCGGTGGGACTGATCCTCTACACGGCGGCGGAGCAGCAGCGGCAGGCTGCGATTGAGGTCATGGAAAGCGCGCTCAGGCTGGCCCGGATCGTCTCCGGGGATCAGGAAAGGCTGATCGAAGGAGCCCGCCAGCTCCTCGCAGGTCTGGCTCAGCTCCCGGCGGTGTGGAGACACGATGCCGGCGCCTGCGGCGCGCTCTTCGCCGCCCTCCTCAAGCGATTCCCGTTCTATGTGAACCTGGTAGCGGCGAAGCCGGATGGCGAGATATTTTGCGGCGGCGTGCCGCCCATCGGCCCGGTGAACATTGCGGATCGGGCCTATTTCCAGCGCGCCCTTGAGACGCGGGACTTCATCGTCGGCGACTATATCATCGGCCGCATCATCGGAAAGCCGATCCTCACGCTCGCCTATCCTTCCGTTGACAATTCAGGTATCGTGCGGGCCGTTGTCGTTGCCGGGCTGGATTTGGGGCGGCTCGCTCAGCTCGTGGCCAATGCCCAGTTGCCCCGGGGCTCAACGTGCACCGTGATCGACCGCACCGGAACCATTTTGGCCCGCTACCCTGAGCCTGAAAAATGGGTGGGGAGGTCAGCTCGGGATGCGCCCATCGTCGGGGCCATGCTGACCCGGCACGAAGGCGTGATTGAGGGGAGAGACATAGACGGGATCCCGCGCCTCTTTGCCTTCACAGCGCTCCTCGGGGCGCGGGAGGCCGGAGGCGCTCACGTGAGCATCGGGATCCCGAAGGAAGTGGCGTTCGCCGGGGCCAACAGGATTCTTGCCCGCAACCTCGCGGGGCTGGGGCTCGTCGCCGTGCTGACGCTTGCGGCTGCCTGGTTCGGCGGTGATCTCTTCGTCCTCCGGCGGATGAAGCTCCTGATGGGCGCGGCCAGGCGGCTGGCTGCCGGCGACCTCAAGGCGCGCACCGGGATGGCGTACGGGCGGGAGGAGCTGGGGGAACTGGCCCGCGCCTTTGACGAGATGGCCGAATCGCTCGAAGAGCGCGAGGTGCAGCTCCGCAGAGCAGAGGCCGACAGCCAGGCCGCCGAGGCGCGCTTCGCGGGCACCCTCGACATCGCGGCTGAGGCGATTATCGTCATGGACGAGGGTCAGCGTATCCTCCTGTTCAACAAGGGCGCCGAGCGGATCTTCGGGTGCCGCGCCGAAGAGGTGCTCGACCAACCGCTTGACCTGCTCATCCCGGCCCGCTTCGTCGAGGCGCATCGCCGGCACGTCGGCGACTTCGCCGCCGCTCCCGAAGCCGCCAGGCTCATGGGCGAGAGGCGGGAGATAGTCGGGCTCCGGAGAGGGGGCGGCGAGTTCCCCGTCGAAGCCAGCATCTCCAAGCTGACCCAGCAAGGGAAGACCACGTTCACCTGCGTTCTGCGCGACATCACCGAGCGCAAACGGGCCGAAGAGGAGATTCGGCTGCAGCGCGAGGCGCTCCTCCAGCGAGAGAAGCTAGCGACAATGGGAGAGCTGCTGGCGGGAGTGGCTCACGAGTTGAACAACCCCCTCTCAGTCGTGACGGGCCAGGCGGCTCTCCTCCGCCAGATAGCCGGGGAGGGACCTGTGGCTGTGCGGGCCGAAAAGATCTCTCACGCCGCTGAGAGGTGCGCGCGGATTGTGAGAAACTTCCTCGCCCTCGCTCGCCAGCGCCCTCCCCAGCGCCAGCGGACCCAGCTCAACCGTGTCATTCGGGAGTCCGTGGAGCTGCTGGGCTATCCCCTGCGCGTTGACAACGTCGAGGTGAGCTTTGACCTGGCTGACGACCTTCCGGTCCTCTGGGCCGATCCCCATCAGCTCCAGCAGGTTGTGGTGAATCTTGTGACCAACGCCCATCACGCGATGCGCGAGACCCCTCCGCCTCGCCGGCTTACTCTCACGTCCCGGTTCGACCCCGGTCAGGGGCAGGTCTCTCTTGAGGTGGCCGACACGGGCCCCGGGATCCCGCCTGCAATCCGGGATCGCATTTTCGAGCCATTCTTCACCACCAAGCCTCCGGGGCAGGGAACCGGGCTGGGGCTTTCTCTCTGCCAGGGGATCGTCGAAAGCCACGGAGGGACCATCGGGGTGGAGAGCGAGGCCGGCCAGGGAGCGCTTTTCCGGGTCGAGTTGCCGGCAGGGGATGTGCCGGCGTTTGCGGCCGAGGACCGAGAGGGCGAGGATCTCCCGCCGATCAGGGACAGGGCGGTCCTGGTGGTGGATGACGAGCCTGAAGTCGCGGGAGTGCTGGCCGATCTGCTCTCAGCCGACGGCCATCAGGTTGAAACAGCGGCTGACGGGACCGTGGCGCTCGACAAGCTCGGAGATCGGCGCTACGACCTGATCATCAGCGACGTGAAGATGCCCGTGCTGGACGGGCCGGGCCTCTACCGGGAGATTGAGAGGCGTCACTCGCGGCTTGTCAGGCGCTTCATCTTCGTGACCGGCGACACACTCGGCCCCGAGACCAGGAAGCTCATTGAGCAAACCGGGACGCTCTGCGTGAGCAAGCCCTTTGTCCTCGATGAGGTCAGGCGGGTCGTTCAGCGGGCCCTTCGGCTTGGATGAGCTGAAAGGGCTCGTTCAGCCGGTGTTAAGGCCAGCCGCTTCGCCGAGGAGGCGCTCGACGACGGCGTCGAGCTGGCAGACCCGGTAGCCGTAGGCGGTCAGGCATAGCACCCCCTCCCGGATGAATTCAGCGTCGTACGGGTCTCTCATGATCGCCACCACAAGCCGCGCAGTTTTCGTCTGAAGCCGCTCCAGCAGCGATTTGTTCGTCGAGAAGAGGCGGGCGTCAAAGAGGAAGACAATCGCAATCTCTGAGTGTGAGGCGAGGGATTCGGCGGCGCCGATCTCGTCCTCTGACGGCTCTATCCCGACGATCTTCACCAGGGGCTTGATCCCGAAGCGGCCGAACCGCTCGAGCAGAAAGCCCTCCTCGTCGAGGAGCGGCCGTTCGACCATGATTCTTGGGTCGAGGCCCGAGAGGCGAGGGAAGATGACAGCGACGATTCCCCTGGGCCTCCGGGAGAGGTCGGGGACGCCGGGCCTCAGAACGGTCACGCCCCTCGAAGAGATGTCGCGGGCCAGCGCCTCTCCCTCCGGCTCGGGATGGGGCGCTCCCCCCTCGAAGCGGAGGGGCCGCCTTGCCCTGAGCCTCCCGATCCTCTCGACGCTCATCTCAAGCTCTCCGAGAGGGAGAGCCTTCGCCTTGTAGGCGTCGAGGAGCCCCTCAGAGAGCGCCCACTGGCTCCGGGGGTCATGGCAGGCCAGAAGGAGGTCGTGACCTGCGCGCCTGGCGTGGATCCCCGCCTCGCGGATCGGGCAGATCTCACTGATCGCCCTCATCTCCAGGTCGTCGCTGGCTATCACCCCTTGGTAGTTCATCTCGCCTCGGAGCGTCTCCTTCACGATCCGGTTTGAGAAGGTGGCGGGGCAGTTGGGGGTCGGGTCGAGAGACGGGTAGAGCGGGTGAGAGGTCATGATCGTCTCCACTCCGGCGCGGATCGCTCCCTCGAAGGGAATCAGGTGGCACTCCCTCATCTCCTTCCACGTGGAGAGGATCGTCGGGAGCCTCAAGTGGGCGTCGAGAGGGGAGTGACCCTTGCCGGGGAAGTGCTTGGCGCAAGCTGAGAGCCCGCAGGCCTGCATGGCCCTGATGCGCGCCTCGCCCATCCGGGCGACGAGGACGGGGTCGGGGCCGTAGGAGCGGATCCCGATGTTGGGGCTGTAGGCTTCAGTGAGGATGTCGAGCACAGGGGCGAGGTTCACGTCAACACCGAGGCGGCGAAGCTCCTTCGCCTCGATGGCGCCCTGCCGCCGCGCGTCCTCGGGCCGCCCCGCCGCGCCGAAAGCCAGGTTGTCCGGGAAGACCGTCACGCCCTCGCGGAACATGATGACCCGGCCCCCTTCGTGGTCTGTCATCACCAGAAGGCGGCGCTGGAGCGTTTCCTCCAGCCTGCCGATGAGCTGTTTCAACTGTTCGGGAGACTCAAAGTTTCTCCTGTAGAGGACGAGCCCGCCCGCGCGCGTCGATCTGAAGAGGCGGATGTCGTCATCCGTGACTGTCGGTCCGGGGATGCCGAAGGCGAGCGTCTGGCCGATGAGGTCTTCGAGGGCCATCAAGCCCATGTTGTGAAAGTCCTTGGGCGGAACATGAAATAAAAATATCATGGGCACGGGCTCCATGCGACGGATGAGATACTCTGATCTTCCAACCGAACGGCCGAACCGGGCGAGCCGCGATCTCGACCGGCTTTCTCCTCTCGCCATTATCGGTCTCATGAACAGGGAGGATATGCGGGCGGCGGCTGCGGTAGGACGGGTGAAGGGCGCCATCGCCAGAGCTGTGCGGTTGATCTACGGTTCTCTGGCGGGCGGCGGCCGGCTGTTTTTCGTGGGAGCCGGGACCAGCGGCCGTCTGGGAGTGATGGAGGCGGCAGAGTGCCCGCCGACTTTCAGCACCCGGCCTTCTCTCGTTCGGGCGATCATGGCGGGAGGAAGGGGATCGGTCTTTCGCTCCCGCGAGGGGGCTGAGGATCGTGAAGAGGAGGCGAGGCGCGAAATCCGCCGTCGAGTCAGAAGAGGAGATGTGGTCGTGGGGATTGCGGCGAGCGGCGTCACCCCGTTCGTTAGGGCTGCCCTGGCTGAGGCGAAAGGGAGAAGGGCGGCCACGGTCCTGGTCGCCATGAACGCGAGGAGCCCCCTGCGCTCTCTCGCCGACGTGTTGATAGCGCCGCGCGTTGGACCCGAGGTTCTGGCTGGGTCAACCCGGCTCAAGGCGGGGACAGCAACCAAGATGATCCTCAACATGCTGACCACTGCCTCGATGGCCCGACTGGGGAAGGTCTATGGAAACTTGATGGTGGATCTTAGACCGTCCTCGGCTAAGCTCAGGGCCAGGGCGCTCGGCCTCATAGGAGCGATCGGCGAGGTCTCTCAGGCAAGAGCCAGGCAGTGTCTCAGCGCTTCAAGAGGCCGGGTGAAAACGGCCATCGTCGTGGCGCGGCTCGGAGTGAGCGCCAGCAGGGCGCGACGCCTCCTCGCGGAAGCCGACGGCTCCCTCAGGCTCTGCCTCGAAGGTTGAGCTTCACCTCAGCGCCGCCGACGCCTGGCGGGCTGAGCGGGCGTCTTTGGCTCTTCTCGCGCATCTTCATCTTGAATCAACGCGATGCCCGCCTCCTTGAGGGGCTTAAGGATGTGGTCTCTGATCCATTTCCCATCCCACCACTCAAGGGGCGAGACGGGAATCCCGTGGATCAGCACCTCATAGTGGAGGTGGTCGCCGATTGCCAGCCCGGTGGAACCGGTCCTCCCGAGCG
>CAZXPE010000122.1:0-6475 GCA_964642915.1 uncultured bacterium | reverse complement strand
ACAAGCGGCCGCCGCTCGTCTCGTTCATCGGCGGCCTGGGCGGCAGGGAGATCACCCTGGAGGACGTCTACAGAGTGGCCGACCTCTGCTACGAGGCTGCCCGGACTGGGAAGTCTGAAGCGAAAACGCGCTGGCTCGGCGTTCGGGAGTAGGGAGGACGAGATGACGGATACTGCCTTCACAAACGCGACACAGCCCCTCGAGCCGTTCAAGGGCATCAAGAAAGTCGCAGCCGAGGAGTATTACACGTCGGGCCACCGCACCTGCCAGGGGTGCGAGTCGGCTCTCGCGATGAAGCTGATGATCAAAGCCGCGGGCCCGCGCACGATCGTGCTTGGCGCTACCGGCTGCATGTACGTCGCGAACACGACGTACTACACGACCCCCTGGGTGGTGCCGTGGATGCACACCCAGCTCGGCTCCTCAGGCTCAGCGGCTCTCGGCACTGCCGCCGGCCTCAAAGCTCTGATGCGCAAAGGCAAGATGAAGACCGAGCCGATCAACGTCATCGCCTTCTGCGGCGACGGAGGCGGGGCCGACATGGGGATCAGCGCGATCTCAGCGACCCTCACCCACAAAGAGTACAACCTGCTGATCCTCCTCTACGACAACGAGTCCTACGCCAACACCGACATCCAGCTCTCCGGACTCACGCCCTACGGCGCCAACACGACCTTCAGCCCGCCGGGCTCGGTGAAGCGGATCATCCACACCCGCTGGAAGAAGAACATGGCGGGGATGATGGCTACCGGCCACCCGGAGTGCCGGTACGTGGCAACCGTTTGCACCTCCTTCGCAGTCGATATGATGAACAAGGTGCGCCGCGCGCTCACGATCGGCGGGCCCACCTTCATCCACTCCTTTGACCCGTGTCCCAAGGGTTGGGACTACGATCCCATGCTCTCCCACGAGCTGGGAGAGCTGGCTGTCGAGACGGGGGTCTTCCCGCTCTACGAGGTGGAGGATGGCGTGGTGCGGCACTACGGCAAGACGAAGGCGATCGCAGAGGGCCGCCCGAGAACTCCGGTGCGCGAGTATCTCCTGAAGCAGGGGCGGTTCGCCCACTTCACCGAGGAGGACCTGGAGTATTTCCAGGCCAAGGTGGACGAGATGTGGGAGAAGTGGGAGATCCCAGGGGTGATTCCCTTCAGAAAGGATCTGAAGGCCGGCAAGCAGCCTCCCGAGACAGGAACGCCATGAAGGGCCGGGCCCCAACGCCTGGTCCTTGTGCTATGCTGTACGGGCCGTCTTCAGGACGGCCGATCCGTTAACCGGTCTTGAGTGAGAAGGGAGGAACGGCGATGGCATCTCGATTCTCGGCAACGGTCGTTGCGGTACTGCTGGCCTGGTCGGGGGGCGCTGCCACGGTTCACGCCTGGGAACCCACGAAGCCCGTGGAATTTATTATCCCCGCGGGGACCGGGGGAGGGGCCGACGTCATGGCCCGCCTGATCGCCCCCATCGTTGAGAAGCACAAGCTCTCCCCGAGGCCCCTGGTGGTGGTGAACAAGCCAGGCGGGGCGGGGGCTGAGGGGTTCCTCTACGTGAAGAGCAAGAAAGGGGACTCTCACACCATCATCATCACGCTCTCCAACCTCTTCACGACCCCGCTCCACACCGGGGTTCCCTTCAACTGGAAAGACCTGACTCCCCTCGGGCGGCTGGCACTCGACGAGTTCATCCTCTGGGTGAATGCCGAGAGCCCGTACAAGAGCGCCAAGGAGTATGTGGCGGCGGTCAAGGAGCGCTCGGGCGGGGACCGGATGAAGATGGGAGGGACCGGCTCAGCCCAAGAGGACCAGATCATCACGATCCAGCTCGAGCAGGCGCTCGGCGTCAAGTTCACCTACGTCCCGTTCAAGGGCGGAGGTGAGGTCTGCGCCAACCTGGTGGGGAAGCACGTGGACTCTACAGTCAACAACCCCGCTGAGTGCATCGGTCACTGGAAGGCCAACCGGGTCCGCCCGCTGGCTGTCTTCGACACCGCTCGGCTGGCGTGGGCCCCCGGCTGGGGTGAAATTCCCACTGTTAAGGAAGCCCTGGGGAGTGACATCAACTACCTGATGCTCCGCGGGATCTTCGGCCCGCCTGACATGCCGAAGGAAGCCATGGAGTTCTACACCGGGATGTTGAAGAAGGTCTACGACAGTCCCGAATTCCAGGAGTACCTGTTGAAGAATGCCCTCAAGGCGTCCTGGCTCACTGGCGCCGAATACGTCAAGTGGCTCGCGGAGACGGAGAATCTCCACCAGGACCTGATGGCCAAGGGCGGCCTTTTGAAGAAGTGAGGTCGCTCGTTCCGGTCCGCCGCCCCCGTCAGGATTTTGGGGGCGGCGCGTCTTTTCCAGAAAGAGAGGGTCGTGCGCAAGGTTGACGCGGCCTGCGCTCTCTTCCTCATCGCCCTTGCCATCCTTGTGATGGCCGAGGGGCTCAGGCTTGGAATCGGCTGGGGGACTGACGGTCCCAAGTCAGGGTTTTTCCCGTTCTGGCTGGCAGCCGGTCTGGCGGTCTCTTGTGGGATCGTCCTCTTTCGGCTCGGAGTCTCCCGTGGGGCTGCGGTTCAGGCGCGGCCGTTCATTGAGTCTGGAAGCCTCGCTCCAGTCTTGAAGGTTCTTGCTCCCGCCGCAGGAATGGTCGCTCTGACCTACTTACTCGGCCTATATCTCGCAGGGGCGCTTTACATGGGTGCCTACATGCGCTGGATTGGCCGCCACCCGTGGCCTCTGGTGTTTCTTCTGAGCCTTGCGATCCCGATCGCCACCTTCTTAATCTTTGAGACTTGGTTCCTGGTCCCGCTGCCGAAAGGGCCTCTCGAGACCTTCCTGGGCTATTAGAGAGAACATGGGCGATCTGGGCAATCTCCTGATGGGCTTTCAGATCGCCATCACCCCTTACAACCTCGGCATCGGCGTTATCGGGATCGTCCTCGGGACGATTATCGGCGTCCTCCCGGGGCTCGGCGGGGCGAACGGAGTGGCTATCCTCCTCCCAGTGACCTTCACGATGCCTCCCACCTCGGCGATCATTCTCCTCACGTCCATTTACTGGGGGGCGCTCTTCGGCGGGGCCATCACCTCGATCTTGTTTAATATCCCCGGCGAGCCCTGGTCAGTCGCCACCACCTTTGACGGCCACCCCATGGCCAAGCAGGGGCGGGGTGGCGAAGCCCTCACCGCCGCATTTACCTCGTCATTCGTGGGGGCTCTCTTCGCCATTATCCTCGTCACCTTTTTCGCCGGTCCCCTCGCGGAGCTGGCGCTGAAGTTCGGGCCGCCGGAGTTCTTCGCCATTCAGCTCCTGACCTTCAGCAGCTTCGTCGGCTTAGGGGGCGGGAGCCCGATCAAATCTCTCGCCTCCATCCTGCTCGGGTTCATCCTCGCGGCCGTGGGACTCGACATCGTCACCGGCCAACTCCGTCTCACCTTTGGCTCTCTGGAGCTGATGAGAGGGTTCTCGTTCATCGTCGCTGTCATCGGCCTGTTCGGCCTTGGGGAGATATTCCTGACTGTGGAGGAGGGGCTTGAGTTCCGCGGCGTCACGCCACGTGTTCGCTTCAGGGAGATGGTCGAGACCTGGCGGAGCCTCTTTCAGTACTGGCGGACGTTCCTGCGCGGAGCTGTGATCGGCTTCTGGATGGGGTTCAAGCCCGGGGGGGCGACGCCGGCCTCGTTCATGAGCTACGGCTTCGCCAAGCAGTTCTCCAAGCACCCTGAGAGGTTCGGCAAGGGGGAGCTGGAGGGGGTGGTGGCTCCGGAAACGGCCGCTCATTCGGCCGGCGTGGCAGCCATCCTCCCGATGATCACTCTGGGAATACCGGGATCGCCGACGGCGGCTGTCATGCTCGGGGGGTTCCTCATCTGGGGGCTCCAGCCGGGCCCCATGCTCTTCGTCGAGAAGCCGGACTTCGTCTGGGGGTTGATCGCCAGCATGTACACAGGAAACGTGATCGGGGTGCTTATGGTCCTCATGTTCGTGCCGGCGTTCGCGGCGATCCTGAGGATCCCCTTTGCGATCCTCACCCCGCTGATCGTGTTCGTCTGCGCCATAGGGGCTTACGCGGTCAACAACAGCCCGCTCGACATCTGGTATATGCTGATCTTTGGAGTGGTCGGATACGTCTTCAAGAAGCTGGACTACCCGCTGGCGCCCATGGTGCTGGCTCTGGTCCTCGGGGACATGGCTGAGAACGCCCTCCGCCAGAGCCTCATTATGTCTCAGGGGTCGCTTATGATATTCTTCACCAGACCGATCGCCGCTGTGATCACGGCGGCGGCGCTCCTGCTGTTTTTCTGGCCGCTTATCGCGCCCGTGGTCCGCCGGGCTCGGGGGAGTGCCCAGCCTTTGGCGAGAGGGTCGCCCCCTCACCACTAAGGGGAGCAGAGTGATGCCATAGGTGGTGTTCGCTGATCACGATTTCCGGGTTCCTGGCTCGGCATTGTGATCACCGATCCCACTCTGGCAGGCCAAGCGTTAGTTAGGGTATCATCGCGTCGTTAAGTTCTCCTTCACGGGCGGTCATTAGGAGGCGCTATGGCAACGCTGAACTGGCATTCGACCCACGTCAGTGCAGTCCTGAAAGAACTCGACACAGATTCTCATCAAGGATTGGCCGAGGACGAGGTCAAAAGGCGTCTCGAAACATACGGCTATAATGAGCTGAAGAAAGAAGAGAGGGCCTCGCCGCTCGTCCTCTTCCTCAGCCAGTTCAAGAACACCCTCATCATCATCCTCCTGGTCGCCACGGTCCTCTCGGCGCTGGTCGGGGAGATGGTGGATGCCGGCATCATCCTGGTCATCGTCATCTTCTCGACCGTTCTGGGCTTTATCCAGGAGTATCGCGCTGAGCGGGCCCTCGAGGCCTTGAAGAAAATGCTCACCCCGGCCATAACGGCCATCAGAGGAGGGGTGGAGCAGGAGGTTCCATCGAAGGAGCTGGTTCCCGGCGACATCATGCTTCTCGAGGCCGGGGACAAGCTCCCGGCCGACGGCCGGCTGGTCGAAATCCACTCTCTCAAGTGCGACGAGGCGCCGTTGACCGGGGAGTCGATCCCAGTCGAGAAGAGGCAACAGGTCTTTCCCGAGGATGTGCCGGTGGGAGACCGGAGGAACATGGTCTTCACCGGCACCACCGTCGCCTACGGGCGGGCAAAGGCAGTGGTCACCGCCACCGGGATGAGCACCGAGTTTGGCAAGATCGCCGAAGAGGTGGCGGCTGTGGCCGAGGAGGAGACCCCGCTCGAGAGGAGGACGGCCGAAATCGGCAAATGGCTGGGGATTATCGCCCTGACCATCTGCGTTCTGGTGGTGGGCATTAGCCTTGTCAAGGAGCTTGCGGGAGGGAAGATCAGCCTCGAGTTCACCCTCACCATGGTGATGTTTGCCGTTGCTCTGGCGGTCGCAGCGGTCCCCGAGGCGCTCGCGGCCATCGTGACCGGCGCCCTGGCCATCGGGATGCACGAGATGGCCAAGCGAAATGCCCTGGTGAGGAAGATGCCGGCGGTGGAGACGCTGGGGTGCACGACCGTCATCTGCTCGGATAAGACCGGGACCCTGACGAAGGGGGAGATGACGGCGAGGAGAATATTTGCCGGAGGCAGAACGATGGATGTGAGCGGGGTGGGCTATGCCCCTGAAGGGAGCTTTAGCCCGGCGATCAACGATCAGTCCGTTCACCTGCTCCTGAAGGGTGGACTCCTCTGTAGCGATGCCGTCCTCGGCCAAGCGGAGGAGCGGTGGTTCGTGAAGGGTGACCCGACCGAAGGGGCCCTCGTGGTGCTCGCTGCCAAGGGAGGGGTGCACCCGGCGGAGACGAGGATTGAATGCCCGAGGATCGAGGAGTTTCCGTTCAGTTCTGAGCGCAAGCGGATGACGACCATCCATACCATGGGAGATGGGAAGCGCGGGGCCTTTATGAAAGGGGCGCCCGAGGTGGTCCTGGAGCGGTGCTCCGCGATCCTGGACGGCGACGCGCGGCGGCCGCTCTCCGACTCCGACCGGGCGGGCATCCTCCAGGCGAACGAGGGGATGGCGAAGGATGCCTTACGGGTCCTCGGCGTGGCCTATAAGGAGCTTCCGGAGATGGACGGGTATGGCGAGGAATTCGCGGAGAGAGACCTGACCTTCCTCGGCTTGGTCGGGATGATGGATCCTCCGAGGGAGGAGGCCATCGAGGCGGTGCGGGTTTGCCGGCAGGTGCATATCAAGCCCGTCATGATTACGGGGGACCACAAGCTGACTGCCGTGGCCGTCGCGAAGGAGCTGGACATCTACCGGGATGGAGATCTTGTCCTCACAGGAGAGGATCTGGGCAAGCTGGGTGATGAGGAGTTCGAGCGCATCGTCGATACCGTCACGGTCTACGCCAGGGTCTCGCCCATGGACAAGCTGAAAATCATCAAGGCGTGGAAGAAGAGGGGCGAAGTGGTCGCCATGACCGGCGACGGCGTCAACGATGCCCCAGCCCTGAAGCACGCCG
>CAZXPE010000121.1:0-6629 GCA_964642915.1 uncultured bacterium | reverse complement strand
GTCGTGGCTGGCCTGGTTTCGGCCGCGCGGGTGGCGGCCGCCTGAACGACCCGCGCCCCCCGTGCATAGTCGCCGCACTCGGCAGCGCCCTCTTTGGGGAGGATCAGGTAGAAGGGCGCCTCTTTCTTTTTACAGGCTCCCAGAAACGCCCTGGCGACGTTCGAGTCCAGTGCCGGAGCGAAGTGCTGGCAGCTAGAGCATAGAACCTCGGCCATCGGCTACTCCTTGGCGGTTCCTTTGAGGTGCTCCGGGGTAATGATCCAAGGACCGCCGCACCCCTCCTCCGCCACGCGGGCTGCAAAGCGGTAGCCGCTCCCGAAGGTGGCGATCAGAGTCACCAGACCCGCTGCGGCCCCCAGAGCGCAGAGTCCGGTGCGCATGGGAAGGTTGACCACCGTGGCCACTCCGGCTCCAACCTTGTAGGCGGCGTCTTCGGGGCCCGGCGTGTCGCTCTTCTGCACTGCTGCGGTCTCGGCGGGCGCCTTGGGAGCGGCTTCTGGCTCCTTCGACTGTGCCATGACGGCCACTGGACCTGTCAGGGTCATGGAAACTGCCAACGCCGCGCTCAAAACCTTCGCTAAGCTCATGGCTCCCTCCTGATCTGTCCAGGAGGCTATACCACGCCTCTGGACTTGAGGGCCTGGAGGCGCTCGCGTCCCAGGCCCAGGTATTTCATGTAGACGAACTCGTTGTCGGCTCCCACGGGCCGGCACGCCCACTTGATCCGGGGCGGGGTCCGCGACATCTTCCACGGAGGCGCCTGAAGGAGCAGCTCGCCGTAGTCAGGGTCGTCCACCTTCTGGAATATCCCCCGCTCCCACCAGTGGGGTTCAGCCAGCGTGTCGGCGGGCCGGTTGAGCCTGGCTGTGGCCACGGTACCTGGACCGCGCTTGTTCATCATATAATCCTGGACCCGGTCGAGGATCTCAGCCGACGTCAGCTCCGACGCCCAAGCCTCCAGCTCGCCGTGGAGGAGCTTGGAGTTCTGGATCCTCAGCTTGGTGGTGGGATAGCGCTCCTTGAGGTCAGCGCGGCCTACGATATTGGTGAGCCCTGTCCAGTTGACGTCTGAGAAGCCTGCGATGAAGGAGTAGGAGTCCTTCGTCTTGATCAGCGTGTAGGGGAAAACGCAGATGTTCAGCGCTCCGACCCGCTCGTGGATCCGCCTGGCCGCGTGGTACCAGTGGAGGAGATGGTCGGTGAAGCGCAGTTGACATTCGGCGGGAACCAGATCAATGAGCTGTCCCTGGCCTGAGCGCCAGCGCCAGGCGAGGGCGGCCATCACGGCGAACGCTCCCCACCCGCCCCCGATGTACCAGCCGATCCAGTTCCCCTGCTTGGTCGGGACCGAAGAGTGATCCGGCCCCTGCCCTTTTGGCTCTCCCGTCATGTAAGGGACGCCTGATAGCGCCTGATCGGTGATGTCGTAATCCGGAATGGGCGAAGAAGCCCTCGGGCCGAACTGCCCATAGGCGGAGACGGCAACATAGATCACGCGAGGGTTGATCTGGGAGAGCTGGCGGTAGCCGATTCCCCACTCGTCCATCCGGCCGGGGCTAAAGCTCTCGACGACAACGTCAACGTGGCGAGCAAGGCGAGAGAAGATCTCACGCCCTTCGGCTGTCTCGAGGTTCAGCGTCACGTGGCGCTTGTTTCGCGCCTCGACGAGATAAGGGAGCCCGGTGTCCCCGTGGCGGAACCCCTCGGGCGAGAAGAGCCGCGCCACGTCCCCGTCGGGAGGCTCGACCCTGACCACCTCGGCGCCGAACTCGGCGAGGATCGAAGTGGCAAAGAGCGCCGCGAAGTTTCCCTGAGAGCAGTCGAGCACCCGAAGCTCCCCCAGCGCCTCGGGCTTCTCGTGGGCGAGTGCGGGATCGGTGACCTCCCTGGCGTAGCGGGACCAGGAGGCCTGGCTCTCGCTCATGGCTTACTCCGTGCCGCGAGCCACTCGTCAGGCGGCTTTGCGCCCGGTCGGTCCGCCCACCTGCCGACGATTTTCTTGGCTTCCAGCTCCTTGATCCGGCTCGGCGCGAGCCCGAGCAGGCGGTTAAGTATTTCCTCATTGTGCCACGCCACGGGCTTGGCGGCCCAGCGAATCCGGCCGGGAGTCTCTGAGAGCTTAGGTCCCGGTCCCGGCTCCACCATCTTTCCGTAGAGAGGATCCTCATGCTCCCAGACCGCAGCGCGGGAGCGGAGGTGGTCGTCGTTGTACTTGTCCTCAGCCGTTGCCACCCGCGTGGCGGCAAAGCCGTGAGCGCCGGCAAGCCGCTCGACCTCGGCCCGCGTCAACGCGCCTGCCCACGCGCTGACCCGCTCGAGGAGCGCCTCGCGGTTGGCGGGGATCTGTCGCGATTCGATCGTCTTGAAGCGCGGGTCCTGGCAGAGACCGGGCTCGCCCATCGCCCGGCAGAGTTCCTGAAACTCGCCGTCCCGAGGCGCCGCGATGGCGACAAACCCGTCACGGCAGGAAAAGATGCCTGCCGGAACGAGAGCCTCGTCGATGTTCCCCGCAGGCCCGCGGTCTCGCCCTGTGAGGCCGTGACGCACCCACGTCCAGTCGAGCGAGCGGATCAGTCCCTCGGACTGGGCGAGATCTATAAACTGCCCTTCTCCGGTCTTGTTCCGGTGGTGGAGAGCCACAAGCGCCGCTGTAGCGGCCATCAGCCCCCCGAACCAGTCGCCAATGAAGATGCCGCAGAGGATCGGCGGGCGGCCAGGGAACCCGGTGATCCCGATCATTCCGCTGACGGTCTGGGCCACCGCGTCATACGAGGCCCGGCCCACAGAGAACGGCCCCCACTGGCCGAACCCCGAATCGGCCACGTAGATCAGCCGGGGATTGACCTCTTTGAGCTGCCTGTAGCCGATTTCCCACCTGTCAAGCGTCCCGGCCCTGAAGTTCTCTACCAGGACGTCAGACTTCGCCGCCAGCCGCCTGAACAGCTCCTTTCCCTCGGGGTGGTGCAGGTCGATCCCGACGTGGTACTTGGAGTGATTTTCGGGGAAGAAGCCGAGAGAGGCGTTCTGCCAGAAGGTGGCTTCCGGGGTCACGTAGCGCATCGTGTCGCCGCCCGGAGGCAGCTCCACTTTGACCACCTCAGCCCCAAACTCGCCGAGGAAGTCGGCGGTGGTCGGGCCGAGGATCAGCGTGGTCAGCTCCAGGACGCGGATCCCTCCGAGGGCCTCGGGCTTGTCGAAGATGCTGTTGGGATCGAAGAGGCGCTTGGTGTAGTCGAAATACGACTCGCTCACTTCGGTTCCTTTCCTTCGACGATGTAGCGGGCTCGGGAGCCGATCAGCTCCTCCGGCTTGAGCGGCCTTCCCGCGACCAGGCGCCCCCGCGAGTTCCTCACGATGGGCTTCGGCTTTCCGTAGACATCAGGGCGAGCCCGCGGGGCGGGGCGCGTCTTCCCCTCCCCGGTCACGGCCTTGTTTTCGGGCGTGTCAGCGAAGCCGGGGAGGAGGAGGTCCGTCTCCTTCAACGTTCCGCTCACGGGCTGGGGCGCCTTCACCGGGTTCCCGTTGGCGATCTCCACGGCGTAGAAGGTATCGCACCCCGCGCACTTGGTCTTCCCCTTGAAGTTCCAGAAGGGGTACGGGTCCAGGTAGTTCTTCACGCCACACTTCCCGCACCTGAGCATCATCAGATGATCTCCTCGGCTTCGAGGCGCTTGATCTCCTCGGCTGAGAGGCCGCAGAGCCTTCCGTAGATCTGCTCGTTGTCGGCGCCGACGGGCTTGAGCGCCCACTTCACCCGCGGCGGGGTCTCTGACATCTTGTAGGCCGGCCCCTGGGAGAGGAGGTCGCCGTAGGTCGGGTCGTCAAGCCAGGAGATGGAGCCGCGCTCCCGCCAGTGAGGATGGCTCGCCACCTCCCTGGCATTCCAGACCGGCTGGTTCACGAGCCCGGCCCGGTCCATGATTCGGGCCACCTCCTCCTTGGTCTTGTCTTTGGCCCACGCCTCAAGCGCCGGGTAGATCTCGCGCTGGCTCTCGGGCTTGACGCGGAGATCGTGGCTCTTGTAGAGCCTTGCGAGCCTGTCCTGGCCTGTCACCTTGCAGAGCCGCGCGAAGTCAGCGTCCTCGTAAGCTGAGATCAGGATGTACCCCTCTTCCTGCTCCTGAGGATTGTCTGACTTCGGATACGACGGCTTCCCGCACTTGATGATCCCGTGAACGCACAGCTCGGTGTCCCAGTTCCCCCACCTCTCGCGGATGACGCCGCAGCGGCCGTAGAGCGGGAGCGCGTACTCGAGCTGGCGGGAGACGCCGTGGACCTGGCTGTACTCGATGAACGTCCCCTGACCTGAGACGTTATCGCGCCAGTAGAGAGCTGAGAGCGCGTGGAGCGCCCCCATCATCCCGCCCCAGTAGTCGGCCAGCCAGATCGTGTGCTTGGAGGGAGAGCCGCCCTGCTCTTCCGGCTGTCCCGTGATCCCAAAGGCGCCGCCCTGGGCCTGGCCGAGGATGTCATACGACGCGCGCACCCTCCCGGGACCCCACCCGCCGAACCCCCCGAGCCAGACATAGACCAGCCTCGGGTTGATCTCCCTGAGCTGGCGGTAGCCGATCCCCCAGCGGTCGAAGGTGCCGGGGCGGAAATTCTCTACCACGACGTCGGCCTTCGCCGCGAGCTTGTACATGAGATCCCGGGCCTCGTGGCGGTGGAAGTCCATCGAGATGAAATATTCGTTGAAGTTCGCCCCGAAGAACCCCAGTCCTGTCCCCGACTGGGGGACCCAGCGCGAGAGGGGGTAGAGGAACCCCTCGTTGCCGGGAGTGGAGTGGCGCATCGGCTCGCCCCGGCGCGGCGCCTCGATCTTGATGACCTCGGCGCCCAGCTCCCCCAGGTAGTTGGCGCAGGAGGGGCCGAGGATGTACTGGGTGCAGGAGAGGACGCGGTAGCCTTTCAGGACCTCGGGCTTGCCGAAGACGGCGGCAGGGTTGAAGGTGTTGCGGCAATAACTCTCGAAGCCCCCGTCCCCCTTCCCTCTCAGGGCGCTCTTCTTCGCCTTCTTCACGGCAGCCATCAGATGACCCCCTGCTTTCCGAGACGCTCGAAGTCTTCGCGGGTGAGGCCGAGGAGGCGCCGATAGACCTCCTCGTTGTCGTGACCGACGGGGCGGCCGATCCATTTGAGCCGCGCAGGGATTTTCTCGGCGAGATTAGGCGACGATCCCACCAGGAGCTTGCCATAGAGCTGGTCGTCGAACTCCTCGACCTGCTTCCGGTACTTGAAGTGCGGGTACTCAGCCACCTCGTGGATCGCCATGACGCCGCCCGACGCCACCTCCTGCCTGACCAGCTTCCGCTCCGCCTCCGAGCGCGTGTTGTCTTTCAGCCACTCGCAGAGAAGGGTGTAGGTCTTGACCTGGCGCGTATGGGGCAGCCGCTCTGAGATGTTCCTGAGGTTGGGGTCGGCGATAATCTCCTCCTCGGCCGCCTGGACTTCGTCCCCCACTGCCCTCCAGATCCGGTACCAGAGGCGGTCGTGGCCGCCGCCCACCATCATGTGACCGTCCTTGCACGGGTTGACGGCGTAGATGTTGATGGCGAGATCCCAGTTCCCGTAGCGAGGGCGGATCGACCCGTCCATCCCGTGCCAGACCCAGTTGTAGTCGAGGATCCTGATGATCCCCTCAGCCGCCGTGGCCTCGATGAACTGCCCTTTGCCTGAAGTGCGCTCGCGGTGAATCAAAGCCGCAACGATTCCCATCGCCGCTGCGGTGCCCCCCACGTGGTCGGCCACCCACATCCCCGAGCGGGTCGGCCGGCCGCCGAACTCTTTCGGGTCTCCGGTTCCGTGAACGAACCCCGAGGCGCACTGGGCCACGGGGTCTTTCATCCCCGGCTTGTCCTTGAGCTGCCCCCACTGGCCGCGCTGGCCCACCCAGCAGTAGACGAGCCGGGGGTTCAGCTTTGAGAGCTGGCGGTAACCGATCCCCCAGCGGTCAAATTGGCCCGGGGGAGCGTTCTCGATCAGCACGTCAGCGTGGGCCACGAGCTTTTTCAGCACGTCCCGGCCGGCCTTCTTTGAAAGGTCGAGAGTCACAGCCAGCTTGTTCCTCATCTCGTGGAGGAAATGAAGTCCAACGGGCTCTCCCTTCACCCGGTCCTTGACCATGTACTCCTTCCGCCCGAACGGGGTGAGGCGGCGGAGGGGATCGCCGCCCGGAGGCTCGATCTGGATCACCTCTGCGCCCAGCTCAGCCAGCATGGAGGAGCACCAGTGGCCGATGATCATTCCGGAGGAGCAGTCAAGGACGCGGATCCGGTCCAGGGCCTCGGGCTTTTCGAACGCTTTGTCGGGATGAACGAGGGCCTCGAGGAACTTGGGATACTCCCTGGCCTGCTCAGGGATGTTGCCATAGACTTCATCAGGGGTGAGAGGCGGGACGGCCGGCCAGGGCGGGCGACCGCGATGGCCCCCTTTGAGAGGTTCAGGGTTCGCCATGGACCTGTTCCTCCTTCGCGCTGTTGATAAGAAAGAGCCGAACCGCCCGTAGAATGAGCGTTCAGCGGCCCCCACTATAGCAAAGTGATTCCGCACCATTCAACCCCCCTTTCCCGCTTCACGCTCGCGCAGAGTTGTCCGATCTCAATGCGGGATGATATGCTCCAACTCGGAGG
>CAZXPE010000120.1:0-6641 GCA_964642915.1 uncultured bacterium | reverse complement strand
TCGCCGGCACCGAAACCACGGCGCCGACTTCAAGATCGGTCGCAGTCACTCGAACTGCATCCCCGCTCGCTTCGAGCAACACGTTCGCCAGAACCGGAAGCGTCTGCCTCGGCTCGACGATGTTCTGAACCATCTGAAGCCCCTTGAGAAGCGTGTCCCGAGCAATCTGGATATCCATAAATCCTCCGGGGATCATACTTGTTATTTGTTTTAGTTGGAAATATGAAAACTTAGTAGTTGGAGTAATAGTCGTTGTGTTTGTTGTGGGAAGGAAGGGATGTTCGGGATAGAAAACAGAAAAAGCGGGAAGCGGCCGTGAATAACGTTGTGGATGAGCGTTGGGTGACGTGTGATCACAAGGAGATCTCCTGGATAAGTGAATCGAGGAGCTTTCTAAGCTTTTGGTCTTCCTGGAGGAGAGCCTGGATTTTTCCCGTCGCGTGAAGGACCGTGGTGTGGTCCTTTCCGCCGAACGTGCGGCCGATCTCGGCGAGGGAGGCGTGGGTGAGCTGGCGGGAGAGGTACATCGCGACCTGCCGCGGGAAGGCGACGGTCTTTGTCCGGTTCCTTGCCTTGATGTCGGATAGCTTCACCCCGAAGAAGTCGGAGACCTTGCGCTGGATCTGCTCGATCGTGATGACCTTTTCCTCTTCTCCCCAGAGGTCTGCCAGCACCTCCTGGGCGAGGTCAATGCTCATCTCCCTTCCGGAGAAGGCGCAGAAGGCGATCATCCGGGTGAGCGATCCTTCCAGCTCCCTGATGTTTGACTTGACGCGGCTCGCTACCAGGAAGGCCACGTCGTCGGGAAAGCGCACGCGCTCCAGCTCGGCCTTTTTCTTCAGGATGGCGACGCGGGTCTCGAAGTCGGGCGGCTGGATGTCGGCGATGAGCCCCCACTCGAACCGGGACCGCAGCCGCTCTTCGAGTTCGGTGATGTCCTTGGGGGAGCGGTCGCTGGACACCATGATCTGGCGCTTTGAATCGTAGAGGTCGTTGAAGGTGTGAAAGAACTCCTCCTGGGTCCTCTCCTTGCCGGAGATGAACTGAATGTCGTCGATGAGGAGCAGGTCAATGGTCCGGTATTTTGCCCTGAACTCAGCCGTCCGGTCGTAGCGGATCGCGTTGATGAGGTCGTTGGTGAACCGCTCCGAGGAGAGGTAAAGGACGGAGAGCTGCGGGAAGAGCCGGCTCATCTCGTGCCCGACGGCATGGAGCAGATGGGTCTTCCCCAGTCCGACGCCGCCGTAGATGAAGAGCGGGTTGTAAGTTTTGGCGGGGTGCTCCGACACGGCGAGGCACGCGGCCTGGGCGAACTGGTTGGAGGGCCCCACGACGAACGTCTCGAAGGTGTACCTCAGGTTGAGCCCGGAGGCGGCCACCGCCTTCGGCGAGGGAGCGGCTTGGGTCTCGCGAGACACGCCGGCGGAGACGCTCGACCGATCTACGACGAGGGAGATCTGGGGGGCGCCCCCGAGACACTCCTTGGCGGCAGCTCTGAGCGCATCCAGATGATGCTCTGCGAGCCACGCTTGGGAGAAAGTGTTGGGGACGCCTATGCGGAGGTGGTTCCCCTCGACGGCCAGCAGCCGGCTTTGGCGTATCCAGGAGTCAAGGGCAGCGGCGGGAACTTTCCCCTCCATCGACGAGAGCATTCGGGTCCAAAGGCCTTCAAGCATCGGGGCCTCCTAGCGGATCAGGAAATTACACACAAGGTTATCCACCGGTGTGGATAACATGAAGACCCTTGAAATCTCGGGAGGTTACGGGCGGGACAACTTGCCATCGGGGCCCGATCCTTTGCCTTCCTTGGCTGAAAAAGAGAGACGAGAGAGAGCGACACGCCCCCCGGGCCGGGAGGGGAAACCCGCAGCGCCCGAAGGGAACGGTGCATACCCTAACACAGGAGGAAGGGAGAGGCAATAGAGAGGGCGCGCTTTTCCCTGACGAAGGGCGAGCGCTGCTAGGATCGAAGTCAGCCGGCGGCTGGAGGAGCGGCTCAGCGGGTGAAGGTGCGAGTCCCGCGCTCCTCCAGGGCCTGTCGCTGGAGGGAGATCAGCTCGCGGATTCCGCTCTGCGCGAGAGCCAGCATCTCTTGAAGCCGCTCGGGGCCGAACGGAACCTGTTCGGCGGTGCCCTGCAGCTCCACGAACTCCCCTGAGCCGGTCATCACCACGTTCATGTCCACCTGGGCCGAGGAGTCCTCGAGGTAATCGAGGTCGAGAACGACTTCTCTGCCGACGACGCCCACGCTCACTGCAGCCACGCAGTCGCGGATCGGGAGCCCGGGAAGCTGCCCCCCGCGGGCAAGTTTCTCTAGCGCGTCAGCCATGGCAATGAACCCCCCGGTGATGGAGGCTGTGCGGGTGCCGCCGTCTGCCTGGATCACGTCGCAATCAACCCAGATCGTCCGCTCTCCCAGCTTCCCCATCTCCACGATGGCCCTGAGCGAGCGGCCAACGAGCCGCTGGATCTCTTGAGAGCGGCCGCCCGTGCGGTTGACCTCTCGCGGAGTCCGAGTCAGCGTGGAACGCGGGAGCATGGCGTACTCGGCGGTGACCCACCCCTCCCCCCGCCCTCTTTTGAACGGCGGCACCTTCTCTTCCACCGATGCCGCGCAAAGCACCTTGGTCTCTCCGAACTCGACTAGCACCGATCCCTCAGCGTGCTTGAGGTAGTCGCGGGTCAGGGCTATCGGGCGGAGCTGATCGGCCCTCCGCCCGTCGTGGCGGATCATCGGGAAGCCTCCACGGACTGAGGAGCGGCCATTTTCCTGTCGTAGCGTCGCTTGTATTCGGCCAGCCCCTCGTAGATGGCCCGCGCGATCCGCTCCCGGTAGTCAGAGTCCTTGAGCTTTCGCTCCTCCCTGCGGTTGGTGAGAAAGCCGATCTCCACCAGCACCGCGGGCGTGGCCGCTCCGCCCAGGACGTAGAACCCCGCCTGCTTGACCCCGCGGGTGGGGATCCTGAGCGACTGGACCATCGAATCCTGTATTGTCTCCGCCAACCGGCTCGACTCCTCCTGGAACTCCGACTGGGCGAGGTCCCAGAGGATCGTCTTGAGCAAATCCATCTTCTCCTGGGAGTATCCGGGCTCGAGCTGGACGACGCCGTTCTCCATGGCGGCGACCTGACGGGCCTCGTTGTCGGTCGCCTCGGAGGAAAGAAAGTAGGTCTCGACCCCCTCCGAGACCGAAGCACGGTGGGCGTTGGCGTGGATGGAGACGAAAAGATCGGCGCGCCGGGCGTTGGCGTAAGACGTCCGCTCCCTCAGAGGCACGAAATGGTCTCCGTCGCGGGTCATGAGCACCCTGACCCCAAGTCCTTCCTCTACCAACCGGGCCAGCCGCCTGGTCACGTCGAGGACAACTTCCTTTTCCTGGAGCCCGCTGGGGCCGATCGCTCCGGGGTCGTGGCCGCCGTGGCCGGGGTCGAGCACGATGAGACTGAGGGGCCGGGTCTGGACCCTGGGGCTCTCTCCCGCCCTCGGCTCTTTCTTCCTGTGAAGGTCCAGTACCAGGCGAAACGGGTCCTCCAGCGTAGCGCTCTTGATCTCTCCGGGCGGTGAGGCGAGGAGCACTCGAAGGATCCCCTCTCCTTTCGAACTCTCCAGGCGGATCTCTTGGATCAGCCCGTCCCCGACCGCTTGGGTCGTGGACCGGGAGAGGGAAAGCCCCGAGAGCCTGACGAGAGCCTCTGCCGATCCTGGCTCCACCTGGTAGCGGAACGGGCCGCTCCCCTCAAGCACCACCCGCGTGAATGACGGGTAGGAGCGAAAGCGGAGGTCTGCGATCGTTGCCCGGCCCCCGGGAGATTTCCCCGCTTGCTTGACAGGGGCGGAGCGAACGGGGGTGACGCTCACGGCCGGGAAGATCTCGGGCAGGACCGAATCCAGAAACTCCTCGGGGACCATCCATTCGCCGGAGATGAGACGGGGAGGCGCCGAAAGCTTGATGGTCCTGCCCTGGACTGAAACCGAGGGACGATCCCGAATCAGCCGGACCACCTTTCCGTTGACATTGAGCACGGCCCTGGAGGAGCTGGCGCTCCAGGACGGCTTGATCTTGAGGAGGGCGGCGAGCCGGCTCAGAGAGAGGTAGGCCACCCCATTGTCTGTTGAGGCCAGAGGGAGCTGGCCCCTGAGAGTCTCCTTGTCAGTCCGGACTTCCACGGCGAGGGCCCTTCCCTCCGCTTCGAGCCAGAGGAAGCCCAGAAGAAGCGCCGTCGCCACCCCGCCTGCCAGAACCCGCTTCACAACCATCGGTGTAGCGTATTCTAGCAGCGCGCCGGATGGCGGCAAAAAAAATCTCCCGGGCTCGGAAGAGCCCGGGAGAAGCAATGTGGTGGAGGCGAAGGGAATTGAACCCTTGTCCGGAAACCCTCAGCGTCAGGCTTCTACATCCGTAGCCGGTGTTTTATCTCTCGCCGCCCGGCCCTCCCGCCGGCCGGATCACCGGGCGGCCAGCCCCTTCAGTCTCGCTCCTCACCCCGGGGCCGGGATCAGAGCCAGCCATCAGTGTATGACGCCCCGGCTCCGGCCCCTGATGGCTCGGGCCGGCGGGGCGCTGGCGGGTGTTAGGCCGCCAGAGCTAGCTGAGTGTCGGCAGCTATACCGTTTCTCTCGGTTTTACGAGGAGAGAGAACCTCGGGATGCCGCCTGCGCCTCGTTGATCCCCGTCGAAACCTGTCGCCCCCTCCTTTCGCTGTCACTCGCGCTGGCGGGCTCGGACGGCTCTGTCCATTTCGCGCCGGGCCTCGCGCTCCCTGAGGGTCTGGCGCTTGTCGTGGAGCTTCTTGCCTTTAGCGAGCCCGACCTCGATCTTTGCCCGCCCCTGTTTGAAGTATACCCGAAGCGGGACCAGGGTCAACCCGCGCTCCTGAGTCTTCCCCATGAGCCTGTTGATCTCGGAGCGGTGGAGCAGAAGCTTTCGCTTCCTGAGCGGATCAGGGTTGTCGCGGTGGCCGTGGCTGTAAGGGCTGATGTGGCAACCGTAGAGCCACGCCTCCTCCCCCTCGATACGGGCAAAACTCTCTCTCAAGCTGATCTTGCCCTCCCTGAGGGACTTGACCTCTGTCCCCCTGAGGACGAGACCTGCCTCATAGCTCTCGATAATGTCGTAATCATGGGTGGCTGGCCGGTTTCTGGCCACCACCCGATTGCCCGCCGTCTCCTTGACTTCCTTCGCTCTCAAGGGGTATCCTGGCTTCCGCTCCGGGCCGAAGTGGCGGAATTGGCAGACGCGCTAGATTCAGGGTCTAGTGCCCGCAAGGGTGTGGGGGTTCGAGTCCCCCCTTCGGCACCAGCACAGAGTCACGCGATGCCCCGGCACGCTCCGGAATGGCCGGGACATCGCTCATTATAATATGTCTCATCACCGAGAGGGGCCAGCCCTTTGATCGAACAGCCTCGACTTCAGCCCGGCGAAACGCTGATCTCCACCCTGCGCCACGGCCTGACCGAGCTCAACCGCGACAAGCGCGTCGGCGGCCACACCGACGCGCCGCTCCTTGAGGAGGGGCGACGGCAGGCCGAAGAGGCCCGCGCGAATTTCGCCGGCACCCCCTTCGACGCGGTGATCGCCTCGCCGCTCAAGCGGGCGATCGAGACGGCCGCCATCGTCACCGGTCTCTCCCAAGAGCAAATGGTCATCGAGCCGTTGTGCATCGAGCGCCACTTCGGCCAGATGGAAGGCCTGACCCGCCCGGAGGTCGAAGCGCGCTTCCCGCAGCTCGTGTATCTGCAGATCGACCACGTCGGCTACTCGCTCAATCCCCCGGGCGGCGAATCCTTCGAGGCCTTGCGGGCTCGCGCCCGGCAGTTCTTCGAGAAGGTGCTGGGCCGGCATTCCGGCCGGCGGGTCGTGATCTCGTCCCACCAGAACTTTCTCCAACAGCTTCACGGCCTCATCCAGGGTCGCGACCCTTACGACAGCCTGCGCACGGACCTGTTGAACCTGGAGATCAACCAGTTCCACCTGGGTCCGGACGGAGCTCTGATCGCCCACCGGAGTCTCCTTCTCTGCGCGGACGCGGGCAAGCACGTCTCGTTCTGACGCCTCCGGCGCTTTCGCCGGCGCTCGCTACGGGGTCCGGTTTCACGATGGCGTTCGGCGTGGCCGGGATTCGGCATACGGCGGAGAGAGGAAATCCATGAGGCTCACAGACAAGGTCGCGTTGATCACCGGAGCCGGAAGCGGCATCGGGCGAGAGGCCGCCGTGCTGTTTGCCGGCGAGGGCGCGAAGGTCGTCGCGGTGGATATCAACGACGCCGGCGGAAACGAAACGGTGACGATGGTCCGCGCGCAGGGCGGCGAGGCCATGCACGTCCGCGCCGACGTCTCCAGGGCCGCCGACTGCGAGCGAATGGTGCGCGTCGCCGAGGAGACGTATGGCAAATTGAACGTGCTGTTCAACAACGCCGGCATCATGCACGGCGCCGACGACGACGCCATGGCCACGGAGGAGGCGGTCTGGGATCTCACCATGGCCGTAAACCTCAAGGGCGTCTTCCTCGGCTGCAAGTGCGGCATCCCGGCGCTGCGCCGCGCAGGCGGGGGCTCGATCATCAACACCGCCTCCTTCGTGGCCCTGCTCGGCGCGGCCACGCCCCAGATCGCCCACACCGCCAGCAAAGGCGGCGTGCTG
>CAZXPE010000119.1:0-6659 GCA_964642915.1 uncultured bacterium | reverse complement strand
GACATGGCCGGGATCGACCGCCTGACGTGGCCGGCCTCGATCCGGGTGATCCCGGTCCGCTGTCTTGGCTCGGTGAACGTCATAATGGTGGCCGACGCCTTCTCCAAGGGCTACGACGGGGTGGTTCTCATGGGGTGCAAGCCGGGTGACGACTATCAGTGCCACTTCATAAAGGGAAGCGAGCTGCTCGGCACGCGGATGCAGAACGTGAGGGAGACGCTCAACCAGCTCATGCTCGAGCCCGACCGTGCTCAGGTGCTGACGGTGGAGATCTCGGAGTACAAGGAGCTGCCCGCTCGCCTCGGCGCGTTCGTGGACTCTATCAAAGCCATTGGACCCAACCCCATGAAAGGCTTCTGAGCCTGTGGCGGGGCCGGTACAGATCAATCCTGATCTGGAGTTCAAGCAGCAGATCTTGGGCCTCGACGCCCGCAACCTGACGGCATGTTACCAGTGTGGAACCTGCTCGTCGGTCTGCCCCGTCTCCACGGCGGACAACCCGTTTCCACGCAAAGAGATGATCTGGGCCCAGTGGGGGCTCAAGGACCGGGCGCTATCGAACTCTTCAATCTGGCTCTGCCACCAGTGCGCGACCTGCAGCGCCTATTGCCCGCGCGACGCCAAGCCGGCCAACGTTATGGCGGCGCTCAGGGAGTACAGCATCGCCCATTACGCGGTTCCCGGGTTCATGGCGAGGGCGGTGAACAGCCCTATGGCACTTCCGTTTCTCTTCGCCGTTCCGGTGCTGATCTTTCTCTCGATCCTGGGGTGGCTGGGGAACCTCGTGTCGCTTCCATCGGGCCGGATCGTCTTCTCTAAGTTTCTCCCCATCATCTACGTCGAGGTGGCCTTTATGCTGGCGGTCGGTCTCGCCGCCTTAGCGGCCCTGGCCGGGGGGTTGCGGTACTGGAGGGCGATGGATCTGTCACTGTCCGGCTCGCCAAACGGAGCGGGCCCGGCAAAGGGCCTCATCGAAACGGCCAACCTGATCCTCACGCATCGGAAGTTCGGCCAGTGCGAGGGGAACCGCGTAGGGACGAGAAGGACTCACAAGTCGCACCTCTATAGCGCCCACCTCCTGGTCTTCTACGGGTTTTTGGGGTTGTTTGCCACCACCACCTTCGTCGGCATCGGGATCTACGGGTTCGGGTATCCGACCCCCTGGCCGCTCTGGCACCCGGTGAAGATCCTCGGGTACGCGAGCGGCGCTGTGGTGCTCGTCGCCTGCGCCATCTTCATCTATCGGCGGCTGGCGGACGGGGAGAAAGCGGGAAAGACCACCTACTCAGACTGGCTCTTCGTGGGCGTGCTGGCCCTGACGACCCTCACGGGGTTCCTATCCTCGTGGCTCAGGCTGGCGGGAATCCCTCCTCTGGCCTACTGGACCTATTTTATCCATCTGGTTTTCATTTTCTTTCTTCTGGTGTATATTCCTTATTCCAAGTTCGCCCATCTGGTCTATCGGACGACAGCTATGTGGTTTCACGCCAACCGGGCCCGGCTCTGACCTCCACCTGAAGGGAGGAAGGACAACCCCATGAGTGAAGCGAAGATCGTTCTCCCGGCATTCGGTCCCTCTGAGTGGACCATCCTCTGGCTCGTTCTCCTCTCGGGCCTCGTTGCCCTGGTCTACGGCGTGTACCTGGTCCGCAAGGTCGTGGCTCAAGGGTCAGGCGCCCCAAAGATGGTGGAGGTCGCTCAGGCCATCGAGGAAGGATCCATGGCGTATCTGGCGCGCCAGGTCAAGACCATGTTCCCCTTCGTCGTCCTGCTCACCGTCGGCCTCTGGCTCATGTACCGGCAGATCTACGCCGACGCGGGCGAGGCGCTTCGATACATCCCCATGGGCGTGGCTCTGGCGTTCCTCATGGGAGTCGCCGCCTCGTACGGGGCCGGCTACGTTGGGATGTGGCTCGCCGTGAAGGGAAACGTCCGCTCAGCGGCCGCCGCCCTGACTTCTTTCAAGAAGGCCATGGAGCTGGCCTTCCAGGCGGGGGCCGTCTCGGGGATGTTTACCGTCGCCTTCGGGCTGCTCGGGGCGACGATCATCTTCATTCTCTTCCGTGAGAACGCCACCAAGGTCCTGGTGGGCTTCGGCTTCGGTGGGAGCCTGGCGGCTCTCTTCATGCGCGTGGGCGGCGGTATCTTTACGAAGGCCGCCGACGTTGGGGGCGACCTGGTGGGAAAGGTCGAGGCCGGTATTCCTGAGGACGATCCCAGAAACCCGGCCACCATTGCGGACAACGTCGGCGACAACGTCGGGGACTGCGCCGGCATGGCCGCCGACGTCTTCGAGTCCTATGAGGTCACCCTCGTGGCCGCCATCATCCTGGCAGCCGGGGTCCTGGCCGACCCGGCCTTCAGCGGCCTGTATGGCGCGGCGGCAAGCGCCTATGCGCTCAAGCTCATCATGTTCCCGCTCCTCCTTCGGGCCGTCGGGGTCTTCTCCTCGATCCTCGGCGTCTGGGCCGTCCGGGTCAAAGAGGGGGAGACCATGAGGGACCCGATGCGTCCCATCAACAACGGCTACTGGGTCTCGGCAGTCGCCAGCGTGATCGGGTTCTTCGTCGTCAACTCCGTCTATCTGAAAGACCCGCTCACCGGCAGCGCCGACTACCGCTTTGCCATCGCCGCGACGATGGGGATCGTCCTGGCCCTGGTGACGCTCTGGATCACGAACTACTTCACTCATCCCGACAAACGCCCCGTCATGGAGACCGCGACCTCCACGCGCACAGGCCCCGCAACGGTGATCCTCTCGGGCATGGCAGAGGGGATGGAATCCACCGTGTGGGCCATCGTCACCATCGGCGGCACCATCATCGCCTCCGCCCTCCTCTTCCCTGAGAGCCTCGCCCTGGGCGCCTACGCCGTCGCCCTGGCCGGCCTCGGGCTCCTGACCACCACAGGCTTCATCCTGGCCATGGACACCTATGGCCCCATCACCGACAACGCCCACGGCATCTTCGAGATGGGGGGGGTCCACAACGAAGAAGCCAGCCACACCCTCGCCTGGATGGATGCCATCGGCAACACGACCAAAGCGCTCACCAAAGGGTTAGCGATCGCCACAGCGGTCATCGCCGCGGTGAGCCTCTTCCGTTCCTTCATCGACGAGGCGCACCTTCTGGAGAAGGGGATACAGATCAATCTTCCCACTGTCTTCGTGGGGCTCATCATCGGAGGCGCCGTGCCGTTTCTCTTCTCGGCCTTCGCCATCAAAGCCGTGGGACGCGCCGCCTTCGGAGTCGTCGAAGAGGTCCGCCGCCAGTTCCGCGAGCATCCCGGCATCATGACCTTCAAAGAGAAGCCCGACTACGGCAAGTGTGTGGACATCGTGACGGCCATGGCCCAGAAGGAGCTGATGGGCCCCGCCATCCTCGCCATCTTTTCTCCCATCCTGGTCGGCTTCGCTCTCGGAGCCGGGGCACTGGGGGGCTTCCTCGGCGGCGCCATCCTCACCGGCCAGCTTCTGGCCGTCTATATGGCCAACACCGGAGCCAACTGGGACAACGCCAAGAAAAAGATCGAGGACGGCTTTCTCGGAGGGAAGGGAACGGCCGCCCACAAGGCCGCTGTGATCGGCGACACAGTGGGCGATCCCTACAAGGATACCGCTGGCCCGGCGCTGAACCCGATGATCAAGGTCATGAACCTCGTCGGGATTCTCCTGGCCCCCTTTGTGATCGGCGATCTTTCCTGGGGAGTGAGGGGCCTCGTGGCGGCAGGGTGCGTGATCCTGATCGGAGCGGCCGTGGTGTTCTCCAAGCGAGGCTCCATCGTGGCGGCTGCCGGCTCGCCGGCGCGTAAGCCGGCGCCGCAGCTCTGAGGTGAAGCTCTTTGCTCTCGGGCTGATCGGGGCGGCGATTGCGGCCTGGTTGTTTTCATCAGAGCTTGGGGTGAGTCTCAGCGCCATCACGGGCTGGATTTCCGGATGGATGATCGGGCTGGCGATCGAGTTGAGGGGGATCCGCCGTCCCGATGTTGTGCGCCGGGCTGTAGTGATGGTTCTCATGACAATGGCCTCCGCGAGCCTCCTCGTAGCGGGATTGGGCGCGGCCAAGATCGCCGCCCTGGGCCGCTTCCAGCCCGCCCTGGTCCTGGCAGTTCTCTTTTTCGCCGTCCTGAGCGCTGTCACGTTCTTCTGGGCCCTCCGGTTTGGGGGGAGAAGTTGAGTGACGAAATCACCGCAGAGGGGGAATGACAAATGGGCCTGACGATGGAAGGCAGAGGGATCACCAGGCGCGCCCTGCTCAGGGCTCTGGGATCACTGGGCGTCGCTGCTGCGGCGGCCTCGGCCGGGTTCGCGCTCCCCGAGATGGCGCTGGCCCAGGCGGGGAAACCTGAGCCCGAGGAGAAGGTGGAGGCCACCATGAAGCGCCTCTTCGGCGGCCGGCCCATCAAGGACGGCGCGGCGATGATGAAGATCGAGGCGCCGTTGATCGCAGAGAATGGGGCGGTGGTGCCCGTGATTGTGGAAGCCAGCGCGCCCATGACCCCTCAGAGCTACGTCAAGAACATCTATATCATCGCCGACAAGAACCGCCGCCCCATGACGGCGAAGTTCTCCTTCACTCCTGACGCCGGCCAGGCGTTCATCGGGACCAACATCCGCCTCGGCGGGACCACTGACGTTCGGGCGATCGCCGAGATGAGCGACGGGACGCTCCTGATGGCCAAGCGGGAGGTGAAGGTCACTGTCGGCGGCTGCGGGGGGTAGCCCCGCTCGGCAGATATAACCGAGAGCGAGGATAACCTGATGGCAGAGATCGGCCAAGTGAGGATCCGAGTTCCTTCAAGGATCACCCGAGGGGAGGTCATCAAGGTGAGGAGCCTCGTGGTCCACCCCATGCAGATCGTTCAGAGGGACAATGACAACAAGGTCATCGAGAAGAACTATAACTTCATCCACACTGTGGTCGTGACCTTCAACGAGAAGGAGGTCCTGAGGGGCGAGACGACTCAGGCTGTCAGCGAGAACCCGTTCTTTGCCTTCACGCTGAGGGCGACCGAGCCAGGAAAGCTCACGATTACCTTCATGGACACCACGGGAAAGAAATACGAGGGAAGCGCCGAGATCAAGTTCTGACCTGTCCGTTTCCCCATGTCGTCCACGCCGGCTCTTCGGTTTTCCGAGTCGCGTCCTGAAGCTGATGGCTGAAGGCTGAGACCATGGAAGTGACCCGCAGGGATTTTCTCAAGCTCGTCACCGTCGCCGGAGGGGCGACGGCGATGGCTCCGCGCGCTTTCGCTGAGGCGATGAAGCCCGAACGCTTGCTCGGCTTCGAGGCGCTCGGCGACGTTACCCTCCTCCACATAACCGACACCCACGCGACGCTCCTGCCTGTGTACTACCGTGAGCCCGACACACTGATCGAGGTCGGCGAGTGGAAGGGGAGGCCCCCCTACGTGACAGGAGAGGCGTTCCTCAAAGCCTACGGCTTCAAGCGCGGCTCAGAGGAGGCCTACGCTTACACCTATCTCGACTTCACCGAGCTGACGGCCCGCTACGGAAGGATGGGCGGATACGCTCATATTGCCACGCTGGTGAAGCGAATTCGCTCAGAGCGTCGGGGGAAGACATTGATGCTTGATGGCGGCGACACCCTTCAGGGGTCGGCCACCGCGCTCTGGAGCCGAGGCCTCGACATGCTGGAAGCGACCAACCAGTTGGGAGTTGATGTCTTCGCCCCTCACTGGGAGTTTGTCTATGGGATCGACAGGGTGAAGGAGTTCTTTGGTGACCGTGAGAAACGAGGCCTCTTTAAGGGCGACTTTGTCGCCCAAAACGTGAAGGATGCGACCTGGGGCGACTCCATCTTCCACCCGTACACGATCAGAGAGATCGGCGGGGTCAAGGTCGGTGTGATCGGCCAGGCGTTCCCCTACACGCCTATTTCCCATCCCCGGCGCTTCGTCCCTGACCTCACCTTCGGCATCCAGGAGGACGGGATCCAGAAGCTGGTGAGCGAGCTGAGGGACGTAAAGAAGGTGGACCTCGTCGTCCTCCTGAGCCACAACGGGCTCTATGTTGATCTAAAATTGGCCGGGAGGGTCAGAGGGATAGACGCCATTCTCGGCGGCCACACCCACGATGGCGTCCCGAAGCCGGTCGCCGTCGGCAAGACCCTTGTCATCAACTCGGGGGCCCACGGGAAATTCTTGAGTCGCCTTGACCTCGATGTCCGTGGCGGGCGGCTGGTCAATTACCGCTACAAGCTGATCCCTGTTCTCTCCCGGTATATTCCTGAGGACCTTGAGATGGCCTCGCTGATCAGGAAGATCCGATCCCCGCATGAGGTTGAACTATCAGAGAAGCTGGCGGTCTCTGAGAGCCTTTTATACCGGCGGGGGAACTTCAACGGAAGCTTCGACGAGATCATTCTGGACGCCGTTCTCAAGCGCCACGACGCTCAGGTTGCCTTCTCACCCGGCTTCCGCTGGGGGGTCACGATCGTTCCAGGCCAGGCGATCACTCTGGAGGACGTTTACAGCCACGCCGGCCTGACGTACCCCAACAGTTGGGTACGAGAGTTGACGGGAGAAGAGATCAAGACGATCATGGAGGACGTTGCCGACAATCTCTTTAACAAGGATCCGTACTACCGGCAGGGAGGAGACATGGTCAGGGTGGGAGGGGGGACCTACACCATCGACCC
>CAZXPE010000118.1:2265-6875 GCA_964642915.1 uncultured bacterium | reverse complement strand
GAGTTCCACGATACAAAAGTCATCGAATCCCGTTGGGGCCACCAAGTGTCATTTCGACCCCTGGCGGCCACGAGCCGCCAGGGGTTTTCGTATGAGAGCTGCACGGTTCGGCCCGCCGCCCTTGACAAGCTTGTCAAGGGTTCGAGCCAATCCGGGTGGGCCACTCCGTTGTTGCGTCCGGTTACGGGACTCGGTTCTCGCCACGTCGGAGGTACGCCGCCGAAGCCATGCGGCAGTGCGCACATCCTAGCGGCAAACAGGCCCGCTCCGCAACCCCATCGCGACGAGCGCAGAAGCAGCGCGAATAACTCTGGCGACTGCGAGGTGGGCTGGGCGACCTGCTCGGCACGGTCGGGACCGCGGCCACGCCGCTCGTTCCCTTGTGGTTTCTGTTCCTCTCAGGTACGATCAACGGGTAACCGCAGAGACCCATGCTTGACATCGGCTTTCAGGAACTGATCCTGATCCTCGTGATCGCGCTTCTGGTCTTCGGCCCGAAGAAGCTCCCTGATCTGGGCCGGGCCCTGGGGCGCGCCATGCGCGAGTTCAGGCGGGCGAGCGACGAGTTCCGCTCAACCATCGAGACGAATTTACAAATCAACGAGCCCGACCCAGTTCCAACTCCTGTGATGGAGGCGCCGGAACCTGCCGCGACGGTAGAGGCGTCCGCCGGATCTCTTTCAGCCTCGGCCCCCGACCTTTTTGAGGCGGCCGTTGCCGAGCCTGGCGAGCCGTTTCTGGCCCAGAGGGGATCGCGGCTCTTTCATTCCCGCGAGTGCGGCTGGGCCAGAAGGATCCCCGAGACGGAGCGGAGCTACTTCAAGCGCGTCTCCGAGGCGAGAGAAGCGGGCTTTGAGCCCTGCCCGGTCTGCGAGCCGCGGGACGCCGGCTGATAATTTTTTTCTTGACAGGCTCAACACCTGTTTCCTACCATGTGTTGAGTATGAGAGAGCTGACTGATCGCCAGAAAGAAATCCTCGGGTTCATCCGCTCCTTCACCCGCCGCTACGGCCTTCCCCCGACGGTGAGAGAGATCGGCGGGCGCTTCAAGTTCACGCCTCGCGCCGCTTTCGACCATCTCCGCGCCCTTGAGAGGAAAGGGACTCTCAAGCGCCGCGCGACGTCCAAGCGCGCTTCGCGGGCTCTGACCCTCGTTGATTCAGCCGTCGAGTCGCGTGAGATTCCGATCCTAGGGCGGATCGCCGCCGGCGCCCCGCTTCTCGCCGAGGAGAACCGCGAGGGGGCTCTCCCCATCGACGCCGGCTGGCTGGGAAGGAAAGGCGAGGAGCTTTTCGCGCTCCGAGTCCGCGGCGAGAGCATGATCGAGGCCCACATCGTTGACGGCGACCTGGTGCTGGTGAGGAGACAGGAGAGCGCCCAGCTCGGCGACATCGTCGTCGCGCTCCTTGACGACGAGGCCACAGTGAAGCGCTTCCAGCGCGAGGGCGACGCTGTCGTGCTCAAACCTGAGCATCCCACAATGTCTCCCATCGTGATCCATCCGGGAGAGCGCGGGTTCAGGATCCTCGGCAAGGTCGTGGGCCTCCTGAGAGGGTTCTGAGCCACGGAGGTCTTTTTTTGTTGGCCCGTGTTACTCAACAGATGAAGAGCCAGGACTTACGTCTAGAGTGCCTCGCCTTCGCCGCGAGCGTGGCCGGCTTCGTGACCTGGGGGATGCTCTTTCTCCTCCTCGCCGGCTGACTTCACGCGGCCGGCTCTCCGCAGCGAGAGCTCGGCCTTGACGCCCGGATTCATGTGATTCTAGAATTGCATCATAGTGATGCAAGATATGCTTCAGCGCGGGAGGTAGCGATGAAAGCCGTGACCCTCAGAAATCTTCCCCCGGAGCTGGTTCGAATTATCCGTCGGAAGGCTCATGAGAAGGGGGTGAGCGCGAACAAAGCGGTGATTCGCCTGCTGGAGGAAAGCCTGGGAGTCGGAGAGAAGAAGGAGTGGCCCCTTCATCACGATCTGGACGCGCTGGCCGGATCGTGGACGGGAGAGGAAGCGTCGGAGTTCGAGAGGACCCTCGCGCAACAGCGCGCGATAGATCCGGACCTCTGGAAATGACGCGGGTCATGCTGGACACGTCGGCCTACTCGGCGTTTATGAGAGGCCATCCGGAGGTCAAGCTTGCGCTTCAGCGGGCTGAGGAGATCTGCCTGAATCCGATCGTTCTGGGGGAGTTGCTCGCCGGCTTCGTTAAGGGGAAGCACAGGAAGAAGAATGAGCGGGAGATCAGGACATTTCTCTCCTCGCCGCGCGTGAAGCTTCTGAATGTTGATGGGGAGACGGCCGAGAGGTACGCGGCGATCCTCGATTCGCTCTGGCGCGCCGGCACCCCTATTCCCACCAACGACATCTGGATCGCAGCGAGCGCCATGCAACACGGGCTGCGCCTGCTGGCCACGGATGTCCATTATCAGAAAGTGTCCCAGGTGATCGTGGACTGTTTTGAGGTTTCCTGAGATCTCTCCCGCAGCAGGCTTCACGCTGAGGGCATTCCCGACCGGCTCAAGCCGTGAGGTTGACAAGACGGCGGCGGGACCGTATCGTGGGCACTGCTGTTCTGATCCCACCGGAGGAGGGAAGCCGTGACGCCGGAGAAGCCGTCGAGCGCAGAAGAGGAGTACTTCGCCAAGCTGGAGTACGAGAAAAAAAAGAAGGCGGCCGAGGAGCGTGAGCGTCAGATGAAGGAGGAGGAGCGGCGCCGCCTCCGCGATCTCCACCACATGCGCTGTCCCAAGTGCGGTATGGAGCTGGTGGAGGTGGAGTACCGCAAGGTTAAGATCGACCGCTGCACGTCCTGTAACGGAGTGTGGCTGGACGCGGGGGAGATGGAACAGGTGGCTGAGGCCGAAGCGGGTTTTCTCGGCGGCTTCCTCGGAGTCTTCAAAAGGTAGCCGTGACCCAGCGAGTCTCCACCGGGCTTCAGAGGCTGGACGCCATGCTCGGCGGAGGGCTCCTGCCCGGAACCCTCACGGTGGTCTATGGGGCGACCGGGATCGGCAAGACCCACCTGGGCCTCACCTTCGCTCGCCACGGCCGCCGGGCCGACGGTGTTCCCGGCCTCGTCCTGGACATGAACGGCCGGGGCGACTCCCAACAACACCATGAGTACGCCGAGCGTCTCTTCGGGTGGCGGCTCGGGCGGTGGAGCCACGCCGTCGCTCCGATGGCGCATCCGTTCCCTCCTGACGGGGAGATGGAGGCGTTCTACTCGGACGCGCTGCCCTGGACGGGGAAGCTCAGGGACTACCAGGTCCAGACCCCCGGCGGCCCCGAGTTCGACTGGAGCTGGAAAGCCGCTTACAACCGCGCCCTCCATACGGTGCGCCCGTTCTGCTACTTCCACTTCTGCGAGGGGAGCCGCCGGGTGGTGGTGGACGGGGTGGAGCCCGCCGACGCGCCCGCTGAGTCGATTCAGGTCTTCCTCTTCGACGAGCTATACCGAAAGGTGATCCACCGCGAGAGCGAGACGCTGGGGATGGAGATCTGCCTCCCGGTGTGGCGCCACCGGGAGTTCATCGACTCCCACAGCTACGACCACGAGACGATCACGACCCTTCTCCTGTTGACGACGGAGGAGACCCGCCTGGAGGACCTCCTCGGCCGGAAGGTGGCTGAAGGGGACCCGGGGGCTGTGGCCAACACGGTTCTCGTGATGGGGAGCGAGCGGGTGGGGCAGAGGCTCGGGCGCTTTCTCTCAGTGGTCAAGCACCGCGGAAGCACCATGTCGGACGGGATCGTCGAGTACCGGATCGGCCCCGGAGGGATCGAGTTCCCGTGAGGATCCTGCCGTTCCGGGGTTACCGCTATCATCCTGGGAAAGTCCCCGACTTCTCCGCGGTTGTGGCGCCGCCCTACGACCAGATCGATCAGGAGACTCAGGCGAAGCTCTACGCAATGAGCCCGTGGAACGTGGTGAGGATCACCTTCGGGCGCGACGAGCCCGGTGACGACGGGGAGAGGAACAAATACCGGCGCGCGAAGGAGCGCCTCGATCACTGGATTGCCGAGGGGGTTTTCGAGCGCGAGCAAGAGCCCGCCATTTATCCTTACCACCAGACGTATCGAGTCGGGGGTGAAACGATAACCCGCAGGGGATTCATCGCCCTGGGGGAGCTGAGCGAATACGCCGAGGGGGTGGTGCTCCCTCACGAGAGGACCCACCCGAAGCCGAAAGAAGACAGGCTCAGACTCCTTGAGGCCACCGGCGCTGACATCGGGCTGATCTTCATGCTCGCTGGAGACCCCAGCGGGGATCTTCTTGAGGCGACGTTGCCTCCGGCCGGCATGGCGCCTTTGGCCGAAGCGCGCGATCTCAAAGGCGAGACCCACCGCCTCTGGCGAGTCACCGACCCGCGAGCCATCGCCCGCTCTCAGGCGCTCATGGCCGGGCGGTCTGTCATCATCGCAGACGGCCACCATCGCTACGAGACCGCTCTGGAATATCGCCGCCGCCGGCCCGGCGCGGGCCTGAAGCTCATGGCGTTTTTTTCTCTTGAGGCGCCGGGGCTCACGATCCTCCCCAACCACCGCCTGGTCCACAACGTGGAGCGCCTCGGCCTGGAGAAGCTCCTGGCTGAGGCGGGGCGCTGGTTCGAGAT
>CAZXPE010000118.1:0-2255 GCA_964642915.1 uncultured bacterium | reverse complement strand
GGAGAGAGCGAACTCGTCGCGGCCAGCCGTCGCCGTCGTGGCGGGATCGGAGCCCGCCTGCCTCCTTACCCTCAGGGAAGGCGCGTCAGGCTCGATCCCGTGGCCTTCGGGGACTTCTTCATCGTGGCGGCGGCTCGTGGTGTCGGTCCTCCACGAGGGGCTTCTCAAGCCTTTTCTCGACATCACTGAGGAGAAGCTCTCGGCTAAGAGCCACGTTGACTACACAGCAAACGCCGACGAGGCTCTGGCCCTGGCAAGAAAGGGGAAGTACCAGGCCGCCTTCTTGATTCCTCCCACAACCCCTGAAGAGCTTCAGGCTGTGGTAAGAGCGGGGGAGCTGCTCCCCCAGAAATCCACTCACTTATATCCCAAGCTTCTCGACGGCCTGGTCTTCTACAGGCCGGGAGGAGAGTGAATGGTTCGAGTCGGCTCAGTTGCCCCTGACTTTTCTCTCCCCGGCGTCAGCGAAGGGCGCGTGGAGACCTATCGCCTGAAGAGCCTCAAGGGGCGGTGGGTGGTCCTCTTCTTCTACCCCGCCGATTTCTCTTTCGTCTGCCCCACCGAGGTCATGGGATTTCACTCTCACCACTCCGAGTTCAAGGGCGAGGGGACTGAGGTCTGGGGGATCAGCGTGGACCCCCCCTCGCTCCACCTGGAGTGGGTGAAGGAGCTTGGCGGAGTCGCCTATCCTCTCCTCTCTGACGAGTCGCGGGAGGTCTGCCGGCTCTATGACGTCCTGGACGAAGAGTCACGCCGGGCCCGGAGGGGGACTTACATCCTCTCGCCTGATGGGCGAGTGGAGTACGCGATCGTCTCCTCAAATAACGTGGGGCGGAGCATCGAGGAAACCCTTCGGGTCCTGCGCGCTCTCAAAACCGGACGCCAGTGCCCCGCTGATTGGAAGCCCGGCGAGCCCACCGGAGGGTGAGCCGTGGGCGGCTCCGAGAACAAGCGGGAGGAGATCCGCTGGCTCAGCCAGATCCGCGAGGTGGTCTTCGGGGCCCAGGACGGCCTGATCTCCACTGTGGGGTTCGTCGCGGGGGTCCACGGGGCGACCCAGGACTCGCGCCTCGTCCTCCTGGCGGGGATCGTCCAGATGATTGCGGGGGCGTTCTCCATGGCAGCCGGCGCCTACCTCTCCACCAAGGCCGAGCAGGAGGTTGTGGAGGGGCAAGTCAGGGCAGAGGCCGCCCGCCACGCCGAAGAGCCGTACCTCGCTCAGGAGTCGCTCCTCCACGCGCTTGAAGCCGATGGCCTCCCCCGTGACAGGGCCTACCGGGTTGTGGCTCTGATATCAGAGGAGCGGCAGGCGTTTCTCAAGACTTTCAGGGAAAAAGTGCTCGGGGTTGGGGGGGCTGCCGAGCGGGTCCCCCTCTCAGCGGCGTTACTCATGGGGGCCTCTTTCACCCTTGGGGCTGCGATCCCGCTGGCTCCCTACGTTTTCGCGTCTGACTATCTGGCCCTCGTGAGCGCCGTTCTCCTCACTGCCATCTCCCTCTTCGGTGTCGGTGTGATGAAAGCGTTCTTCGCCCGCACCGCCCGGCTCCTCTCAGGGCTGGAGTTTCTTGCCGTCGCCGCGGCCGCAGCTCTGATTGGCTATCTCCTCGGGCTCCTCCTCCCTCCCGGTCTAGCCGCTCCTTAACCCCGGCCCCCTCCAGGCGGGTCGCGTTGCGATCAAAATAATGTTCCGGGAGAACAAAGTTTTTGTATGACAAGGTGTGGATATTCTTTTGGCGGAGTGGCCAAACTAGCGAAGTTTTGGAGTTCTCGATACGGCTCTGACGGCGCGGGGGAGGCTGACATGGCTCAAGAGAGGCCCAAAGACAAGACCATCAGGCTCGCTGTGGGTTTCTACCCCGACTACTGGTACTCCAACTACGGCATCTCTTTCGACGAGAAGTATTACGCCGACCCCGAGACCCGCGTGGAGGCTCAGAGGGTCATGGCCCAGAAGCTCTACGAGAAGTTCGGCGAGTACGGGCTCGGGCACCCCGACCCCCCTCCCAAGCCTCTGATCACCTATGGGATGGTGATGCTGCCGGCGGTCTTCGGCTGCGAAATCGTCATGGAGAAGGACAAGCTCCCCTGGGCCAACCCGCTCAACCTGGACGATGACGCCGTCATGCGCCTCGAGGTGCCGGACGTCATGAACGCCTCCCCGATGAAAGAGATGGTCAAGCAGATGGACTACCTCGAGGCGAAGTACGGCAGGATCGTCGGCGACATCAACACCACCGGTGTGCTCAATCTCGCCA
>CAZXPE010000117.1:0-6908 GCA_964642915.1 uncultured bacterium | reverse complement strand
ATGGCGGCGCCGGTGATGCCTCCCCACTCCATGCGCCGATCCTGGCGCGAAGAGTAGCGCGCCCACTCCTCCCAGCGGGTTTCGTCCTTGGCGAGCTTCACGCTCTTCGCCTGGTCGATCAACCAACGGTAGTCCACGTCGAGCCGCTGGTCACAGTGAAACAGGGCCAGGGATGAGAGGCGGCGGAGCAGGGCGCGGAAGAGCACGTGGAACTCGGGGCGCCGGGCAAAGTCCCCTTCGTGCTTGAGGCGGGCCGGGGTGAGGAACTGAACCCGAACCCAGCGAGGGGGTGAGGCGCTCACACATTCCTCCAGCGAAAGGGAGAGATCGTGGGCTCGAACCAAATTGTGCTCAGCACTATAGACGTTCTGGACCTCTTCCGTCAACGGGTGAGCGGCGTCGATCCGGCGAAGGCGGACGGGCCGGCGGCCGCGGCCAAGACTTTCCACCTCCCGAAACGTCACGACGAAGTAGGGAAAGAACTGGCGGGCACGGCCGATGAGGGTGAGGTCGAAGCTCACCTCGCTCCCCGCCGGGTATTCGCGCGCCGCGGCGGGCGGGGCGGCGATGACGAAGGGGCGCGGGATCTCGTCATAACTGCGGAGAGCGGTGGCGTCAGGCGGGAGCCGGGTCTCAAAGATCAGGTGATAGGGGCACGTCTCGGGGATCGGACAGCGCCCCTCACCCCTGGCAGGACAGGCCAGGCGCCTGAAGGCGTGGCCGAAGGCGCCGCGAAGGGTGGAGCCGAGGTGGGCGGGCAGGTCCAGGGACTCCAGGGCCTCGAGAATCACGCGGTAGCCGGTTAGGACCAGTCGCGATTCCATCGTGATTCTTGATTGTTCGGTGGTGGGCGGAGCAGGTTTCGATCCTGCGACCTCAGCCTTGTAAGGGCTGCGCTCTCCCAACTGAGCTATCCGCCCGGGAGCCGCATTATCCCATCTGGTCCCGGGGCCGTCAAGAATGAGGCCTGCCTGGGCACTTCCTCCTCTCTTGCCATGGCGCTATAATAGCCCATCTGATCTATGACCGCGCCAACTTCCCTGTCCAAACTGAACCGGCAGCGCCGGCTTGGGAGAACTCCGTCACGGTGGTGGCTCCTCCTCGCTCTGACCGCCTGGCTCGCCACAGCGGTCCCCGCGGGGGCAGAGCTCCGCATCAGCGATCTCTCCGTCTTCCTGAACGACTACGATGTGACGGTCGAGGTGGTGCTCCTGGACGCGATCCCCCGCGCGTTCCACGAACGGCTCCAGAGCGGGATCCCCGCCCACATCCGCTTCAACGTCGAGCTCTGGCAGTACAGGCGATTCTGGAGGGGAGGGGACCGCCGGGTGGAGCAGAGACTGATCGAGAGGCAGTTGACCTACAACCTGGTGACCAAGGAATACAAGGTCGCCTTTACAGCGGGAGAGAAGCGGGAGCCGTATGTGACGAAGGACGCGCGGGAGGCCCAGCGGGTGGCTTCAGATCTCAGGGGGCTCAAGCTCTCACCGGCCTCGGCGCTGGACCAGAATGAGCTGTACTTTGTGCGCGTCCGCGCTGACATCTCCCGCAGCGGGGCGAACTCCTGGTTCGCCCGGATGATCGGTGAAGCTGAAGAGACCCCCTGGATTGACTCTTCACTCCTCACCGTAAGACGGAGACAATGATGGCCCACACCGTGGACCCGCGCCGAAGGCGCGGATGGCAGATGATGGCCAGTCCTTGGTGGGCACCCACCGAAGGTGGGTCATGCCGCTGACGGGAGAACAGGAGCGCCGCAAGCGCAATCTTTTAATCATCAGCGGGGTCCTGCTCCTGCTGGTGATCGCCACGGCGACCGAGGTCGGGATCCGGGCGCCCCAGATCCCCATCGCTTCGAACCTCCTCGTCTTCGCCCTCTTCAACCTGAACCTGATCGTTTTTCTCCTCCTCCTCGTCCTCCTCTTCAGGAATCTCGTCAAGCTCTCCTTCGAGCGGCAGCAGAAGGTCCTCGGCTCCAAGTTCAAGGCCAAGCTGGTCCTGGCCTTCCTCTCCCTGGCGCTGACCCCCGCGCTGCTGATCTTCATCATCGCCTCCAACTTCATCAACACCTCGATCGAGGGATGGTTCAAGCCCCAGGTGGAGCGCCCCCTGGACCAGGCGCTGGATGTGGCCCGCGCCTACTACCAGTCGGTCGAGGCGGCGACGCTGAAGCGCGGCCAGGCGATGGCCCGGGTCATGGGACGCGACCGCCTCCTGGCCGAAGAGCGACGGGAGGCCCTCGTACCTGGTCGAACAGCAGGAGCAGCTCGGGCTGGCCGCCTTGTCGGTCTTTAACGCGAAGGGGCAGGAGCTTGCCCACGTGAAGGACCCGGTGCTGGCTTCAATCCCGACCCGCGAGGTGAACACCGAGCAGCTCGAAAAGGGCCTCCGGGGACAGGAAGTGACCACCGTCAGAGAGCTGGACAACGGAGACCTGATCCAGGCCGTGGTCCCCATCTGGAGCGGAGCGGGCGACCGGCGCCAGGCGCTGGGGACACTGGTCGTCTCCACCCACGTGTCGGAGCGGCTGGAGGCGCGCGTCCGCGGCATCTCACAGTCCTTCCAGGAGTACAAGCAGCTCAAGCTACTGAAGAACCCCATTAAGGGGATCTACATCCTCCTCTTCCTTCTGATGACTCTGATCATCGTCTTCTCAGTGACGTGGTTCGGCCTCTATCTGGCCCGGGGCATCACCGTTCCCATCCAGCTTCTAGCAGAAGGAACTCGCGAGGTGGCGGCGGGAAACCTCAACTACCGTGTCCAGGTGAGGGCTGACGACGAGATCGGCATTCTGGTGGACTCCTTCAACAGGATGACAGCGGACCTCAAACAATCCAAAACGAAGCTCGAGGCGGCCTATGACGACCTCCAGTCCAAGCACTCGGAGCTGGAGGGGAGACGCCGATACACCGAGACCGTGCTCCAGGCAGTCGCGACAGGCGTCGTCTCGCTGGACTCGGCGGGCCGCCTCACCACAGTCAACAGGGCCGCGGCGCAGATGCTCGGTCTCCCGGCCGAAGGGGTTGTGGGCCGCCCGGCCAGAGATATCTTCCGCGGGCCTGAGTTCTACGAGGTAGGCGAGCTGATCCAGAGGATGGACCGGCTAAGGGAGGGGACTCTCGATCGGGAGATCCACCTCCGCCGGGACGGCCAGGCGGTCAGCCTCTTAAGCTCGGCGACTGCCCTCACGGGACCCGACGGGAAGTACGCTGGGGTGGTGCTCGTCTTCGAGGACTTCACAGAACTCCTCAAGGCCCAGCGTCTCGCGGCCTGGCGCGAGGTGGCCCAGCGGATCGCCCACGAGATCAAGAACCCGCTCACGCCGATCCAGCTCTCAGCCCAGCGCCTCCGCCGCCGGCTCGGCGACCGGGTCAGCGGAGACCGCGCGTTGCTGGAGGAGTGCACCGGCACCATCATCCACGAGGTCGAGGGACTCAAGCGGCTCGTTGACGAGTTCTCGCGCTTCGCCCGGATGCCGGTCCTGGCGCCCAGGCCCACTGACATCCACCGGCTCCTGGAGAGCGTAGTCGCCCTCTACCGGGAGTCCCATCCCTCAGTGGTCCTCACCACTTCCTTCACCCCGGATCTCCACGCTCTGGAAGTGGACCCCGACCAGATCAAGCGGGCCGCCCTCAATCTGGTTGACAACGCCGTGGAGGCCGTCGGCGCGGCGGGCGAGGTGTCGGTGCAGACGGCCTGGAACCCTGAGACCGGGCGCGCGAGGATCATCGTCAGCGACAACGGGGTGGGAATCCCCCCCGAGGACAAAGAAAAGCTCTTCCTCCCATACTTCTCTACCAAGGCCACAGGAATGGGGCTGGGGCTCCCCATCGTCCACCAGATCGTCCTCGATCACGGGGGAACGATCTGGGTTGAGGACAACCGGCCGAGGGGGAGCCGCTTCGTCATCGAGCTGCCCGTCCGTCGCCAGGCCGCCGTTCAGGCCGTAGTGAAGGAGTCGTGAGGCCGTGGCTGAAGAGCAGATCCTGATCGTTGACGACGAGAAGGCGATTCAGACCTCTCTCAAAGGCGTCCTGGAAGACGAGGGATACCGCGTTGGGGTGGCGGGGAATGGCGCCGACGCCATCGCCCGGATCTCCGAGGAGCCGCCCGACGCCGTGCTTCTCGACATCTGGATGGAGGGGATGGACGGGCTCGAAGCGCTCGCCGAGATCAAGAAGCTCAGGCCGGAGCTGGCGGTGGTGATGATCTCGGGCCACGGCACCATCGAAACCGCCGTGAGGGCCACCAAGCTCGGGGCCTACGACTTCATCGAAAAACCCCTCTCGCTGGAGAAGACCCTCCTCACCGTGGCGCGGGCGCTCGAGCACACGCGCCTCGAACGGGAGAACCGGCAGCTCCGCGAACAGGTGGAGCGGGAGCAGCAGATCGTGGGAGACAGCCCCGCCATCAGGGAGCTCAGGCGCCAGATCGCCGTGGCTGCCCCGACCAACGGCCGGGTGTTGATCCACGGCGAGAACGGCTCAGGAAAGGAGCTGGTGGCTCGGGCAATCCACGCCCTGTCGTCCAGGCAGGACGAAGCGTTCGTCGAAGTCAACTGCGCGGCGATTCCTGAGGAGCTGATCGAGTCTGAGCTGTTCGGCCACGAGAAGGGCGCGTTTACGGGAGCCGTGGCCCGCCGCCGGGGAAAGTTCGAAATGGCCGACAGCGGGACGATTTTCCTCGACGAGGTCGGCGACATGAGCCTCAAGACCCAGGCCAAGGTCCTCCGCGTCCTTGAGGAGCAGACCTTCGAGCGGGTCGGAGGGAAAGAGACGATCCGGGTTGACGTGCGGGTCATCGCCGCCTCGAACAAAAACCTCCAGGACCTGATCAAAGACGGTCGATTCCGAGAGGATTTGTTCTACCGCCTCAACGTCATCCCGATCGAGGTCCCGCCCCTCCGCGCCAGGAAGGAGGACATCCCGCTCCTCATAAACTACTTCCTGTCGGTCTTCTCTTCTGAGCACGGCAAGCGGCCCAAGACCGTCTCTTCAGAGGCCCTGACATACTTCCTCCAGTACGACTGGCCGGGAAACGTCAGGGAGCTTCGGAACATGGTGGAGCGCCTCGTCATCATGGTGGGGGACGACGCGATCAGGCCAGGCCACCTCCCGCCTCCGCTCACTCCGGTCATTCCGTTGGAGGAGGCCGGGAAGGAGAAGCCTCTCCGTGAGGCGCGGGAGGCGTTCGAGCGGGCCTACATCCTGGCTGAGCTCCAGTCCAACGACTGGAACATGACCCGGACCTCTGAGAAGCTGGGGATCGAGCGAAGCCACCTCTACCGGAAGCTCAAAGCTTACGGCATCACCCCCCCAACGACCCGCGCCACGTGAAGTGGCGCGGGTGCCCGCAGAGGAGGCTCGCCTCCGCTCGCGCATCCCGTCATTCTCCTTGACGATCGACGGCTCTCCGTGTATCCTCCAGAGCGATGGCTCCTTTAAGTGGGCCCGGAGAGGTCCATAAGGAGAAACGATGAAGCTACTGCAATCGTCTTACTTACCCCTTCCCGAAGCCGGGAAGGGGTTTTCTTTTTGCCCGGCTCAGCCATGACCTCCAAAGAAAAAGCCCAGGTGCTGGACGCCCCCGCCCTCGACCGGGCCCTGACCCGCATCGCCCACGAGATCCTGGAACGAAATGGCGGAACTCAGGACCTGGCCTTCGTCGGGCTCAGGACCCGTGGAGTGACGCTGGCCCAGCGGCTCGCCGACCGGGTGGCTGCCATCGAAGGCGTCAGGCCTTCTGTCGGGGCGCTGGACATCACCCTCTACCGGGACGACCTGGGGCTCAAGGTAGAGCAACCCCAGGTCCAGGAGACCGACATCCCGTTCCCGGTGAAGGGAAAGACCGTGGTGCTGGTTGACGACGTCCTCTTCACGGGGCGCACTTGCCGGGCAGCTCTCGATGCCATCATCGACCTGGGGCGGCCCAAGATGATCCAGCTCGCCGTGCTGGTGGACCGCGGCCACAGGGAGCTGCCGATCCGCCCCGATTACGTAGGGAAAAACCTCCCCACCTCCCGCGGGGAGATCGTGGCGGTCCGCCTCAAGGAGCACGACGGCGAAGACCGCGTGGTGATCCAGGAACCGGCAGAGGAGTGAGGCGATGGGCTGGAAACAGAAAAACCTGCTGACGATCCGGGAGCTTGAGCCGTCAGAGATCGTGCTGCTCCTCGACACCGCATCCTCCATGAAGGAGATCGCCTCCCGCGAGATCAAGAAGGTCCCCACGCTCCGGGGGAAGACCGTGGTGAACCTCTTCTACGAGCCCTCCACCCGCACCCGGACATCGTTCGAGATCGCGGGGAAGTGGCTCTCGGCCGACGTAATCAACTGGAGCTCGTCGGGGTCGAGCGTGGTGAAGGGAGAGAGCCTGCTCGACACCGCGAGGAACATCGAGGCGATGAGCCCGGACGTGGTGGTGGTCCGCCACGGGGCGTCAGGCGCAGCCCATCTCCTGGCCCGGCACCTCGGCTGCTCTGTGGTCAACGCTGGGGACGGATCCCACGAGCACCCGACCCAGGCGCTCCTGGATCTCTTCACTATCAGGGAGAAGAAGGGCCACCTGGAGGGGCTCCAAGTGGCAATCGTGGGGGACATCGCCCACAGCCGGGTCGCGCGCTCCAACATCCACGGGATGAGAAAGCTCGGGATGACTGTGACTCTGGCAGGGCCTCCCACTCTCATCCCGCCCTACATCCAGGAGCTTGGAGTCAAAATCAGCCACCGGCTCGAAGAGGTCATCCCCCAGGCCGACGTGATAATGATGCTCCGCCTCCAGCAGGAGCGGATGGCCGCCGGATTAATCCCGTCGTTTCGGGAGTACTCGCGCTACTGGGGGCTCTCTCTGGAGAAGCTCAAAGCGGCGCGTCCCGACGTCCTGATCATGCACCCGGGACCTGTGAACCG
>CAZXPE010000116.1:0-6995 GCA_964642915.1 uncultured bacterium | reverse complement strand
TGTCTGTAGGTCCGCTCTGCCTCCACCGGCATGTTCATGGCCTGATAGATGCGGGCCAGCTCCAGCCGGGCGAGCCTGTCGGCCTCAACTCCACGCTGAGGCTGTCTGTCATCCCGCGGCTGTGAAGATTGCCGAGGGGTCTCGCGCAGCGCAGCCCGGATCTGAGGGTTCCCAGCCCGTGCTCCGGCCACGGCAAAATCCCGAAGAACTCCCACCGCCTTTTCAGGCTCCCCAGCCCTGACGTAGAGATGGGCCAGGTCATAGCTCGCGGGAGGGAAGCCTCTGTTCAGACTCACCGCCTCGCTGATGGCGCGGGCGGCCTTCTCCCTCTCGCCTCGCTGGTAGAGGAGGCGGCCCATGGCGTAATGGGTCTGCCAGTCCTCGCGGTTCAAGAGGAGGGCTTGCTCGTAGTCTTTGAGCGCTTGATCGTGGCGGCGGCGGAGGACGTTCAGGTCTCCGCGAAGCCTGTAAGCCAGGTGCGATCTGGAATTGACCTTGAGGGCGGAGGCGAGAGAGCGTTCTGCCCCGTCCAGATCCCCTTTGAGGAGAAGAGCCCGGGCCGCCAGGAGATAGGCCTGGAGCGGATCCCGCCGCTCAAGGGAGCGGCTGAAATCAATCGCCCGCTGCGCCTGGCCTGTCCTGAGATAGAGCCGCCCCAGCTCCTCGGCATTTCCCTCATGGGCTGGATCGAGGGCGTTGACCCGCTCCAGCGTTGCCTGGGCCGCCCCCTGCTCGCCCCGCCTCAGATAGATGAGGCCCAGCGTGTAGTGCGCTCTCGAGTAATCGGGGTTGATTGACAGGCCGTGCTTCAGCTCGATCACTGCCGCGTCGAGCTGATTTTTCTCTATATATGCGGCGGCCCGGTCCAGGTGGCGGGCGAAGCGTTTTTCAGGATTCGCTGCGCGGACCGCGTACGTCGCGCCGAGGCCGACGAGGCTCAGGAGGATGACGAGGGCCGAAACCCGGAAGATGAGCCTTCGCCTGCGCGCCCTCGGCGTCGTTCCGCTGGTGGGAAGGGTGGGCCGCTCAAACCGCCGGGAGAGGAAATGGAGTCCGACGACAAAAAGAATCATCCCGAGCAGGACAGGCAGATCTCCCACGATTTCCCTCCTGACTCCCACATATTACCCCATCCGGGACCGTGCCAAAGCCCTGAAACCCGTTGACAACCTAGCGTGCCACGACTACCATCCCGAATGGCTCATCAAGGAGCCGCCCATGGGAGTTCTCGACGGTATCAGGACCCTCGAGCTGGCGCGCGTGCCTCCCGGCGAGTTTTGCGGGATGCTGCTCGCCGACATGGGGGCTGAGGTGCTAAAGATCGAGACGCCGCCGCGGGACGGCGAGACGGGGCCTGAGCACGACCCGCGCCGCGCTGCCTTCACCTTCGTCAACCGGAACAAGAGAAGCCTGGCGCTGAACATGAAAAGCCACGAGGGTCAGGCGATCTTCCTGAAGCTGGCCGCCAGCGCCGATGTCATCGTCGAGGGGTTCCGCCCCGGAGTCATGAAGCGGCTCGGAGCTGACTACGAAACGGTCAGGGCCCTGAACCCCCGCATCGTCTACTGCTCTCTCTCAGGCTTCGGCCAGGACGGGCCCTACAGAGATTTCCCTGCTCATGACCTCAACTATCTCTCCCTGGCCGGAGTGTTGGGACTCATCGGCGAGCCGGAGAGGAAGCCCGTGATTCCCCTGAACCTCGTCGCCGACTACGGGGGAGCGAGCCTCCACGGCGCCCTTGGGATCGTCCTCGCCCTCTACGCCCGCGAGCGGACGGGGCGCGGACAGCACGTGGACATCTCCTACCTCGACGCGACCCTCTCCCTTCTCGCCGCCACGCCCAATCTCAGGTTCTTTTTCAGCGACGGCATCGCCCCCAGGCGCGGCGAGGGGTTCCTCGGGGGCTCCTATCCGTACTACGCCATCTACGAAACGAAGGACGGGAAGCTTCTCACCATCGCCTGCACCGAACCGTGGCTCTGGGAGAACTTCTGCCGGGCCATCGGCCGGCCGGACCTTTACCGCTTCGCGCGCAGTCCTGACCAGTTCGTGAGGGCCGCCAACGACGAAGAGGTCAGGGCGCGCGAAGAGATCCAGGCGATCATCCGCACCAGGATGCGGGACGAGTGGTACGACTTTCTGGTCAAGCACGACGTCTGCGCGGGGAAGGTGTACGACGTGGAGGAGGTCTTCGAGGACCCACAGGTCCTCCAGAGAAAGATGCTGGTCGAGATGGAGCATCCGACCGCCGGGACAGTGAGGGAGGTCGGCATCGCCATCAAGATGTCAGAGACCCCAGGGACGATCCGCCGGGCGGGCCCTTCGCGCGGCGAGCACACCGACGAGGTCCTCCGGGAGATGGGGATGGCGACCGAGGATATAGCTGCCCTCCGTCAGAAGGGCGTCGTGGCGTGACCCTCCGCCGCCTGGTTCTCATCTTCATGGCAGCCGGCGCGCTTCTGTTCTTGCCGGCTGCGGCGCCTGCCAAAGCCCAAGCAGGCTACCAGGGACCGATCATAGACGCCCACTCCCACCTGCCTAACCTCCAGGTCCTCGATGCCTACGTCAGAGCCATGGAGAGGCACAACGTGACCAGGGTTCTTTTCCTCGGGGTGGGAGGGGCCCAGAAGCAGGACGCTGAGTGGATCGGTGCCGCGGCCAGACGCTATCCGGAGAAAGTTCTCCAGGGAGCGCCTGTTCCCGACCCATTGCACCCCGACCAGGCAAAAGCTCTCGACGGCCTCCTGGCCACTGGGCGTTACCGGGCTGCGGGGGAGGTCCACGTCCGCCAGCCTTCCCGAAAAATAGATCTGAGACCGGACACCGGCGAATTCGGTCGTGTGCTGGAGGCGGCGGCAAAGCACAACGCGCCGATCGTCATTCACGCGGAACTGAACGACAGGCTGGCTGAAGGCCTGGGGCGGGCACTCAACGCCCGCAGGAGCGCGACGGTGATACTGGCCCACGCCGGCTCGGCCGATCCGCGCCGGATCGAAACGCTCCTCCAGCATCTCCCAAACCTCATGGTCGATCTATCGGGGATGCACTTCATGAGAACGCCGGCTCTCGCCACAGAGAGTGGGCCGCTTGACCACCGGTGGAAGGCGGTGATCGAGAAGATGCCCGACCGCTTCCTGATTGGGATCGACGTCTGGGCCCCGCGCCTCTTCGAGCCTGCCACGCTCGACAGGCTGATGGCGTGGACCCGCCGGATCCTCGGCGAATTCAGGCCGGACGTCGCCGAGATGATCGCCTACAAAAACGCCGCCAGGCTCTTCAAAGTGGAGGAGCGATGAAATTCGACATCGGAATGCTGACTCACGACCTCAAGGGAATCGCCGACTACGCCCGTAATGCGGAGGCGAAGGGGTTCGACTGCCTCTGGTCCTCAGAAACTCAGCACGACCCGTTCCTCCCTCTGGCTGTGGCGGCCTCGGCAACTTCCAGGATAAAACTCGGCACCTCCATCGCCGTGGCCTTCCCAAGGAGCCCCATGATCCTCGCCCACACCGCGTGGGACCTACAGGCCGCCTCTGACGGGCGCTTCATCCTGGGGCTCGGCACCCAGGTCAAGGGCCACAATGAGAGGCGCTTCTCCGTTAAGTGGGAGGCGCCGGGCCCGCGACTGAGAGAAGTGATTCAGGCGCTCCGCGCCATCTGGGATTGCTGGCAGAACGGGACCAAGCTCAACTTCAGGGGAGAGTTTTATCGCTTCGACCTGATGACGCCGTTCTTCAACCCGGGCCCGATCGCCAGCCCGAGGGTCCCTGTCTTTATCGCGGGCGTCAACCGTTATATGTGCAGGCTGGCAGGAGAGCTATGCGATGGCCTTCACGTCCATCCGTTTCACAGCCCCAGGTATCTGAGAGAATACGTGCTCCCCGCTGTTGAGGAAGGGCTCGGAAGGTCTGGGAGGAATCGGAGCGACGTCCAGCTTGCAAGCTCAGTCTTCGTCATCACGGGAGACACGGAGAGGGAGTTGGCCGAGGCCAAGCTGGCGGTCAAGCAGCAGATCGCCTTCTATGCCTCCACCCGCACCTACGAGCCGGTGCTTGCCGCCCACGGCTGGCAGGACTTGACGCCAAGGCTCCACAGGAAATCGGTGGAGGGGGACTGGCAGGGGATGGCAGAACTCATCACCGACGAGATGCTCGACGCTTACGCGATCACCGGTAGCTACGGCGACCTCGCCGTGAAAATCAAGGCGCGCTACGAAGGGTTACTGGACCGGGTAAGCCTTTACCGGCACATCCAGCCGGCGCTCGACGACCCCCGCCTGATTGCTCTGATCAAGGCGTTCAATAATTGACATGCCCTGCCCCTTGTGATATTCAGGGGGCGCGCGCCGTTCCGGCTGATCTCACGCGAGAGGGAATGGAATGAAAGCGCTGGCGTTTAACGAGCACGGCGGGATAGAGAAGCTCAACTATCAGGACGTGCCTGACCCGAAGATCGGGTCAGGAGAGGTTCTGGTCAGGGTGAGGGCAGCGGCCCTGAACCATCTGGACCTCTGGATCCGCCAGGGACTCCCCGGTCTCAAGCTCCCCCTTCCGTTCTGGACCGGCTCGGACATCGCCGGAGACGTGGCTGAGGTGGGTGCCGAGGCGCAAGGCGTAAAGGCCGGCGACCGGGTCGCAGTGAACCCGAACATGAGCTGCGGCCGCTGCGAGTTCTGCTACCGCGGCGAGGACAGCCTCTGCACGAGCTTCGGGATCCTGGGCGAGCACGCTCAGGGCGGGCTGGCGGAGTACGTCAAGGTGGACGGCCGGAACGTCGTCAAGCTCCCCGACTCGATCGGCTACGAGGGGGCCGCGGCGTTCATCCTGGTGAACATGACGGCGTGGCGGATGCTGGTCACACGCGCCGCTCTCAGGGCCGGCGAGGACCTCCTCATCCTCGGAGTGGGCGGAGGGGTCTCATCGGCGGCGGTCCAGATCGGAAAGCTCTGCGGGGCCCGCGTCTGGGTGACTTCATCGAGCGACGAGAAGCTCGATCGCGCCAGGGCTCTCGGCGCTGACGAGTGCATCAACCACGCCAGGGAAGACTGGGTCAAGGTGATCCTCGGTAAGACCGAAAAGCGCGGCGTAGACGTCGTGCTTGAGAACGTCGGCGCGGCGACCTGGAAGGGGTCACTCCGCGCCCTGGCCAAAGGGGGACGGCTGGTCACCTGCGGAGCGACATCAGGCCCCATCGGAGAGACTGACATCAGGATTGTTTTCTGGAAGCAGATCTCCATCCTCGGCTCGACGATGTCGAACCGCCGGGAGTTCGACCAAGTGATGGCCCAGCTCTTCAGGGGAAAGCTAAAGCCAGTGGTGGACCGCGTCTTCACGCTCAGGGAAGGGGCAGAGGCCCAGCGGATGCTGGCTGAGGGGAAGCAGTTCGGCAAGCTGGTTCTGGTTCCGTAAAGGAGGCGCCTATGAAGGGTCTTTTCTATCGCGCTGCGCGTTTGGCGACCGTCACGACCCTGTCGGTGGCAGTGTGGACGACCCCTGGGTGGACCCAGGCCAAACATTTCATCATCGACCTCACCCATCCGATTCCCACTTTCCAGCAGGGGGACGTGGGCCAGGCTGACCTCTCAAGGCCGATCGGCAAGAGCCGCCCCATCGCGTCGTTCAGCTCACAGGCTGTCCTGGTGGGCCTTCCCAACTTCCCGACGGGAGACGGCCACTTCCTCATGAACCGGATCATCCTGGGAGAGCACCACGGCACCCACCTCGACGCCCCTACCCACTTCATGAACAAGCCCGAGAGTCTCGAGACGACAGCGCCTGACCGCAGGACTACGGACCAGCTTTCGGAAAAGGACCTGACAGGCCGCGTGGTGCTGATCGACGTGAGCCGCCGCGTTCAAGCTGAGCTGGCCAAGAACGGAGGCAAGCCTGACCCCGACCCGAAGAAGACCGACTTCAGCGATGCCTCCGGTAACGTGGTGACGGCGGCTGACATCAACGCTGTTGCCAACCAACTCGACAACGGGGTGTGGGTCATGATCCACACCGGATGGGCCCAGTTCTTCTGGCAGTCGGGCCCGGGCCTCGAAGGGCCTTACATCAACGGCTTCAACTTCCCCGGCCTCTCAAAGGCCGCGGTTGACCGCCTCATCGAGATCGAGAACCAGAAGAAGATCAGGATCAACGGCCTCGGCGCCGACCAGATCCAGGTGGACACTGGGGCCAACGCCGGCGCCCCCCAGTTCGGCAAGGGAGCGTTCTACGCACATGTCAGAGGGCTCCAGCGCGGGTGGAAGATGCTGGAGAACCTGGCCAATACCGATCTTCTGGCTCAAGCCAGGCCGGGAAGTTGCGCTCTCTTCGTCGGGGCACTGAAGCACATCGGAGGCTCGGGAGGGGCAGCGCGAGTTTTCGCCCAGTGCGAGAAAAAATAGGCGGTCAGCGCCTGAGCTGAGCGAGGGCGGCCGCCGCCGCTTCCCTCAGCCCTTCTTCTTCGCTTTCGCTGAACCGCTCAAGGGGCGCGATGGCCCTGGAATCGCCGAGGGCCCCCAGGGCCCTCGCCGCTTCCATCACCACCCGAGGGACCGGATCTTTCAAGGCGCTAAGCAGGGCGGGCAGCCCTTCCCGCGCCTTGATTAGCCCCACTGAACGCGCCGTCTCCCACCTCACCTCGGGGTCTCTGTCACCCAGCGCGGGACGGAGCCAGCCGAATCCTGGCGGCTCGCCCCGAATACCCACTGCGCGCGCTGCCTCGGCTCGGATCTTCGAATCGGGGTCTTTGAGCAGAATCTTCACCCAGCGCCCGACCCTGCCGGGATCCGGCATCGACGCCAGCGCCAGCGTGGCCGCCCGCCTCAACTCGTAACTCCGCTCCCTCAATCTGAGCCCTTCGGCTGAATCACGTGAGGACGGCCTCAGAGAGAGCGCCGTCTCGATCAGCGGCCAGGCTGCCGGGCTTTTCAGGCGTCCCAGAGCGGTGACCACCTCGGCCCGCACCGTAAGAAGATCCATCCGGCGCAGAAGCTCGCGCCGGGGGCC
>CAZXPE010000115.1:0-7036 GCA_964642915.1 uncultured bacterium | reverse complement strand
CCACGCTACCAAAATTGCCAGGCGGATCGTCGCCCAGAGGAAGGTCCGCCCGATCATCACCACTGCGGAGCTGGTCAGGGTGGTGAAGGGAGCGGTCCCGCGCTCTGCGTGGCCGCGCCGGATTCACGTGGCGACCCGGACCTTTCAGGCCCTCCGGATGGCTGTGAACGACGAGATCGGAGCGTTGGCCGACGCGCTTCCCCGCGCCGCGGGCCTCCTCGCTGTGGGTGGGCGCCTGGGGGTGATCAGTTTCCACTCGGGCGAGGATCGGATCGTCAAGCGGGCATTCCGTTCGCTGGCCGGCCGGGGGTATGAGGAGCTTGTGCCCGCCCCCGTGGTCCCTGGCCGTGAGGAGCGCGTCGCCAATCCTCGGGCCCGGAGCGCCAAGCTCCGAGTCCTGGAACGAGTGGAGGGGAACCGTGTCGCCGCGTAATCAACCGGCTCGGCTCTACCGCGAGAGGGATCGGAGGCTACTCCGGTCCATGGCGGCGGCTCTCGGCCTCTCGGCCTGCCTGGTCGGAGGGGTGCTGGGGGTCGTGGGATTCAAGGTCAATCAGGTGAGAGCGAGCTATCGCCTGAACGAATTGAGACTGCTTCGAAACGATCTGGAGGAGTTGAACCGTCAGCTTCGGGTGGAGCAGGCGACGCTCTCTTCGCTGGCGCGGATCGAGTCCGTGGCCCGCGTCAAGCTGGGGATGGCGCCCCCGCTCCGGGATCAGGTGCGTATCGCGCGGGAGTATGTGGGCGGGAGCGGCGCCGAAACCACTGACGTCGTTCGGACCGCTTGGGAGGAGCGGATCGCTGGCGATGTACAAACCAAATAGGTCTCCATGACTGAGCCCTGGCGAGCGCCACTCAGAACCAGGACGCTCATTCTCACCGGTTTCTTCGCCTCCGTCATCCTCCTTCTCGTCGGCCGTCTTGCCTACATCCAGATCGTAAAGCACGAGGACCTCCTGCGCTTGGCTGAGCGCCAGCACTCCAAGACGATCCCCCTCCGTTCTAAGCGCGGCCCGATTGTTGACCGGACGGGCCACTCGCTCGCTGTCAGCGGCCCTGCCGAGTCGCTCTTTGCCGAGCCCGGCCGTATCGAGGATACCGAAGCGCTCTCCTGGACCCTGGCTGAAATCCTCAAGGAGCCGAAGGACGAGATCCAGAAGAAGCTCACGGCCGAACGTTCATTCGTCTGGGTGAAACGCAAGCTCCCTCCCGCCGCCTCCCAGGCGATCAAGGCGCTCAAGGCGCCAGGACTCGGCTTCGTCCAGGAAAGTCTTCGCCTCTACCCGAACCGGGAGCTGGCGGCCCACGCGCTCGGGTTCACGGGAGTGGACGGCAAGGGGCTCGAAGGAATCGAGCAGGCCTACGAGAGCCACCTGGCAGGAAGGGCGGGAGCCGCTCTGGTGGGTCGGGACGCTCTCGGGCGAAAGACCACCGGGTCGCCGGTTGTTCTCAGGCAGTCGGTCCCGGGGCAGGGCGTAGTCCTCACGCTTGACTCGACGATTCAATATGTGGCCGAAAGGGAAGTGGAAGCAGCGTGGCGCAGGACCCAGGCGAAGTCGGCGGTCGCGGTGGTCCAGGATCCCCGGACCGGAGAGGTTCTGGCTCTGGCGGTTCGCCCAACGTTCAACCCGAACAGCTTCGCCACGGCCACGGGGAACGAGTGGAGGAACCGAGCCGTGACGGACCCGTTTGAGCCGGGCTCCACGTTCAAAGCGATCCTGGCAGCCGCGGCGCTGGAGGAGGGGGTGGTGAGCCCGACTGACCGCTTCTACGGTGAGGGCGGACAGATCACTGTGGCGAGCCATGTCATCCACGACTGGAAGAGTTACGGATGGCTCACCCTTTCAGAAGTCCTCCAGAACTCCTCGAACGTTGGCGCCATCAAGGTTGGGCTGGCGCTCGGTAAGGAGAGGTATTACCGTTACGTCACCGCTTTCGGTTTCGGGAGTCTCACCGGGGTCGGCCTCCCCGGGGAGAGCCGCGGCCGGGTGTGGTCTCCTGAGCGCTGGTCCGGGCTCTCGCTGGCGACGATATCAATCGGCCAGGAGGTCTCGGTGACGGCGCTCCAAATCGTCGCCGCCTTCAGCGCCGTGGCCAATGGAGGGCTCCTCATGCAGCCCCGTATCGTCCGAGCGCTCCAGGACGGTGCGGGCCGGGAGGCCGAGCGCTTCGAGCCGAGGGCGGTGCGCAGGGTGATCTCGCAACGGACCGCCCGGACCCTCACTGAGATCATGACTCGTGTCGTGAGCGACGGGACGGGGAGAAACGCAGCCATCCCCGGCTATGACGTCGCCGGCAAGACGGGGACGGCTCAGAAGATGAACCCGCTCACCAAGCGGTACTCGAAGGCCCCGGGAGTCCTTTCGTTCGTAGGATTCACCCCCGCTGACGACCCGCGAATCACGATGCTGGTGCTCCTCGACGAACCCAAGAGCGAGCGGTGGGGGAGCGAAGCCGCGGCCCCTATCTTTTCTGCGATCGGGAGAGAAATTCTCCGCTCCATGGACGTGCCTCCGAAGGATGCGCCGCCGGTCCAGGTCGTCTCGTCTCCCGCCCAGGCGCCGTCTCCCCGCGCCGAGCGGTCAACGCCTGGGGTGGCGCGGGCCACCGGAGTCGCCCTCGCGCCGCTCGATGATGAGGGGCCCGGCGCTCAGCGGATGCCGAACCTGGTGGGGCGGAGCCTGAGAGAGGCGCTGGCGACTCTGGCCTTTTTCGATGTTCCGGTGGAGGTGAAAGGGCGCGGTGTTGTGGTGGCCCAGTGGCCGGCCTCAGGCGACGAGCTTCAGACAGGGACGGTCTGCCGGCTTGAGCTGGCTCCGCCGACCGGCAGGCTATAAATGCGGAATGGGGAATGCTGTTAAGATGGCGCGATTGATCGAGGCGCTGCCTGACAGAGTGGTGAAGGGGTCTCTCCCCGAAGCGGTGACGGGGCTTGCCTACGATTCTCGGAAGGTGGCGCCCGGCCATCTCTTCGTCGCCGTCCCCGGGCTCAAGGTGGATGGCCGCGAGTTCATCTCGGAGGCCCTGAGCCGGGGGGCCAGCGTCGTGGTGGCAGAGGGAGAGGATCCGCTTCCCGGAAGCGACGTAGGGAGGCTCCTGGTTCCGTCGAGCCGTGAGGCGCTGGCGCGGCTCTCAGACGCCTACTTCGGCCACCCATCTGTCGCGCTGACCGTCGTTGGGATTACGGGGACCAACGGGAAGACGACGACCTCTTACCTCGTTGACGCCCTCCTCCGCGAGACGGGAGTGTTGACCGGCCTCGTGGGGACGATTCAGTACCGTGTGGGCGAGGAGTGGCTTCAGGCCGGCCAGACCACGCCGGAGGCCCTTGAGCTTCAGGCGCTCCTGGCCCGCATGGCCGAGTCCGGCGTCAAAGGCGTGACCATGGAGGTCTCCTCCCACGCTCTGGCGCTTTATAGAGTTGACGGGATCGCCTTCGACGTAGCGGTGTTCACCAACCTCACCCAGGACCATCTCGACTTTCACGGGACCCTGGAGGCCTACCGCGAGGCCAAGGCGCGCCTCTTCACCCTCCTCGCAGCGTCGCCCAAACCCCATCGTAGCGCGGTGGTGAACATCGACGACCCGGCGGGCCGCTCCATGGTTGAGGGGCTCGGGCTCAGGGTGGTCACCTACGGCCTCGGTCCCGAGGCTGAAGTTCGCCCGCTGGAGTTCGTCTCTGATCTCGGCGGGGTCAGGATGAGGGTGGAAACTCCTCGGGGAGATTTCAACCTGGCCTCGCCCCTCGTCGGCGATCACAACGTGATGAATCTTCTGGCCGCCTCGGGGGTCGGGGTCGTCCTCGGCGTGGCACCGTCGGCGATCGCTCGGGCCCTTGAGTCGGTCACCGCAGTGCCGGGGCGCTTCGAGCGGGTCGAGGCAGGGCAACCTTTCCTGGTCGTCGTGGACTATGCCCACACCCCCGACGCCCTGGAGCGCGTCCTGGCCACAGCGAGGAAGCTCGCCCGCGGCCGCCTCTCAGTCGTCTTCGGCTGTGGTGGCGACCGCGACAGGACGAAGCGTCCGCTCATGGGCGAGATCGCAGCGCGGCTGGCTGACAGGGTCTGGATCACCTCGGATAACCCGAGGAGCGAGGATCCCGTGGCGATCATGAGAGCCATCGAGGAAGGAGTCCGGAGCGCCTCGCCGGGCCCAGGACGCCATGTTATGATTCAGGACAGACGCGCCGCCATCCGAGATGCCCTCGAGCAAGCCGGGCCCGGCGACGTGGTCGTAATCGCCGGCAAGGGCCACGAGGCCTACCAGATCATCGGCTCAGAACTGCTCCCCTTTGACGACCGCGACGTGGCGAGAGAGATACTCATGGAGCGCCGGCCATAAGGAGGAATATGCCGCTATTCACAGTGCGGGACGTGGTCAAGGCCACTCAGGGGACCCTGATCGGGGGCGACCTTGGGCTCCCGGTCTCGGGGGTCTCCATCGACAGCCGGAGCCTCAGGGTCGGTGAGGCGTTCTTCGCGATCCGCGGCTCTCGCCTGGACGGTCACGAGTTTCTCGCTGACGCCGCCTCCCGCGGCGCCTCTGCCATGGTCGTCCACTCGCTCTCCGATGATCCGCCTCCCCACGTCCCGGTCATCCTGGTGGACGACACGACCCTGGCCATGGGCCGGCTCGCGGCGTTCCATCGGAGCCGCTTTGACATTCCCGTCGTCGCGGTGACCGGTTCCAACGGGAAGACGACGACGAAGGAGATGACAGCCGCGGTCCTCGGGATGCGGTGGAGTGTGCTCAAGCCCGACAGGAGCTTCAACAACCAGTGGGGAGTGCCGCTCACTCTCCTCGGGATCCGTCCAGAGCACCGGGCCGCCGTCGTCGAGCTCGGTACCAATCACCCGGGGGAGATCGAACAGTTGGCTCGGATCGCCAGGCCCACGGTGGGAGTGGTGACGACCGTCGCTTCTGTCCACACCGAGTTTCTGGGCTCGCTCGAGGGGGTCCAGAGGGAGAAGGCGGCGCTGGTCGCCGCGATCCCATCCTCGGGGTTTGTGATCTTGAACGCCGACGATCCCCTGGTCCTGGAGATGGCTCGGGAGGCCCGGGGGACGGTGATCACCTACGGGGCGTCGCCCGGAGCCCGCGTGCGCGCTGAAGGAGAGATCGGTTACGAATCAGGCAGGCTCGTCTTCTCTCTCCTCTCAGGCGACGGCATCTCCCGGGTCGAGCTTCAGTTCCTCGGCAGGCACAACGTGACCAACGCCCTGGCCGCTGCCTCAGTTGGCGTCGCTCTCGGGTTTTCTCTCGACGAGATCGTCGCCGGGCTTGAGTCAGCGCGGCCGGCCCCCGGGCGCCTGGTCTGGAGGCCGGCGGGACAGATCAGAATCCTGGACGATAGCTACAACGCCAACCCTGCCTCTGTGCGCTCGGCCCTCGCCACCCTGGCAGAGGTGTCGGGCGGGGCGAGGATGGTGGTGGCTCTGGGGGACATGCTTGAGCTCGGCCGGATCGCCCGGGAGGCGCACGAAGAGGTGGGGCGTGAGGCGGCAGCCGTCGGCGTGGCTGAGTTGGTCTGCCTGGGACCGATGGCGCGCTGGACCGCGCTGGCCGCCCGCGCGGCCGGGATCCTCGAAAGCCACAACGTCGGGACTGTCGAGGACGCTGTGGCGCTCCTCCTCAAGCGGCTCGTGCCCGGGGATGTCCTCCTCGTCAAAGGCTCGCGGGGGATGAGAATGGAGCGGGTGGCAGACGCGCTCTGCGCCAGGTGGGGTGAGGAAGGCACAGGAGAAAGGGGATGAGGGATGCTCTACCACCTTCTCGTTCCCCTGGCCAAGGAACATATCGTCTTCAACGTTTTCAGATATATCACGTTCCGGACGGCGATGGCGACCGTCACGGCGATGGCGATCTCCTTTATTCTGGGACCGTGGCTCATCAGGAAGCTCAAGCGCCTCCAGGTTGGGAGAGAAACGATCAGGGAGGACACGCCGGAGCGCCACAGGGCCAAGGCCGGGACCCCGACCATGGGGGGATTGATCATTCTGGGGGCGATCCTGCTCTCCACTCTTCTCTGGGCGAATCTCAGGAACCGCTACGTCTGGACAATCGTTCTCGCCACAGCCGGGCTCGGGATGATCGGCCTCATGGACGACTGGAGGAAACTCCGCACCCGGAAGGGGATCTCAGCCGGCCGGAAGTTCGGCCTCCAGATACTGCTGATAGGTATCTTGCTCGGCTCGCTCTACTTCTATCCCCCCTCCGGCTTCTCCACGTTCCTGGCGATTCCTTTCTTCAAAGGGTGGCTGATCCTCCTGGGGTGGCTCTGGATCCCCCTCGCGATCCTCGTGGTGGTCGGTGCGTCCAACGCCGTAAACCTGACCGACGGGCTGGACGGCCTGGCCGTCGGTCCCGTGATCATGGCCGGCGGCGCCTTCGCTGTGATCGCCTATCTCACCGGCAACTTCAAGGCCGCCGACTACTTGAGGATCCTGAACGTCAAGGGCGCCGGCGAACTGACGATCTTCTGCGGCGCCCTGGTGGGGGCGAGCCTCGGATTCCTCTGGTTCAACACCTATCCGGCTCAGGTCTTTATGGGGGACGTGGGCTCTCTGGCGCTGGGCGGCGCCATCGGCACCCTGGCGGTCCTGACCAAGGCCGAGCTTCTTCTTCCCTTGATCGGCGGCCTCTACGTGGTGGAGGCCGGATCGGTGATCCTTCAGGTCGCCTCGTTCAAGCTTACCGGGAGGCGGATTTTCCGTATGGCGCCGCTCCACCACCACTACGAGCTGGCAGGATGGCCGGAGCCCAGGATCATCGTCCGCTTCTGGATCATCTCTTTTGTGCTGGCGCTCCTCGCCCTCACGACACTCAAGCTCAGGTAGAACGATGCTCATGACAGAACAGGAAGCAGTCAGAGGGGAAGCGTTCAGGGGGTGGCTCAACGGGCGGAAAGTCTCGGTCGTCGGGCTCGCCAGGAGCGGCATCGCCGCCTGCCGCCTCCTCAGAGCCTTGGGGGCGGAAGTCACCGCCTCTGACGTGAAGCCGCTACTGGCACTCGGCCCCGAAGCCCGGTCTCTTGAGA
>CAZXPE010000114.1:0-7143 GCA_964642915.1 uncultured bacterium | reverse complement strand
CGGAGAACCGGCTCGGCGGCCTCCAGACGTTCGAGGTCGGGCCGGGCAACGGGGCCATCGTCGAATTCATGGTGAGGGAGGAAGGGGACTACGCGTTCGTGGACCACGCCATCGCGCGCGCCTACAAGGGGGCTGTCGGCCTGTTCCGGACGGAGGGATACAAACCCGGCACGCCTCCGCGGTAGGGCCCCAACGCAACAACTCAACTACTCAGACCCTCTGATTCGCTGCCCGGCAGCTTGGCATGGCCGTGGCCCCTGAGTAGGGCGGAGCCATCCTGGTTCCCCGGCGTTCCCCCCAGGTATGACCTACGTCATAACCTCTCGGCGCAACCTCGCCTAGGCTGAGAGCAAACCGGAAAAAACCATCCACTTCAACGGGAGGGTATGCCATGGCGGACAGGGAAGAGCCGAAAGAGAAGATCCCGTTGGCCCAGGTCATCATGGACAACATCTTTTTCCTGCTCATCTTGGGGATTGTGGTTCCCGTGGTCTTTTACACGATCTGGGGGCTCCTCGAGATAGCGAGCATCCCCCTAGCGAAGTGACGGCGAGGACGGTGATGGCCGCGGCGCACTGGCAGGACCGGAGATCGCGCATGGGAGACACGAAGCGGACGACACCGGCGGGGGCGGGCGTGTGCTGCGCACCGGGCGCCCGCCCCAGGTGAAGGAGGGGACGCTATGAGCATCCAAACGCTGAAGGGGGTGTGGTGGAAGAAGGTTGATCCGAGCGAGAAGCTCTGGGTCGGTATCGCCCTCCTCTGGTGCCTGATCCTCTTCGCCATGATGCCTCTGTGGCACATCAAGGGAGGGCAGAACCCGTCCTTCGAGACCTACCGGACCACCGCCGCCGCGTACCAGGCGAAGGTGGACGCGTTCGTCCAGAAGGCGAAGGTCGGCGAGGAGAAGGGGATCCCGGTAGTCGCCCCGGACCCGAAGGAGGACGTCTACGTGCTGGGGAGGCTCTGGCAGTGGTCGCCCATCCTCAAGCTGAAAAAGGGGCAGACCTACCGCCTCCACCTCTCCTCGATGGATCTCGTCCACGGCTTCTCGATCTTCCCTCTCAACCTGAACTTCATGGTTCTCCCCGGGTATGACTACGTGCTCACCGTGACGCCCACCACCTCGGGGGAGTTCTACGTGGTCTGCAACGAGTTCTGCGGGATCGGCCACCACCAGATGGTCGGCAAGATCATCGTGGAGTAAAAGGGGAGGAGGCCTATGACAGCGGTTTTTCGCACCTGCGCTCACACGGGACTCAAGGTCCATAACCAGGCCGAGCGTCTCATCAAGGTCCATGCTGTGGCGGGGGTCCTCTCGATCCTCTTCGGAGGGATCGCAGCCCTTCTGGTCCTCCTGACCCGCTGGCCCGCAGTCCATCTCCTCGACCCCACGTACTACTACCGCGCCCTCACCTTCCACGGCATCAACATGCTGATCTTCTGGATCATCTTCTTTGAGATCGCGATCCTCTACTTCGCCGCCCCGATTCTTCTCGGGAGCCGGGTGGCGTGGCCCCGCATCGGGTGGGTCGGCTTCTTCCTGATGGTGGCAGGGTCCCTCCTGATCGACATCGCGATCCTCAAGGGAGGGGCGGACGTCATGTTCACCTCCTACGTCCCGATGAGGGCGGTGTCGTACTTCTATCTGGGGTGGATACTCTTCGCCGTTGGCGCCCTGATCGGGGTTCTGAACTTCTTTGCGACGCTCGTCGTCGCCAAAGCCGAGAAGACCTACGAGGGCTCGATCTCACTCGTCACCTTCGGCGCAGCCACGGCTGCGATCATCGCCATCGTGACGCTGGCCCACGGAGCCATTATCTACATCCCCACCTGGCTCTGGTCGCTGGGGATCGTTCAGAACATCGACCCCGAGATGTACAGGCTCGTCTTCTGGGGCCTGGGCCATCCCTCCCAGCAGATCAACGTGACTGCCATGGTTGCCGTCTGGTATCTGCTGGCGACGCTGACCGTCGGCGCCATCCCTATCAACGAGAAGGTCTGCCGGACGGCCTTCCTCCTCTACATCCTCTTCATCAACCTAGCCTCGGCCCACCACCTGCTGGTGGACCCCGGCCTCTCACCCGCGTGGAAGGTGTGGAACACCTCCTATGGGATGTACCTCGCGGTCCTCGCGAGCATGATCCACGGCATGACAGTGCCGGCCTCTGTGGAGGTGGCGCAGAGGAGGAAAGGGCTCACCAAGGGGCTCTTCGAGTGGCTCGCCAAGGCCCCGTGGGGCAACCCGGGGTTCGCCGCGCTGGTCCTCTCTCTCACTCTCTTCGGCTTCCTCGGCGGGATCACCGGCGTCACCTTCGGCGCCGAGCAGGTCAACATCATCTCCCACAACACGCTTCGGATCCCGGGCCACTTCCACGGCACGGTGGTGGCCGGCACGACCCTGGCGTTCATGGGGTTGACCTACTTCGTCGTCCCCCTGATCTGGCGAAGGGCCATCGTCTGGCCCAAGCTCGCCACGTTCCAGGTCTATGCCTTCGGCCTGGGAGTCATGATCATGTCTGCCGGGATGACAACCGCCGGCTCCTACTCAATCCCCCGCCGCCACTGGGACGTTCAGTTCACCGGCTCCCCCTTTCAGCCCCCAGTAGAGGCCACAGCGTATCTCTTCCTGGGGATCATGGGGATCGGCGGCCTCCTGGCCGCTTTGGGCGGAGCCCTTTATGTGCTCGTGACGGTGGTCTCAGTTTTCTTCGGCAGGCGGATCCCCGACGTGGCCGGGGCGGTGCCGCTGGCGGCGGTTCCCCAGGACACGGGTAGGCACACGCCGATCTCGGGGACTCTCGTTCTCGTCTTCGTCTTCCTGGCCGCCTTCGTCATCTACTACTTCCTCAACTGGAAGTGGCTCTCTGACATCTGGCTCGTCAAGTGAAGCTGGGATGCGTTCCGGCAGTGCACTGAACCACCCTTCAACCTCAACCCTCTCCCCTCTGGAGAGAGGGTTGGGTGAGGGGTTGGTGTCGGAGGAGACGAGGCGGCTCCTCACGGGATGGCTGGGGCTGTCAGTTTCCTCACTCGTCGTCGCCGGGATCTTCGCGATCCTCGTCGCCTTCACCCGCACTCCGGCCGTCCAGCTTCTCGGCTCGGCCAACGCCTTTCATCTTGCCCTCGTCGCCCACGTCACCTTCGCGCTGATCGTCTGGTTTGTGGCTCTGGCCGGAGCGCTCTGGATCTACGCCGCGTGGCGGGCCAACTACCGTCTGAACGGTTCGCTCTCGTGGGCGGGGCTCATCCTGGCTTCACTGGGAGCCGCCGGAATGGCGGCGCCCGCTTTCGTCTTCTCGGGCCGCCCCTATCTGAGCGACTACGTTCCCGTCATTGACCACCCGCTCTTCTGGGCTGGCCTGGTCGCCACCGGGATCGGAGCGAGCCTTCAGGCGTGGGCCTATCTCATGGCGTGGTGGAAAGCGCGCAGATCGGCGCCGGTCACCGAGGCGTTCCCGCGCGAGGTGCCCGAGTCGCTCGGCATGGCCGTCGCCGCCATGGCGATGTTGCTCGCCTTCGCCGCCGTGGTCTTCGCTCTCGCCAGGGCCGAGTCCTCAGTCCCGTTAGGTTATCGGCTCCGCGTTCTTTTCTGGGGAGGCGGCCATATCCTCCAGTACCTCCACGTGGCCGGAATGGCGTCTGTCTGGTTCGTTGCCGGCGCTGTGGCCGTTGGAGTCCGCTCTCCCGCGCCGCGGGTCCAGCGCCTGCTTCTCTGGTTGATGGTTCCGTTCATGGTCGCTGCGGCGGTGGCGTACTTGATCTGGAAGCCGGAAGAACTCCTCACCAACCACGTCATCACGATTCTCACCTACGGCGGCATCGGGGCGGCGAGCGTTCCAATCGCTCTCGGAGCCGCGTGGGGGATTGGCCGCACGGGCGTCCGCCCCTGGGCGAGCCCGCTCTTTTCGGGGACCGCGCTTTCCTTTCTCCTCTTTGCCGTCGGCGGAGTGATGGGGCTGGTCGGGTTCAGCCAGGACACGCGCGTCCCCGCCCACTACCACGGGATGGTGGGGGCCGTCACCCTCGCTTACATGGCTCTGGCCCCCACGCTCCTGGACCTCACAGGCCGCCGCCAGTGGAGCGAGCGGCTCGCGCGATGGCAGCCTTATCTCTACGGCCTCGGCGTGCTCGGCCTTATGATGGGGATGCACTGGGCGGGCGGTCACGGCGCGCCGCGAAAGACTTTCGGGTTCGGCTGGGCGAACGCTCAGGCAATGGTCGCAATGAACCTCATGGGCCTGGGCTCTCTCCTGGCCATTCTGGGCGGCCTTCTGTTCGTCTTGAACGTGGGGCTCCCCCTCGTTCGCCGGAGGGCGGGACAATGATCATCCGAGCCTATCTCGAATCGCTGAAGCTCAGGGTCGGCTCCTTCATCGGGATGGCCGCAGTGCTCGGCTACCTTGCTACCGTCCCCAGCGCCCCCTCGCTCACGGCGCTGGGGCTCCTGTTTGTGACGACACTGCTTGCCGCGGGAGGCGCCGGGGCGCTCAACCACTTCCTCGACCGCGACCTCGACGCGCTGATGCCTCGCACAGCCCGCCGTCCGCTCCCTTCCGGGCGGATCCGCCACGAGTGGCACGTGGTCGCCCTTGGATTGGGGCTCCTCCTTATCGCAGTCAGCGTCGCTGTCTCCCGGCTCCATCCGCTGGTGGGGCTCCATTTCTTCCTGGGCGCCTTTACCTACGTCGTGGTCTACACCATCTGGCTGAAGCGCCGCACCTGGCTCAACGTGGTGATCGGAGGGCTGGCAGGCTCCTTCGCCGTCATGGCCGGAGGGTCGCTGGCGCGCCCTGAGCTGTGCCTGCCGCCGGTGCTCTTCGCAGCCGTCCTCTTCTTCTGGAGCCCCTCCCACTTCTGGTCGCTGGCGATCGTCTACAAGAAAGACTATGCGGGGGCGCGGATCCCAATGCTCCCCGCCGTGAAAGGGGAGGCCCAGACGGCCAGGAGCATTCTGCTGAATACCGTCGGGCTGCTCGGATCGAGCTTCCTACCGTTCGCCCTGGGCTTTCTCGGGTGGGCGTACCTCCTGGTCGGCGTGGCCCTCGGCGGAGGCCTTCTCCTCGCGAAGAACCTCCAGCTCGTCGCGCGCCCCTCTGATCGGCGGCTCGCTCTGGCCAACTTCCACGCCTCGAACCTCTTCCTGTTTCTCCTCTTCGTCGGGGTCGTCGCCGACGTCCTCCTCAAAAGACTATGACGAGGCTCTTTTCCCATCGGCTCTTCGCTCCGCTTCTGGCTCTGGCTGTCTTCCTCTGGGGAACCGCTCTGGCCATCTTTCTCCTGGCGGCGCCTTCTCTCAAGGCCGCCTGGGTTGACACTCTTCTCATCTACTGCTTCGGATTTGACCCTGCCGCCCGAGTCTACAGGCTGGACACGCTCATCCTCTACCTCGTTCAGCCGCCGCTCTTTGTCGCCGTCATTGGCTTCTTCTATGCCGCTGAGCTTCGCCGGTTCGTGAGCGGGAGGGCCGGAAAGGCGGTGGCAGTGGCCGCCCCGCTCTTCTTTCTCGCAGCGAGCGGCTTCGTCGTGGCGACTTCAGAGGTTTCGGCATCGGGGACGCCGCTGAGGGCCGAGGACGTCCAGGCGCCCGTTCGACGGGGAACGCCGGCGCCGCAGCTCTCTCTCACAGACCACCGCGGCCAAAGCTTCACGCTGGCTGAGCAGCGGGGGAAGGTCGTCGCCATTACTTTTTTCTACGCCAATTGCCATGCCACGTGCCCCACGCTCTTGAGCCGGCTCAAAGCTCTCGAAGAGCGATGGCCCCGCGAGGACTTCGTGCTGGTGGGGGTCACGTTAGATCCGTCCCGCGACGGCGTGAGTGAGCTTAGGGTCCACGCCGAGCGCTGGTCCCTCGGCCCTCGCTGGCATCTCCTCACCGGCGATCCATCCGCCGTGGCGGTAACGCTAAAGGCCTACTCTGTTCAGGCCGTTCAGCTCCCTGACGGCGAGATCGCTCACGAGAACGTGATCCAGCTTGTTGACAGGCGCGGGCGGCTTGGCTATCTCTACCGGGGACTCGGCCACACCGAGGAGCAGCTTGCCCAGGGGCTTCACGCCCTGATCGGGGAGCGGGGGTAGGCCGTGTTCAACCCCGGCGTTTCAGAAGAAGTGGCGGCGGGGTCAGTGTGCTCTCCGTCACAAGCGAGTCCTCGGCGCTTTCCTTATTCCTCGCCGGCCAGCGAGCCGCTCAGGAGACGGGCCCTTCGCCGGGCGGGCGCCTGGTATCAGTGGGGGGAGGTGCTCGTTGATCGGCTGGTCTCCTCCCCGCTGAACCCCCTCTACCACACGGGGACCATCGCGATCTTCTCCCTGGCCGTCGCGACGATTACGGGGATCTATCTCTTCATCTTCTACCGGGTCGGAACCGATGCAGCCCACAGCTCCATCGAGGGGATCATGGCCCACCCCCTCTGGATCGGATCCCTCATGCGCTCGCTCCACCGCTACTCCTCGGATGCGGCGATCCTTGCCGCGTTCCTGCACGGCGGGAAGATGCTCCTGAACGACCGCTTCTGGGGAGCGCGCTGGATCGGTTGGGTGACGGGGCTCGCGCTCCTCGCCCTCGTCTGGATCACAGGCGTTACCGGTTACTGGCTCGTCTGGGACATGCAGGCCCAGTGGCTCTCAATCTCAACTGCCAGATTCCTGGATTTCCTGCCGATCTTCGGAGAGCCGCTGGCGAGGACCTTCCTCCCGGGGGCCCAGATCCAGAACTTCCTCTTCTTCATCGTGCTCTTCATCCACATCACGATCCCGCTCCTCCTGGGCTTGGTCTTCTGGCTCCACGTGGTGCGCCTGGCGAGGGCGCGATTTTTTCCGCCAAGGCTTGTGCTTTTGGTCACGAGCGTTGCGCTCATCGCGACGAGCCTCGGCCGCCCCGCTCTCTCAGGTCCCCCGGTAGATCTCTCAGCGGTTCCCGGCGTTGTTCCGGTTGACCTCTTCTACTTCTTCTATGCGCCGCTCACTCACCTCGAGCCGTGGACCGGATGGGCGGCGCTCCTCGGAATCGGGCTGGCGGCCTTTGCTGTCCCCTGGGCTCTCAGAGGCGCCTTACCGGCGCGCGCCAGGGTCGAGAGCCTGGCCTGCACGGGGTGCATGCGCTGCTGGAAGGATTGCCCCTACGAGGCGATCGTCATGGTCCCT
>CAZXPE010000113.1:0-7181 GCA_964642915.1 uncultured bacterium | reverse complement strand
TGAAGAAGATCCGGCCGATCCGGCCGAAGCCGTTCACTCCAACACGCACAGCCATTGATTCCTCCTCGTCATGATTTGAAGCGGTTTTGTTTCTTAGCGCGAGCGGTTGAGGACGCTGAGGGAAGCTGCGGCGACCGCGTCGGCTGTTATTCCGAACTTTTCGTAAAGGACCTTGTACGGGGCCGACGCTCCAAAGCGGTCAAGCCCGATCACGGCGCCGGCAGACCCGACATATCTTTCCCAGCCGAAGGTCACTCCCGCCTCGATAGCGACGCGGGCTGTGATCTTGGACGGGAGCACCGATTCACGGTAGGCCTTTGACTGCCGATCGAAGAGATAGGCAGAAGGGAGGCTCACCACCCGGGCGCCGATCTTACGCTCTGCCAGCCTCTCCTGGGCCTCAAGGGCGATGGAAAGTTCTGAGCCGGTGGCGATCAAGATGATTTCGGGGGTCGGGAGATCTCTGAGGACGTAGCCACCTTTGGCTAACCCGGAGGCCGGGGCGAACTTCGTCCTGTCGAGCACGGGGAGAGCCTGGCGGGTGAGGATCAGCGCCGTGGGGCCGTCTGTTCGCGCTAGGGCCACCCGCCACGCCTCAACCGTCTCAGCGGCGTCGGCAGGACGGATCACCGCAAGGTTCGGGATCGCCCTGAGAGCGGCGAGCTGCTCGACAGGCTGATGGGTCGGGCCGTCCTCGCCGAGGCCGATCGAGTCGTGAGTGAAGACGTAGACGACAGGCTGGTGCATGAGGGCTGCCATCCGGATGGCGGGGCGCATGTAGTCTGAGAAGACGAGGAACGTGCCCGAGTACGGTCTCAGCCCTCCGTGGAGTGAGAGCCCGTTGAGAACTCCGCCCATGGCGTGCTCCCTGACTCCGAAATGGAGGTATCGCCCCCCGAAGCTCCCTCTCCCGATCTTTTCCTGGCCTTTTGACTGGGTGTTGTTTGATGGGGTGAGGTCGGCAGAGCCACCGATCAGGGCGCCGATCTTCGGAATCAGGACATCCAGCACCTTGCCTGACGCTGCCCGCGTCGCCAGCGGCTTGTCTGTGGGGAAGGTCGGAAGGTCTCTGTCCCACCCTACCGGAAGCTCTCCAGCCAGCGCCCGTCTCAGATCTGCCGCAAGCTCAGGATGCTCCCTCTCGTAGGCGACCATCCTCTCGTTCCACTCCGCCTCCCACGCTTTGCCGCGAGCAAGCGACTGGCGGCAGCGCGCCAGGACCTCATCGGGAACGTGGAACTTCAGATCGGGGGACCAGCCGAGCCGCTCCTTGGTCAGCCGCACCTCGTCTTCGCCCAGGGGCTCTCCATGAGCCTTGGAGGTGTCCTGGCGGTTCGGGCTTCCGAAGCCGATGTGGGTGCGGGCGATTATGAGCGACGGGCGGGCTGTCTCGGCCCGAGCGGCAGCGAGGGCCTGCTCCGCAGCAGCCATATCATGACCGTCGATCCTCTGCACGTGCCAGCCGTACCCCTCGAAGCGTGCCCCCACGTTTTCTGTGAATGTCAGAGATGTGGGGCCGTCGATGGAGATGCCGTTGTCGTCGTAGAGGTAGATCAGCTTGCCCAGCCCCAGATGGCCGGCCAGAGAAGCGGCCTCGTGTGATATCCCCTCCATCAGGTCGCCGTCAGAGACGAGGGCGTAGGTGAAGTGATCTACCACGGTGTGGCCGGGACGGTTGAAGCGGGCCGCGAGATGAGCCTCCGCGATGGCCATCCCGACGCCGTTGGCAAACCCCTGACCCAGAGGTCCCGTGGTTGTTTCCACTCCGGGGGTGATGCCGAATTCGGGGTGACCCGGAGTCTTGGATTCCCACTGCCTGAAGCGCTTCAGCTCCTCAAGAGAAAGATCGTAGCCGGCGAGATAAAGGAGGTTATAGAGGAGCATTGAGCCGTGGCCCGCCGAGAGGATGAACCGGTCGCGGTCGGGCCAGGCCGGGTTCGCCGGGTTGTGTCTGAGGGCTCGCGTCCAGAGAACGTAGGCCATGTCGGCCGCCCCCATCGGCAGGCCCGGGTGGCCGGAGTTGGCCTGCTGGACGGCGTCTGCGGCCAGGACCCTCATGGTGGTGACGGCCAGGCGGTCCACGTCGTCGTAATAGCCCGGCGCGGGGAGATCAGCGGCGTTGATGAGCGTTGAGCGGTCGGCTTGAGTCATCGGGCCCCTCGGCTCACTCGTTGGCGTGGGACGCCCTGATCAGGTGATAGGCGATCAGGAGCTGGGTGAGCCCCAGGGGGTCGCTGTGCTTCGATTCCACCCCGTCCTGATAGGTCCCGATCATCTCGGGCCTGAGGCGCTTTGCTTCCGGGAGGTGGTTCCAGATCACCGTCTCCAGCTCAGCGGCTTCGTCCGGCTTTACGTCGCCGTCTATCTTGAGGAAGTCAGCGGGCAGCCCACTGTCGCGGCCCAGCTCTACCCTGACCGCAGGGGTCGGGCGGCGTGTCACCCGGTTTCCGTTCTCCAGGACCTCGCTGAAGTTGGGGTGGGGGATCGTCGGACGGAGCACCAGCTCGGCGTCCAGATGGCCGTTGGCCTCCTCGGGCGAAACCCCCTTGGGCGGCGAGAAGCGGACCACCATGTCGGCATGGACCCGCTGCGGTCGGATGAAGTCACGCGAGTCCGTCTCGCGCTTTTCGAGCTCGGCGATGACCTGCTCAGGACTGTAGCCGCGCTTGGTCGTGTCGCGCCTGACCTTCCAGACCCGGCGGAGATCCTCAGGGGGATCCAGGTACACCTTCACGTCAAAGCACTCCCGCATCCTGGCTGTCGTAAAACCCAGGAGACCCTCGGCGATGACGAACTCCCGGGGCACGATGTACTCGGGCCGGGCGAGGGTCCCGTTTGAATGATCATACACCGGTTTTAGGATGGGCTCACCATCCCTCAGGAGGCGAAGGTGCTGCTCAAGGATGTCCAGGTAGTTGCAGTCGGGGTGCAGGGCGGTGATCCCGATCTGGGCCCGCTCCCTTCGATCGTAGCGGTGGTAGTCGTCGGTGCAGATCGAGGTGACCCGATCCAGGCCCAGGATGTCGGCGAGCCCGTTTGTGAGCGTCGTCTTTCCCGAAGCGCTGTCCCCCACGAGGCCGAGGATGATCGGGCGTTGAGCGGCCATGGCTTATCTCCCCTGCTTGGGCGTGTTACCCGCCTACGCCTTCCCCTTGGAAGAGATGGCGCGCGACTCACGGGCTTTCTTCCAGTCTGCCAGGAAGCGCTCCAGCCCGATGTCTGTCAGAGGATGCTTCATGGCCTGGATGAGGACCTTGTACGGCACAGTGGCGACGTGGGCCCCGGCCTTCGCGGCGTCGGTGATGTGGCGGGGATGGCGGATCGAAGCTGCGAGCACATGGGTCGGGAGCTGGTGCTGCTTGAAGATCTCAGCCGACTCCCTGATGACGATCATCCCGTCCTCTGAGATGTCGTCCAGCCGCCCCACGAAGGGGCTGACATAGGTCGCCCCGGCCAGAGCGGCGAAGAGGGCCTGGTTGGCCGAGAAGATCAGCGTGACGTTGACCTTGATCCCCTCGCTCGAAAGGGCCTTTGTGGCGGCGAGCCCCTCCTCGGTGAAGGGGACCTTTATGATGACGTTGGGGTGCCACCCCGCGTAACGCTGCCCCTCCTCGACCATCTCGTCAGCCGTGAGGGAGAGGACCTCGGCGCTGATGGGGCCGTCGATGATGTCGGCGATCACCTTGATGGTGTCGGTGAAGTCGGCCCCCTCCTTCGCCATGAGGCTCGGGTTGGTGGTCACGCCGCTGATGATCCCGAAGCGGCTGGCTTTGCGGATCTCATCCACGTTCGCCGTGTCCAGGAATAGTTTCATGCTCCTTTTGCCTCCTTTGTTATCGGTCGGGACATTTGCGCCGGCTGTGGCGCGGGGGCGACGAGCCTCTTGAGTAGGTCCCCCTGGCTGACTACGCCGACCAGCCGCTGGTCCTCCACGATCGGGATCCGCCTGATCTTCCGGGCCGCCATCATCGAGGCGAGCCCGAGCGCGTCGGCGTCGGGCTTGGCCGTGACAACGTCGGTCACCATCACGTCGCGGGCCTTCAGGTCAAAGATGTCGGCCGCCCGCTGCTGGGCCTTTCTGGCTCCGGGCTCCTTGAGCCGCGCCCAGAGGAAGTTCAGGATGTCGCGCTCGCAGATGAGGCCCACCAGCCGTCCCGTCTTCTCATGGAGCACGGGGACTCCGCCGATCCGGTGCCGGCAGATGAGGGCCAGGGCGTCGAGGAGAGGGTCGTCAGCCCTGACCGTGTGGACCGCCGTCGTCATGATATCTTTCGCTTTCATGACCTGGCCGTTCAAGCTTGACAACATGAAGCCAGCTTATTTAAGATGAGTCAAATTCATTTTCATTAGATGAGCCATACCCGATCATTATGGATCTATGGCTTATGGATCTATGGCTATTGTAGAGCCCTCGCTGAGCGTTGAGCAACTTCGCTCGTTTCAGGCGACAGCCAGGCACCTCTCCTTCTCAAAGGCGGCGGTCGACCTGCACCTGACCCAGCCCTGCATCTCAAAGCACATCCGGAGCCTGGAGCAGATCCTGGACGTCTCGCTCTTCCACCGCTCGGGCCGCAAGGTGGAGCTGACAGAAGCGGGGGAGACTTTCCTCCGCCACGTTCAGATGGCGTTCCAGTCGCTGGAGAAAGGGGTGGAAGCCCTGGCGCTTCTCCGGGGCCTCCATACCGGCCACCTCTCGATCGGGGCGGCCAGCACCATCGGGACCTACATGCTCCCCCAGATCCTGGGGGCGTTCAAGCAGCGGTTCCCGGGAATCGAGGTGACACTCCAGATCGCCAACAAGGCCGGGACCCTTCGGAGGCTGCTCAACGGGGAGATCGACCTCGGGTTCGTGGGCCCTCCGGTAAAGCCAAAGGAGCTGGAAAAGAAACCGTACCTGGTGGACGAGCTGGTCCTCGTCATGGCGCCCACGCACAGGCTCGCGGGCGCCGCGTCTGTCCCCGCCAGAGAGCTTAAGGAAGAGGTCTTCATCCTGAGAGAGAGGGGCTCCGGGACCCGGGAGATCATGGAGGAGGAGCTGGCAAAGGCCGGTATCGAGATCAAGAAGTTCATGGAACTTGGGAGCACCGAGTCTATCAAGCAGGCGGTGGCGGCGAACCTGGGGGTTTCCATCATCTCGCGCTTCGCCATCACACTGGAAGCGGTCACCGGGCGCCTCTGCTCGGCCCACATCCCCGACCTCCGGCTCCACAGGCAGCTCTACGTGGTCTTCCGCAGGGAGCGCTTCCTGAGCTGGACGGCCCTCGAGTTTCTCCGCTTCGTTGAGCAGACCGCTCTCACCGGCGGCGAGCAGCTCCGCATGGTTCCGCGGCGCCGGCGCGCCCGCGCGTCGTGAAAAATCGCTTGACAGCTCTCGGAAGCTACAGGTATATAGGCGCGAACCGTGACGGTCCGCCAGGTAGATCAAAAGCCGCGTGTCAGATACTTCAAAAAGGGGGACGCTGAGATGGGACCGGAAGTCAAGATCGCTCAAACGCTGGATTGCAAGGGACTGCTCTGCCCGCTGCCGATCATCAAGCTCTCCAAGGCGATCAAGACAATCGAGGTCGGACAAGTGCTGGAGCTGCTCGCGACTGACCCCGGCTCGGTGCCCGACGTGGAAGCCTTCCAGAGCCAGACCGGCCACGAGATCGTGGCGAAATCATCGGATGGCGGAGTGTTCAGGTTCCTGGTGAAGCGGACAAAGTGAAGCCGGCCCCTCGGGAACGGAGAGTGAGCCATGGGTGAGAGGGCAAAGCGTCTCGCGTTGGTGGCCTCCAAGGGAACCCTGGACCAGGCCTATCCGCCGCTGATTCTGGCAACGACGGCGGCAGCGATGGGTTGGGAGGCGGGGATCTTCTTCACCTTTTACGGGCTGAACATCCTTCACAAGGAGAGGTTTCGGAGCTTGCAGGTTGCGCCTTTGGGGAACCCTGCGATGCCTCCGCCGGTGCCTGCGCTTCCGTGGCTTCAGGTGCCTAACCTGATGGGGGCCTTGCCCGGGATGACGGCCATGGCGACGATGATGATGAAGGGGATGATGTCCAAGGCGAAGGTGCCGACCGTGGAGGAGCTTTTGGATCTCTGCGTTGAGGGGGACGTGCAGCTCTTTGCCTGCGCCACGACGATGGGGGTGATGGGAATCAGGCAGGAGGACCTCATTCCGGCAGCCAAGTGCGCCGGGGCCGGCGCCTTCCTGAACTACGCCGCCGAGGCGGACGTTTCAATGTTCATCTGATTCTGAATGGCGGCGTCCGAAGTGAAGCACGGTCCTTTCCGCGAGCAGTACGAGGCGATCTTCGGCAAGACCTGGCCGGTGATTACGGCGGCCCTGGCCGTCGGGGCCCTCAACGTCTTCCTTTTCGCCTTCGACCGGCCGTGGACTGCGTCGGACGGCGCCAGGAACTGGGGTGACTGGTTTCTCAAGTCGGTGGGGGTGATCGACGTGCCGGATCTCGCCCCTCCGCTCTTTTACTCCGGTTCTCTCCTTAATCTGGGAGTGCTCGCTGGCGCCTTCACCGCTGCCCTCCTGAGCAGGGAGTTCGGCATCCGCGTCGCTCCATTAGGGGATCTCGTCAAAGGGGGGATCGGCGGGTTCCTCATGGGGATCGGCGCGTCGCTCTCCTTCGGTTGCAACGTCGGAGGCTTTTTCAGCGCGCTCTCAGCCCTCTCTCTCTCGGGGTTGACCATGATGGTGGGGCTCGGGCTCGGCGCCTATCTCGGTCTCAGGTACCTCTTCTGGGAGCTTGATCGCTGGCCCGGCTTGAGCCAGGGGAAGTCGTATACGTTCTGGACGGCCGGTTCACCGGGGCTCAGCGGCCAGCCGGTTCTCGGGGCTCTGGCTCTCCTGGCGTTGCTCGCGCTTCCGTTCGTCTATAACCGGTTCGGCTACACCCCTCAGGCCGGATTCCTTCTCTTCGGGGCGGCCTTCGGAGTGGCTTTCCAGCGCTCCCGCCTCTGCCTGGCCCGGGCATTCCGCGAGCCTTTTATGACCGGTGAGGGGGACCACACGCGCGCCACGGCCCTGGCGGTTACGGTGAGCATGGTCGGCTTCTCGATCTTGAAGTTCACCGACCTGAAGGACGCCAAGGAGTGGATCTTCCCCAGCTTCTGGGTCGGCGCGCTCCTCGGCGGCCTTATTTTTGGATTTGGTATGGTGCTGGCCGGGGGGTGTGGCGCAGGGG
>CAZXPE010000112.1:0-7198 GCA_964642915.1 uncultured bacterium | reverse complement strand
TCAGAAAGGTCGGCCGACCCGAACAGTACGTCGTGATCCCTAGCGGTGTTAATCTAGACAAGGTGTGCCTGGAAGCGCCGTCAAGGGAGGTTTCTCGCCGAGCGCTCGGGATCGACCCTGTGGCGCTCCTCGTCGTTGGGGCGGGGAGGCTGATCGCGATCAAGGGGTTTCAGACGTTGATCAGGGCCTTCCCTGCGGTGGCCGGGGCAGTTCCAGCCGCCCGGCTTGTGATCGCCGGGGAGGGGCCGCTCAGGGGAGCGCTGCTCGAGGAAGCGCGGGCCCTTGGCGTGTCAGACCGGGTGGAGATCAGGGAAGGGGTTGACGGGGTATGGACGGTTCTTTCTGCCGGAGACCTGGTGGTCGTTCCCTCGCTCAACGAGGGTATGGGGCGGGTGGTGGTTGAGGCGATGGCCCTCGGACGCGCTGTGGTGGCGAGCGCGGTAGGCGGCATCCCGACTGTCGTGGTCGATGGAGAGACCGGCCTTCTTGTTCCCCCCGAAGACCCGGAGGCGCTGGCGCGGGCCGTGATTGAGCTTCTAAAAAGCGCCGGGCGAAGAGCGCTCATGGGTGAGGCGGGCCGCCGCCGAGCCGAAGAGTTCTCTCTGCCGGTGATGGAGAAACGCCTCCTGGATCTCTACCGCGACCTTCTGGCGGAGAAAGGCCTGCCATGCCCCTCCGCCTCCTGATCGCCTGGCTTATCTGGGCGGTTCCGGCAATCGCGTCGGCAGAGGCGTGGCGGCAGGTTCCGGCGGTCCTTCACGCCCACTCAGACTTCTCAACCGGAGACTTCCCGCTCGATCGCCTGGTCGCTCTGGCTGAGAGCCAGGGGGTGGACGCTCTTCTCCTGGCGGAGAACTACCACCTCAAGGTCGAGTACGGCCTCTTCCCCTTCCGCTCGCTCTTGAGGTTCACCCGCGAGGAGCCATCGGTGTTGAGCCGCGGCGCCGAGAACTATCTCTCCAGCGTAGCCGAGGTCCGCCGCCGCTTCCCCCGGATGCTGGTCCTCCCCGGGGTTGAGGTCGTCCCTCAGTATGTCTGGCGCGGAAGCCTTCTGACGGGCGATCTCACGATGTGGAACCTTCAGAAGAACATCCTGGTCTTCGGCGTCACCGACCCCGAGGCGCTCAAGCGGCTTCCGACGACCGGCAACCCCGCTCTCGCCCGGCCATCGATCGAAGGGCTCATAGACGCTCTTCCAGGGCTCCTCATCCTGCCGGGCCTCTGGCTTCTCTTGAGGAAACGCCGCAGCCGGAAGTCGGTTGGCAGGTTCGTCGTCGTTGAGGAACAGCGCCCGTGGCTTTCGGGGAGCCTCCTGGTTCTGATCGGTGTCGCAGTCCTGGTCTGGGGCTACCCGTTCTACTCCGATCCGTGGAGCCCTTACCGCGACGATCTGGGGGTTGAAGCCCACCAGGCCCTGATCGACCAGGTAGAGGCGTTGGGAGGCGCTACCGTCTGGTCGTTCCCCGAGGCGGGAGATTTCTCCCAGCAGAAGCTCTTTTTCCTCTCTCTCACTGTGAAGACCGAGCCATACCCTGACGACCTGATCCGGACGTTCCGCTACACGGGCTTCGGAGGGATCTATGAGCAACCGACGCGGTTCACCGAGCCCGGGGGCAACTGGGATTATCTTCTCGGAAAGTATCTAGCGGGAGAGCGGAGCCGCCCCTCGTGGGCCGTCGGCGAATCCGGTTTCCACGGCCTCAGAGGCGCCAAGAAGATCGGACCGATCCAGACCGTCTTTCTGGTCCGCGAGAAGAGCGAGGCTGCGATCCTTGAGGCATTGAAGGCCGGCAGGATGTACGCTCTCCGCCGGGGGCCGGGCTACGCCCTGTCGCTTGATGATTTCGCCCTCGTCAGGGCGAAGAGCGGAAGGCCCGAGGCAAAACGGGAACAGGCGCCCGGGCGCGAGATCCCGGAGGCGGCCGTTTCAGGAGAGACTCTGGCGGTGCCGGCGGGCGGAGAGATCGAGGTCAGGGGGAGCATTCAGGCCTCAGATGGCGGGGAGCATCCGATCCGGGTGACTCTCGTGAGGAACGGCGAGATCGCCAGGGTCTGGGCCGCCAAGACTCCGTTCAGGATCGCTCACCGGGATGGGTTCGCCGGCAGGCCGGCTTACTATCGGCTGGATGTCCGCGGCCCGAGCCGCGACCACCATCTCCTCTCCAACCCCATCTTCGTCAAACCCTCCCAGCAATGAAGGTGGCGATCCATCAGCCTCACTATCTTCCATGGCTCGGCTATCTGGCTAAGATGGACGCAGCCGACTGCTTCGTCTTCCTCGATACCGTACAGTACGAAAAGAACGGCTGGCAGAACCGGAACAAGATGCGCGCTACGCGCTCAGCGAGCGCCAGCGGGTGGCAGTGGCTCACAGTGCCGGTGAGGGCTCGGCTCGGGACGATCATCCGGGAGGTGGCTATCGACGCGGCCCAGCCGTGGGCACGGAAGCATTGCCAGTCGATCAGGCTCAATTACGCCCGGGCCGCTTACTTCGACCGCTACTTCCCCGTGCTCGAGGAGCTTCTCTCCCGCCCCTGGCAGAAGCTCGCCGATCTCAACGTCGAGGTCACGCGCTTCCTGGCCTCAGCGTTCGGGATATCGACCCGAACCGTCCTTGCCTCAGAGCTCGCCGTCACTTCCTCCGATCCGACTGAGCGCCTGCTGGGCCTCTGCCTGGCCCTCGGCGCCGACACCTATCTGGCGGGGCGCGATGGCGCAGTCTACATGACCCTGGGTCCTTTCAGGGAAGCGGGCGTGTCGGTCCTGGTCCAGGATTACGAGCACCCGGTGTACCCTCAATCCGACGGAGAATTCCTTCCGTTTCTCTCAGCAGTTGACTTATTATTGACCCACGGAGAATCTGGCCTCGAGATCCTCCGCCGGGGCAGCCGCTGGATCCCCCTGGTGGCCGCCGAAGGGGCGCGGTGATGAACGTCATTGCAATCGGTTCTCATCCTGACGATATCGAGTTCGGCTGCGGCGGCGCCCTGACCCTTTACTCCCGGAAGGGGCACGACGTCTATCTTTACGTCGCCACTCCGGGCGAGTACGGAGGGGACGCCGAGGTCAGGAAGAAAGAGCAGCAGGAGTCGGCCCGGGTCATAGGCGCCCGAGAGGTCTTCTGGGGGGGCTACCGGGACACCGAGCTTCCCCTGACCCGCGACCTGATCGGGAGCGTTGAGGAGGTCATCAAGCAGGTCCGTCCCAACGTGATCTTCGTCCACTATCTGGACGACACCCATCAGGACCACCGCCACCTCGCCCAGGCCGCCATCTCAGCCAGCCGGTACGTCCCGAACTTCTTCTTTTACGAGGGACCGACCACCCAGAACTTCGCCCCATCCTGCTATGTGGACATCCAGCCGGTTCTCGATCGGAAGCTCGCCTCTCTCGAGGCCCACCGCTCCCAGATCACCAAGACGAACATCCAGGACCTGACGATCCTGGAATCCGCGATCTCCTGCGCCAACTTTCGAGGGATCCAGGCGCGGGTGAAGTATGCCGAGGCGTTCCAGGTTCTCCGCTTCCTCCTGAACGTCTGACGCCGTGCCGATAACCGTCGCACCCCTTACGCGCTGATGATTCCTCACTCCCGCCCGACGCTGACCGAAGAGGATGCCGAGCGTGTGGCGGCCGTGGTGCGCTCCGGGATGATCTCCCAGGGAGCTGAGGTGGCCGCCTTCGAGCGGGAGTTTGCAGCCAGCGTGGGGGCGCGGGGGGCGGTGGCGCTCTCTTCCGGGAGCGCCGCGCTTCACCTGGCCCTGCTGGCCCTGGGCGTCGGAGAGGGGGACGAGGTAGTGATACCGAGCTTCGTCTGCTCTGCCCTTCACCATGCGGTCACCCACTGCGGAGCGACGGCTGTCCTGGCCGACGCCGATCCGGTGAGCCTCTCGCTCGATCCGGGCGACGTCAAGCGGCGGCTCGGGCCGCGGACACGGGCAGTGATCGTCCCCCACGCCTTCGGACTGGCGGCCCCCGCGGCCGAATTCGCGGCCCTGGGAGTTCTCGTTGTAGAGGACTGCGCCCAGGCCATCGGGGCCCTGGATGACGGCCGGCCTGTCGGGAGCCGGGGAGCCGTTGCTGTCTTCTCCTTCTACGCGACGAAGATGCTTACCACAGGGGAAGGAGGGATGGTGACCGCCTCAGACCCCGATCTGCTCGAGCGCATCAGTGACCTCAGGGAGTACGACGAGCGCGAAAATCTGAGGCCCCGCTTCAACGTAAAGCTCACCGACATGCAGGCCGCTCTGGGGCGAGCTCAGCTCGCCAGACTCAACGCCTTCATCGCTCGGCGCCGAGATCTGGCAAGGCTCTACAGGGAGAGGCTTTGCTCCCTTCCCCTGGAGCTTCCCCCTGATGACGCAGGCGGCCGTCACGTCTATCACCGTTTTGTCATCGGTGTTCGGAGAAATGTCGCTCCGCTCATCAGGCGGCTGGAAGCCCGGGGGGTCCAGTGCCGCAGGCCGGTCTTCGCTCCGCTCCACCGCCAGCTCAGGCTCTCGGGCTTTCCTGTCGCCGACCGGCTGTGGGAGGAGAGCCTCTCCATTCCCTGTTACCCTTCGCTCACTGATTCTGAGGCCGAGCTGGTGACCGGCGCGGTGAGGCACGCTCTCTCAGCTTCATGAACAGAAAGCCGTCGGCCTCGGCGCTCGCGGGAGTTCGGCCTGACCGCGGCGACCTTCTGATCTACCTGAGCCGCGTTGCCATTCTGATCGCTCTGTTCCTGCCACCGGTCCGGCGCTGGTTCTTCGTCGTGGGGCTTGAGTGGGTCTATCTGGTTTCCTTCGCGTTCTCCATCTCGTTTCTCGCGGCCCCGCTCGTCCGAGCCTTCGCTCTCTGGCGGGGAATCCTCGATCTGCCTGCCGTGAGGAAGATCCACCTGGCTCCGACGCCGCTCCTCGGGGGCGCCGCGGTTTATGTCGCCTTTGCGCTTGCCCTCCTCCACAACTTCCGCTTCTCCCTGGAGCTCAAAGGGGTGGTGCTGGGCGCCACGCTCGTCGTCCTCCTTGGGCTTCTGGACGACGCCTACGACATTCCCGCTCCGCTCAAGCTCGCTGGCCAGGTGGGGGGCGCGCTGATCGCCCTCGCCTACGGGGTGACGCTGAAGATCATCCCGGCCTGGGTTGCCGGGGCCGCTGTCGGAAACGCGATCATCACCGTCCTCTGGTTCGCCGCCGTCACCAACGCCGTTCAGTTCCTCGACGGCATGGACGGGCTGGCCGCCGGTCTGGGAGTGATCGCGGCCCTCTTCTTCAGCGTCGTCTCGCTCCAGACCGAGCAGCCCTATCTTATGTTCCTCTCGGCGGCGCTGCTCGGGGCGTGTCTGGGTTTTCTCCCATACAATTTTCGCCCGTGGTCACACGCCCAGGTCTTCCTGGGAGACGGCGGCTCGAGCTTCATCGGCTTCACTCTGGCGGGGCTGGCGGTGATGGGGGAGTGGGCGCGGGGGAACCCGCTCATCGCGCTCTTCACCCCGCTCCTGATCCTGGGGGTCCCCATCTTTGACATCAGCTTCGTCTCAGTCCACAGGATCATCACGGGGAAGACGCTCTCGGTCAGGGAGTGGCTGGCCTATGTGGGGAAAGACCACATCCACCACCGCTTCGAAGCCCTCGGGCTCTCCAAGACCCAGAGCGTGCTCCTGATCTACTTCCTCTCGTTCACCCTCGGGCTCTCGGCGATCCTTCTCAAGGGCGCCCAGATCTATGAGGCCGTTCTGCTTCTCCTCCAGGCGGTGTTCATCCTGTCGATCGTCGCAATCCTTGAAGCGGTGGGGCGCCGTGGCCCCTGAAGGACGCCATGCCGAAGCCTTCGAGCCGAACGATCTGGCGCCTCAAAGATCTCTGCCACCTGGACGACCCGCCCTGGAAGATTGCCTTGGGGCTCGCCGTGGGGGTCTTCATAAGCTGCACGCCGTTCTACGGCCTCCACACCCTCATGTCCATCGGCGCCGCCTTCGCTTTGCGCGTCAACAAGGCTTCCACCATCACGGGGGCGTGGCTCAACCTCCCGTGGTTCGCGCCGTTCGTTTATGGCCTTTCGCTGAAGGTGGGGGAGTTTATCCTGAGCGGCGGGGAAGGGCTCAGGGGGCTCAGAGAGAAGAGCTTTCTGGATCTCTCATCCGCCATCAGCCCCTACCTCTCAGTGTGGAAAGCGGGAGAAGGGTTCCTGGCTTCGTCGAAGCTGCTCTTCGCCGTCTCGAAGCCTCTCTTTGTCGGAACGACGGTGGTCGGGGCGGTCGCCGGAGCTGTCACCTACGTCGTGGCCCTCGCTGTGATCACGAGGACGCGCCGACGATCGAACAATCGTGGATAACTTTGCGGCGTTCGGCAGAGCGGTAGGCGTGCTTCTCGACGGCGCGGCTGTCGGCCGGACTTTGATCGTTCCTGTCCTGGTCATCGCCGGGACGCTCTTACTGGCGGTGGTGGCTTACCGGGTCGTGGCCCGCCTGATCGACAGGCTCCTGGTGGCGCTCCCCGGAGGCGCCGAGGATCCCCTCAAGGCCCAGCGCGCCCTCACTCTCGGCCCGCTCATGAAGAGCGTCGCCCGCTATCTTCTGGCCTTCGTGGCGCTGATGGTGATCCTCCGCGAGGCGGGGATCGACATCCAGGCCATCCTGGTATCGGCCGGCGTCGTGGGACTTGCCATCGGGCTCGGGGCCCAGAGCTTGATAAAGGACGTCATCACCGGGTTTTTCCTGCTCTTCGAGGGGCTCATCGCCGTCGGTGACACGATCGAAGTGGGGCCTCACGTCGGCACCGTGGAGGCCATCGGGCTCAGGGTGACCAAGCTCAGGACGCTGAACGGCGCCCAGCGGATCATCCCCAACGGCGAGCTGACCCAATTCGCCAACCTGAGCCGCGGCTGGGCGCGGGCCGTCGTCGAAGTCGGGGTGTCCTATGAGACAGACGTCCGTCGGGCACTCGGGGTGATAGAGGTCGTGGGGCGGCAGTGGGCCAAGGAGTCAGGCGCCGCCCTGGAGCCCCCCGTGGCTCAGGGGATTATCCGCTTCGGCGAATCCGATCTGGTGCTCCGCCTGATGGTGAAGGTGGATGCCGCCAAGCGCATGGAGCACGAACCCGAGCTGAGGACGCGGATAAAAGAGGCGTTCGATCGGGAAGGAATCCAGATTCCCTATCCCCACCGGGTGGTGTACCTTCGACGGGAGGCCACTGAGGAGGAGCGACTCGCATGAGAG
>CAZXPE010000111.1:0-7269 GCA_964642915.1 uncultured bacterium | reverse complement strand
TGTAGGCCCTGGCGCTCTTCGGCCCCAGCGGGACTGAGATCCACTGCCCGGCGTCAAAGTGAAACTCGGTCGGCTCCAGCATCCTGAGATCTGCTTCCAGGATTTCGGCTGTCAACGCCCGGACGGTTTCGACGCTGGCCCGGCAGTGTGCGACCTCAGCGGCCATTTTTAGCGGGGGAAAGCGTCCTTGACGCCCCCGTCCACCGTCAGAGTACACCCCGTGGTCTTGGCAGAACGGTCTGAGGCAAAGAAGAGCACTGCCTCTGCCACGTCCTCAGGGAAAACCGGCGCGCCAAGTATGTTGCGTTTTTGATAGAACTCCTCGACCTGGTCCACCGTGATCCCCTGGGCCCGGGCGCGCTCCCGCCTGATCTCATCTGACCAGAGTTTTGAGTCACGAAAGACGGCGTCGGGGTTGACGATGTTGGAGCGGATCCCGTGCGCCCCCCCTTCGAGGGCCAGGACCTTGGCGAGCTGGGCCTCAGCCGCTTTGGAAGCCGAGTAGGCGGCGAACTCCTTGCCGGGAGACATTACGTTCTTGGTAGCTATAAAGACGAAGCTCCCTCCGAGCCCCTGAGATTTCAGCAGGCGGAGGCCCTCGCGCGCCACAAGAAAATGCCCGGTCGAGTTGACAGAGAAGCTCCGCTCCCAGTCGGCAAGGTCCATCCTGTCCACCGGGGCCGAATGGGCAATTCCCGCATTGGAGACGATGACGTCAACGCCCCCGCACGCCAGGACCGTTTCTTCGAAGAACCGCCTGACAGAGGACTCGCTGGTGACGTCAATCCGGAGCCCCAGCGCCCTTCCGAAGCCGTTGGCGCTCGTGATTTCTTCGGCCACCTTCCCAGCGCCGGCTTCGTCCAGGTCCCCGATGACGACGTGGGCGCCTTCGCGCGCCAGACGGAGGGCCGCTGCCTTCCCTATCCCGCTGGCCCCTCCCGTCACCACGACGATGCGGCGCGCCAGCTCTTTCTCGGAAGGCGCCAGCGTGAGCTTGTACAGCTCCAGCGGCCAATACTCAACCTCGAAGGCGTCCTTCTCGGTGAGAGAGACGTATCTCCCGATGGAAGAAGCCGCGCCCAGGACCTCGATCGTGTGGCGGTAGATGTCGTTCACGATAGCGGACGCGCGCTTGTCCTTCCCCATGGTGAACATTCCGAGACCCGGAACCAGGACGACTCGTGGGAACGGGTCGAGCAACGACACGCCCTCAAAGCGGTGAGACTCAAAGTAGCGGGTGTAATCCTGGACGAAGCGATCCACCGCTGTCCGGACCGCCTCCTTGAGGCGCTCGGGATCTCCGGGGCGCTCGGCAGGCACGAAGCACGGCAGCCGCTTGGTGTGGATCGTGTGGTCAGGAGTGGCGGGCCCGATCTGACTCAGCTCCCGTCCCTCTGCCGATCCGACGAACTCCAGCACCCGAGGCGAGTCGTCGAAATGGAGGATCTGACGCCTTTCCTTCCCCACGAGCCCCCGAAGGAGCGGGGCAACCTCCAGCGCCATCCGCCTGCGCTCCTCGGCGGCGAGGGGCTGGACCCGCGCCCCCCCGAACCTGACTCGCCCCCGCTCCCGTCTCTGGATCGCCTCTTCGGCCCTGGTGGCCAGCTCGATGGTGCCCAGGTACGCGTCCTTGACAGTCGCGCCCCAGGTGATGGTGCCGTGCTTTTCAAGGACTACCGCTTTTGCGTCAGGATGGGCTCTCAGGGTCAACGCCACCTCCTTGGAAAGGAGGAAGCCGGGGCGGCGGTAAGGGATTGAGACCACGTCTTTTCCGTAAACGTCCCGGATCACCTCAGCCGCGCGGTCGGTGTCGGAGAGAGAGGCGACAGCGTCGGCGTGGGTGTGGATAACCGCCTCCCACGGGAGAAAACCATGAAGGAGGGTCTCGATCGACGGGCGCGGTCCGCCCGGTTCCCGGCGCGCGTGCGCGAGGTAATCCACCACCGCCTCGTCGCTCATCGCGTCCCGCTCCAGAAGCGCGAGGATGTCGTCCATTCGCACCCCCGGGAAATCCTCGCGCGTGACGTTCTTGAGATCAGCCCCGGTCTCTTTCACCCTGAGGACACGGGTCTCCCTTCCCCGGAAATCACGTTCAGTGACCTTGACCGACGTGTTGCCGCCGCCCCAGACGACCAGGGATGTCTCAGCTCCAATGAGGCGGGAGGCGTAAACCAGGAGGTCAACGCCCGAGAGGCCGCTCGCTTCACTATCGGACCAACGCGAGTCCATCGGCTCTCAACGATACACCGGAAGGGCTATCCAGTAAAGGCGACAAGGGGGCACGCGCCGAGGAACGGAGCGCGCTCATCGGCGGGACGTCTCGGAAACGCGGCTAGCCTGGGGCGTGGGCTTTTGCTTCGTTCTTCAGCGTCTCGTATAAATCGTAGGCGTGCTCCGGCTTCATCAGTTCGTGGACCACTTTCCCCACGGCCTGGATCATGGCTACGGGCGCCTCAGACTGGAATATGTTCCGCCCCATATCCACGCCGGCAGCTCCCTCGTTGACAGCGCGGTACGCCGTCGCCAACGCCTCCAGCTCAGGCACTTTCTTCCCGCCAGCCATGACTATGGGGACGGGGCAGGAGGCCGTGACGGTCTCGAAGCCCTCTGCCACGTAATAGGTCTTGATGAACTGGGCGCCCAGCTCGGCGCAGATCCGGCAGGCGAGGCGGAGGTACTTGGCGTCGCGGACCATGTCGCGCCCAACAGCCGTCACTCCCAGGACAGGAATGCTGTAGCGAAGGCCCATGTCCACCAGCCGCGTCATGTTGTGAACCGTCTGGGTCTCGAACTCCCCGCCGATGAACACCTGTACGGCCATGGCCGCCACGTTCAGGCGGACGGCGTCCTCGATATCCACGGCGATCCGTTCGTTAGACAGCTCTTTCAGGATGCTCGGGCCACCACTCGCTCGTAACACAGTGCCGCGCGTGAACGACGACGGAATGGTCGAGCGCAGGATACCGCGTGTCAGCATCAGGGCGCCCGCGTACGGAAGCAGGGGCACGATGGTGACGTCCACGCGCTCCAGCCCCATGGTCGGACCCTGGAAGTAGCCGTGATCTATAGCCAGCATCACGGTCCTGCCGGACGCGGCATCAAAAATTCGCGCCAGGCGGTTCTGCATGCCCCAGTCCAGAGAGTTTGAGCCGCTCAGGAAAAAATTCCGGCTCTTGAACGGAATCTCAAGGTGGAAATTCTTCATCTCTTTGAGATCCTCGGTGTCGGGCATTGCCGTCGGCCCTCCTTGCGCAGTTCGTGCGGAGCCTCTGACGCTCCCGTCCGAAACACTACCAGCGACTGGTTGGGGGCGTCAAGGTAAAAACGCCCCGCGCGCAGATTGACAGAGCGCAGGCCACCTTCTAACATGGGCGCAGCCAGAGGATGCCCGAGGGAGGTAAGCCCATGAAGGGCCTGATGATGGACTACCCGCTCACGCTAACCGGCATCTTTGAGCGGACCCGGCGGCTCTTCCCGTCTAAAGAGATCGTGACCCGTTTCTCCGGCGAGGAGCATCGGTACAGGTACGCTGAGTTCGCCGAGCGTGTCGCGCGCCTCGCCGAAGCGCTCAAGGCGCTCGGAGTCAACCGGGGCGACCGCGTAGGCACCTTCGCCTGGAACAGCCACCGCCACCTGGAGCTTTACTGGGCCGTCCCCTGCTCCGGCGCGGTCCTCCACACAGTGAATATCCGCCTCTCTCCCCAGGACGTCGCCTTCATCGTGAACCATGCGGGCGATTCGGTCCTCTTCGTGGACCTGAGCCTCTGGCCGTTGATCGAACCGATCAGAAATGACCTCAAGACGGTCAGAAAGTTCATCGTGATGCCTGACACTCCCGGCGCGGCGCCCGCCGGAACCCTGGAATACGAGGCTCTCATCGGGAACTCTCGGCCGATCGGCGACTGGCCTCGCCTCGACGAGGAGGACGCTGCCGGGATGTGCTACACCTCGGGGACCACCGGGAACCCGAAAGGCGTCGTCTACAGCCACCGGGCCCTCTTCCTCCACGCTGTGGGAATGACGATGGCGGACACCTTCGCCGTCTCAGAGCGCGACACCATCATGCCGATCGTCCCCATGTTCCACGTCAACGCCTGGGGGCTTCCCTACGGCGCCACCCTGGCGGGGGCCAGTCAGGTCTACCCCGGCCCCAACCCCCAGCCGAAGGATATCCTCGAGCTCATCGAGCGGGAGCGCGTCACGTTCACAGCAGGCGTCCCGACTGTCTGGATCAATCTCCTCCCTCTCCTCGAGACCGGCCGGTACGACGTTTCAAGCATCCGGGCCATGGCCGTGGGGGGATCAGCGGCGCCCAAGAGCCTGATCGAAGCCTACGAGAAGAAGTGCGGCATCCAGATCATCCACGCCTGGGGGATGACAGAGATGAGCCCCCTCGGCACCCTCTCGCGCCTCAAGAGCCACATGGACAACCTCCCCGAAGCCGAGCGCCTCTCGATCAGAGCCAAACAGGGGATCCCCTGGGCCTGCGTTGAGATCAGGGCGGCGGGCGAATCCGGCCGGGAGCTGCCGTGGGACGGCAAGACCATTGGAGAGCTTCAGGTGCGCGGGCCGTGCATCATCAGGCAATACTATGAAAATTCCGAGGGGGCCGGGCAGTTCACCGACGACGGGTGGTTCAAGACCGGCGACGTGGTCACCATCGACCCCGAGGGATACATCCAGATCACAGACCGCACCAAGGACCTGATCAAGTCAGGGGGCGAGTGGATCTCGAGCGTTGGTCTTGAAAATCTCCTCATGTCCCACCCGAAGGTGCTCGAGGCGTGCGTGATCGCCGTTCCCCACTCCAGGTGGGACGAGCGGCCGCTGGCTCTCGTCGTCCCCAAGCCCGGCCAGACTCTCACCGCCGACAAGCTTCTGGAGTTTCTAAGACCTCTAGTGGCCAAGTGGTGGCTTCCCGATGGGATCGTCTTCCTGGACGCCATCCCCAAAACAGGAGTCGGCAAGTTCGACAAGAAGCTGCTTCGCGAGCGGTTCAAGGATTGGACCCCGACCCAGGTCCGGGGCACCGAGTGATGCGAGTCCTCCTCGTCCACCCCAGCCCGCTGATGTACTCGGAGATTTACCTCAGGCTGGAACCTATCGGGCTTGAGCGGGTCGCCGCCGCAGTCAGAGCCGCCGGCCACGACGTGCGGCTCCTCGACCTCCAGATCTTCAGGCGCCGCGACTACGCCCGGGAGATCGAGCTGGCTCAGGAGGTGAAGCGGCTCCTGCCGCGCTCCTTCGTCTTTGTCGGCGGCCACAGCGCCTCCTTCATCGCCCCCGAGATCATCGACCACTCGCGCGGCGCAATCGACTGCGTCGTCCGCGGCGAGGGTGAGGCGATTGCGCCGAAACTCCTGGAAGCAATAGGAGACCGGCGACTCGAAACGCTCCCGGGCGTGGTGACTCGACACGGCTCGGGGCCGGCCCCGGCGCTCATCGAGAGCCTCGATCTCCACTCTCCCGCCCGCGACCTCACCAGGAGCCGGAAGAAATACTTCATCGGCGTCTTGGACCCGTGCGCCTCGATAGAGTTCACGCGAGGCTGCCCCTGGAACTGCGCCTTTTGCAGCGCCTGGACCTTCTACGGTCGGAGCTACAGGAAGGCGTCTCCCGAGGCCGCTGTCGAGGACCTCGCCCGTGTCGAGGAGCCCAACGCCTTCCTGGTTGACGACGTCGCCTTCGTCCATCCTGAGCACAGCTTCGCTATCGGGAGAGAGATCGAGCGCAGGAAGATCCGGAAGCAGTACTACGTCGAGACCAGGTGCGACGTCCTGGTCCGTAACCGGGAGGTCTTCGCCTACTGGAAGCGCCTCGGTCTCCGCTACATGTTCCTCGGACTCGAGGCCATAGACGACGAGGGTCTCAGGCTCCACAGAAAGCGCGTGACGCCCGGCGACAACTTCAAGGCGCTCGAGATCGCCCGCGAGTTGGGGATCACGGTGGCTGTCAACATCATTGCCGACCCCGACTGGGACGAGCGCCGGTTCGCGGCGGTCCGCGAGTGGGCGTTGAGCGTCCCGGAGATCGTCCACCTCACCGTGAACACCCCCTATCCGGGGACAGAAACCTGGCACACAGACGGGCGGAGGCTCGCCACCCTCGACTACCGCCTCTTCGACGTCCAGCACGCCGTCCTGCCGACACGGCTGCCGCTCAAGCGCTTCTACGAGGAGCTGGTGAAGACCCAGGCGGTCCTGAATCGGAAGCACCTCGGCTTCGCCGCGATACGAAAGACCGCTGCCACGGCTCTGGGCTACCTGCTTCGAGGCCAGACCAACTTCGTGAGGATGCTCTGGAAGTTCGGCAGCGTCTACAACCACGACCGCCAGCACGCTGATCACTTCAGAGAAACCATATACTCGCTGCGGCCTCCCGAGACTCACGCGACAGCCAGGCCGGATCCCGCCGAGCTGTACATCCACAACCCCGCTGCAGGTTGACAAACCGCGGCAGCCGCCCTGGTCAAGCGACCATTGAGGAGAAAATCCTGACCGGAAGGAGGTGTGAGAAATGGGCAAGCGGGTCATCAAGCAGAGCAAGGCGTCCCGGCCACCGGCCACCCGGCCGACGGCCAGCAGCACCTGTGGTTGCGGGTGCCAGCCGGTGGGAAAAAAGAAGAGGTAAGTGGCTTGCTGGATGCCACCCGGTGTGGTATTTTTTATGGCATGAGAACGACCATAGACCGGGCCGGGCGTGTGGTGGTCCCAAAAGTGCTCCGCAGGGTGGCCCACCTCAAGCCGGGTACCGAGCTTGAGATTCGGGTCGTCGAGGGCCGCATTGAAATGCAGCCCTTGCCGGCCAAGGTCAAGCTGGTCCGGCGCGGTGGACTACTGGTGGCCCTTCCGAGCGGCGGTGTTGAGCGGCTCAAGGCGGCGGACGTCGAGGCGGTGACTCAAGCGCTTCGGGAGCGCCGGGCCGGTTCGGAGCACGTCGAGGAGTGAGCCGGTACCTGCTCGATACGAGCTGCCTGGTGGCAGCCGTGTGCGCCTGGCATGAGCACCACGAGGAGACATGCGTGGAAATCACGCGGCGTCACCGCCTCAAGCACCAAGCGATCCTGGCCGGGCCCTCGCTTGCGGAGGCATATGCCGTTCTCACACGATTACCTTCTCCCCACCGGCTGAGCCCGGGGCCGGCCCTGGAACTCCTTGAGACGAACTGGGGAAACAGCACGGTTATTACCTTAACGGATGAGGAATACTGGCGCGTCCTGCGGGAGGCGCGGGACCAAGGGGTGGGTGGAGGTCAGGTCTATGATGCCCT
>CAZXPE010000110.1:0-7380 GCA_964642915.1 uncultured bacterium | reverse complement strand
AGTCTGGAGATGGAGGCTCGATCGGGGCCGTCTTATCGGCGAGAGTCACGTTGGTTGAAACAGCCACCACCGAGAAGCTGCGACCCGCGGGAGCGATGAACGGCATGACTCCTCCCCCGACGCGGAGCTCCCTGATAGTGACCGAACCACCCCAGTGCGGGCCGGGCGGGACGCGGATACCCCTGAGTACGAACCGGGAGACGCCGTCGGCAGAGGCGCTGTCAACCTGGACGGCAACACCGAGCCGTTGAGTGAGGAGGTGTGAAATGAGACGGCCGGCCCGGCGCTGGTCGAGGAGGATCGCGCTCACAACGGCCGCCGCTCCGATCCCCAGAAGGATCAGGAGGGCGAAGAACGCGCTGAGCCCGGGATGAGCGCGGACACAGGAGAGGAGCCTCATGCGGCTATGCTACCAGACAGCTCCCTGATAGGCGAGCGACTGGAGGGAATCAGGCCCGATGAGGGTCCGCGTCCCTGCACCGGGCAGTTAACACCGCCCCGAGCGCCGCGAGAATCTCGTTGGGGAGGAACGGCTTGAACAGGCAGGGAAGGCCGGTCCGGTCCAGGAACGCCGAGGTCTCGGGATCGGCCACGTCGCCGGTCATGAAGATGACCGACCGCTCGAGCCCTGGGTGGGTCTGACGGATCTCCTCCCAGAGGGCGCGACCGTCCATGGCAGGCATCTTGAAATCGAGAATGAGAGCGTCGAAGTGGTCTGCGGCGAGCTTCCGCCGGGCTTCCTCAGCCGAGTGAGCCCGGTCCACGCGGTGACCGAGGCTCGCGACGATCCTCGCCAGGGCGTTCGCGACATGCGCGTCGTCGTCAACGACGAGGACGCGGCACGGGCCTCCTCCGATCGCGGTCTCACCGGTCATCTCATCCTTCTTAGCTTCAGGCTTCCCGCTTCCATGAAGACTCGGGACTTGAGAACCGGCCTCCACCGGCAGGGTCACGCGGAAAATTGCTCCACCGCCTGGCCGGTTCCTGGCAGAGATGACTCCTCCGTGCTGCCTGACAATCCCGTGAGAGATCGAAAGCCCGAGGCCCGTCCCCTGGCCCACAGGTTTTGTCGTGAAAAACGGGTCGAAGAGCTTCGGGAGGACGGCAAGGGGGATGCCGGGGCCGTCGTCCTCGACATCGATCTCCACGCCATCGACAGCCCTTGAAGTCCGAATGACGATTGTGCCCGACTGCCGGATGCCCTTGATCCCCTGGTGGGCATTGTTGATGACGTTCACCAGCACCTGGACGATCTGGTGGGAGTCAACTGCCACATGCGGAAGCGACCTGTCGAACTCCTCCACCACGCTGATATTGTCCAGCGCCAGTTGAGAGGCCCTGAGCCTGAGCGCCTGAGCGACGACTTCGTGGATGTCAGTGACTTCGCGAGACGGAGCGTGCTGTCTGGCGAAGGTGGACAGCCCCTCGACAATCCGCGCCGTCCTGCGCGCTGCGTCGCGGATCTCGGCCAGCTCCTCCCGGATTGCCGGCGGCACCTCCTGCCGCATCAGCAGCTCGGATCCTCCCAGCACGACGGTCAGCGGGTTGTTCAACTCATGAGCGATCCCCGCCACGAACTGCCCGATCGCCGAGAGCTTTTCGATCTGGACGAGCTGGGCCTGGACCCGCTCGATGGTCGCGAGATGGCTTTTCATCTCATCGTAGAGGCGGGAGTTTTCCAGGGCCGCCGCTGCCTGGGCGGCGAATGCCGAAAGAACCTGGATGTCTTCTTCACGGAACTCCCGCGCTCGCCAGCATGCTACTACCAGCGCGCCGAATATCTCCCCCTTCACTCTGAGAGGGACCGCAAGCAACGCCTTCAGCCCCTCGCGGCGGACCCGCTCAACGTACTCGGGGGTGGCGGTGATCCCCGGATCGGCCGCCACGTCGGAGCTCCAGAACGGCCGCCCCTGAGCGACGGCGCGGCCAGCCACCCCGACCCCGACGGGGAGGCAAACTTCCTCACTGATGAACTGGGCGAAGCGCCCTGACCAGCTCACCGGGCGGAGGGCGGCCGGGTCACCGGCGACCTCGTAGAGGATCGCCCCCTCAGCGTCAGAGATCTCCATGACGCCCTGAGTGATGACACCGAGGAGCTTGCTCCGGTCGAGCGTCGCCATCAAAGCCTGGCCAGCCTGGTGAAGCGCTTCGAAGACGCGCTGGCGGCGCCGAGCATCGCGATAGAGGTCAATCTGCTCACTGAGGAGCCCCAGGAAAAGGATAGAGGCTCCGACGGGACGGGCGAACCCGGCCACGTACCAGGCAAGGCTGTATCTGACCGGGACCAGGAGAAAGCCGGCTACGGCCGCCAGAAAGAGAAGAGAGGATAGGGCGAGAAATCCGGTGAACGGCAGATCGTTTCCACGCCAGAGCCGCTTCGTCACGCCCAGGAGCGACCAGACCCCGGCCGCGCCCGCAGTGAGGAGCCCGAACCAACGCCCGGCAGGGGTAAGGATCCCGGCCTTCACCAGCGGAGGAAGCGCCGGCGCCGCTAACACCAGACCCGCCACGATTCCTGCCGCGACCGCAAATGCCCCGACCCCCACGATGACTCGGGAGCGATCGGTGAGAGGAAGCCTGCGGCGGCCCACGTATGCCAAGAGGCCGAGGCTCATGAAGAACGCCGTGTACGCCAGGAAAAGAAATGCTGGGGCGACCGGTGGAGGGAGGAACGACCTCCAGCCATAGTCGGGCTGGGACAGCATGTGGGACACGGTAAAGACTGTTGTCACCCAGAGCCCTACCCCCAGAGCCGCTGACCCCACGTCTTCTCTGAGCCTGTGGCGCTGAAAGCATAGGTATCCCGCAGCCAGGCTCGCCACAGCGAAAGGTCCCTCGTAGATCGGGACTGCCCAGGGGAGAGGAAAGCGCCCGGCTTGGAGCGTCGGAGCAAAGCGGATGATGAGAAGGAGGTAGCCCAGACCGCACGCAAGGGCAGCCGCCAAAGCGATCCTCGCGGCGCGAAGATCCCCCCCACCCCGGACCGCGTCAGAACGGCCTGCCATCATCCCACTAAGAGGGCCCATAAACCCTGTTTATTTTAGGACATTCAGTCATTTATCGGCACATTTTTGTATATTCATGACCAGAACTGTTCGCGGCCTCGCGCGTTGAAGTGGGTGATAGCCTGTGCCATAATCCGCCACATGCAGACGCTGCGGGCGCAACAGGAGGGCATTCTCCCTCCGGTGAGTGCCGGCAGGCTCCTGGCTCTGGCGCCATGGGCGGGCTTGCTCCTCCTCTATCTCCCTGTCTACTCCCAGCTTTACCGGGCGTGGCGAATCGACCCGTACTACTCCCACGGGATCATGATCCCTCCGGTGGCGATCCTCCTTTTCTATCTGGAGAGGCAAAAGCTTTCCGGCAGGCCGCTCGAACCTCCCTCGGGGCTTCCGTGGTGGCTCGGAGGCAGCCTCCTCGCATACCTGCTCGGGGCTTGGGGGGACTTCCGAGTCCTCACGTATCTGTCATTCCCCCTTTCTGTGGCCGGGATGATCCATTACCTCTACGGGAGAGAAGCGGTGAAGGCTCTGGCTTTCCCTCTCGGCTTTCTCCTTTTCATGGTTCCCATCCCCTACACCATTCCCCTGGCTATCGGATTCCCCCTCCAACTCCTTTCAGCCAAGTACGCCTCCCTCCTTGTCGGCCTGACCGGGATCCCCACCTGGCGTGAGGGCGTTAACCTCTTCATCCCTGGCTTTCACTTCATCGTAGAGAGAGGGTGCAGCGGCCTCAACTCCATCCTCGCCCTCCTGGCCCTGGCCGTCCTCTTCACTTACTTCCTCCCGGCGGCTTCCTGGCCCCAGCGGGTCTTCCTGTGGTTCTCGGCGCTTCCTATCGCCCTGATCGCCAACGTGGTGCGCATCTCTACGGTGGTCCTCCTCGGCCACTTCCTGGGCCCCGTCTGGGCCCAGGGGTTCTATGAGAACTTCTCGGGCTTGGTCATCTTCGCCCTCGCGTTCGTCATGCTTCTCTTCTCAGCCTGGTGGCTCGGATGTCTCAGAAAAGAGAGCTGATCGCCCTCGGGCTCCTAGCCCTGACCGCCGCGCTCCTCCTACCGATCTTCTTCACGGGAGAGCTGTCTGCTCGTGGGCGGGACATTCTTGGGAAAATCCCAAAAGAGATCGGCCAATGGCGCGGGGTGGACCTTCCGAGGCCGTTCATCACCCAGTTTCTCCTGATCTCAGACTTCTCGGGGATCGAGACGCTGGTCAGGGAGTACAGGAACCCCGACGGACAGATTTTCTGGCTGATGGTGGTCCACGACCTGGAAGGAACCCACCGGGCGGTAAAGAACCCACAGTACTCTTACGAAAACCAGGGATGGTACGTCCTGGAACGGGGCGTGGACAACGGGAGTGGGGCCGACGGGAAGCCCTTCCGTTTCAACCGCCTCATCTACCGGAAACGGGCCGGGCCTGAAACTAGGCTGGACTTTTACGCCTATCTCATGGGAGAGCGAGTCGTCACCTCAGAGATGGAGGTGAGGGTCACTCACGTCCTGAGCCTCTTGAGGACACGGGTCCTCGGCAGAGGGAGAGAGATCGTCTTCCTGGACATTTCAGGAGATGTCACCGCAGGGGACCGCTCCGGCCTGGAAGCTCAGGGAAAGCAACTGTTCGGGGCGATTTTAGAAATCCTGAGAGCGAAAGAAGAAGCTGGTTAGGCCGGACCTTCGGGTGAATTTGTCTGACGTCGGAGGCGATGTTTCAACCAGTTTCCCAACTGCCTTCGCCTCCAGAAGGCGAGACCGCCGAGGCCAGTCGAGAAAAGGAGCGAGGTGGCGGGCTCGGGGTTCGGAGATGGGAGGTTTGTTGACCCCGTTCCGCCAAAATCCCACATTGTCTCTGAAACCTTCCCGCCGGCCGAGTTGTTGCTCGCGCCAAAGCCCGTGGGGAGGCTCGGTTCATGGTCGGACGTAACCCACATCCACTCACTCGGGTCGCCTGGCTGGAGATTGGTCCCAAACGTGTTGGTGAACCAGCCGGTCCCCACCGCAGGAGGAGGAATGGACTGGCCGGTTGGGGCAGTGCCCGTTCCTCCGTCGTTGGCTGTGGAGCCCGCGGCGATCACCGTGGCGCCCATGAAAATCCGAAAGTCTGTGATCGGGTTTGTGCTGACGAGGTCATTTGTAATCCGGTAGGCGTAAGTGTAAAACGTCGCGCCCACCGTGGCGCCAGCCGCGTTGGGGATCGTTCCCGCCGCCACCTCGCCCGCGGTGTAGCCCGGCCCCCACACTCTGACCTGAATGGTGGTAAAATCCCCGCCTGACGAGGCTGAGAAATCGTTTGCGCTGAAAACGAGAACTGCCTCGCTCCGTGAGACAAGGAGCGGCGGCAGCGAGATCAAAATCAGAAGAGAGAGAACAATTCTTCTCATTCAGGGATGAACACCGTGGGCCTGGTTATTGCCGTATTTCAGAATGCCGCTCACGGTGGACACGATCGCTCCGCCCGGAGCCCTGACAGTGATGGAGAAAGTGTCACGGCCGTGCCCGGGCTCGCCGGCATCGGTGGCTCTGGCCTCGAAGCTGTAGCCGGGCCGCCCGTTCCAACGGCCAATTCCGGCGAAAACAACAGTGTCCACCGGGGAGCGAGGCGGATTGGGAACAATCCCTGGCGAGTCTGAGAAGACCACCGAATTGATAGTGGTCGAGACGAACCGGTCGCAACTCTTGTCGTCGTGATCATCGTGATCGCGACCGGAGCGCCGGTCGTCGCGGTCATCACCGTGGCCATAGCTGTCGCTGCCGGGACGCTGCCGGCATACGCTGTATTTCAGATGCCCCCACTCTCTGCCTGCCAAGTTTTCCCACACCTGGAACTCGTAGTGGTAGCGCGCAGCGGGTTTGTCAATCCTTCCCTCCCCGTGCATTCGACCCGGTGTTCCGTCCCCGGCTGGCGTCACAGTGATAGATACGGTGGCGGGAGAGCTGGTGAGAGCCCCGTCGCTCACTCTAAAGGTGAAGCTGTCTGAGCCGTTGAAGTTGGCGGCGGGGGTGTAGGTCAGACTCGGCGGAGTGCCGGAGAGGATGCCGTTGGCAGGCCCTGTCGCCACGCTGAAGGTCAAGGGGTCGCCCTCGGGGTCTGAGCCTGTCAGGGTGAGGAGCACTGCCGCATCCTCGTTGGTGATGATTGACTGGGCGTTGGCGACAGGACCGTCGTTCACGGCGCTGACGGTGATGGCAATGGTCGCCTGGGGGCTCTCGGCGGCGCCGTCATTGACGGTGAAGAGGAGACTGTCGGTGCCGCTGTAGTTTGGCGCCGGGGTGTAGGTCACTGTAGCTGTGGCCGGCCCGGTCACTGTCAGCGGCCCGAGGGTGCCGTGGCTCGGAGGCGCTGTCACGGTGAAGCTCAAAGCGCTCCCCTCTATGTCTGAGCCTGTCAGTGTGATTACGACAGCGGTGTCCTCAGGGGTGGTCACGCTCTGAGCGTTGGCCGTCGGGGCGTCGTTGACGGGGGTCACGGTGATCGTGAAGGTAGAGAAGAAGGTGTCGGCCCCACCGCTCGCTGTTCCTCCGTCGTCTTGAGCTATAACCGTAATCGTCACCGAACCGTAAGCATTAGCCGCCGGCTGATAGCTGAGTGTTCGCGTGCTGCCCGCTCCCGTCACCGTGGGGTTTGGCACGAGAATCGGATTGTTCGACATCGCGCTCAGCGTTACGGTCTGGCCCGATTCGTTCGACGGGCCTGCCGAAACCCCTGTGATGATCACAAGCTGAGTGCCCGCATCCTCCACAACAGTCTGATCTGGGATCGAATCGAGGTAAGGGGGATCGTTCACGGGGGTCACGGTGAGGGTCACTGTGGCGGGAGAGCTGGTGAGGCTCCCGTCGTTGGCGGTAAACGTGAAGCTGTCGGTGCCGTTGAAGTTGGCGGCGGGGGTGTAGGTGCGGCTTGCTCCTGTCCCGCTCAGGGTCCCGTTGGCAGGGTTGGTGACGATGGTGAACGTCAGCGGATCGCCGTCGGGATCGGAGCCGGTGAGAGTGATGGCCACCGAGGCGTCCTCCAAGGTGCCCGCGCTCTGAGGATTGGCTGTGGGCGCGCTGTTGGTGGCAACCACGGTGACAGACGCTGTAGAGGAAGCGAACCCGCCATTGCCGTCGTTGATCGTGTAATCGAAGCTGGCCGGGCCCGAGTAATTGAGGTTCGGGGTATAGGTAACAATGCCTCCTGCCAGGGTTACGGCACCGTGGGTGTTTGCCGTCGCGGTCACGGCGGTCACCGTAAGAGTATCGCCGTCAGCGTCGGTGTCGTTGGCGGTCAGCGTGCTGGCCGAAAAGACCAGCACCGTGTTAGCGTTCATCGTCCCGAGAGAATCGGGGTTCGCCGCCGGGGCGCTATTCACAGGCGTCACCACGATCGAGACCGTCGCCGGAGC
>CAZXPE010000109.1:0-7406 GCA_964642915.1 uncultured bacterium | reverse complement strand
AGGGGCACGATAAATGAAGATCCTGGTGGTGGATGACGAGCGGGCGATACGACTGCTGCTGAAGCAGACGTTCGAGCTTTGGGGTCACGAGGTGCGGGAGACAGAGGATGGCCTCGTCGCGCTGGAGAGCATACGCCGTGACCCGCCCGACCTGGTTCTACTCGACCTGGTAATGCCTGACCTCTCAGGCCTCGACGTGCTCCGCAGGGCACGGAGTGAAGGGTACATGGGGCCGGTGGCGGTGATAACGGGAAGCGCGACGACCGCTCAGATACAGGCCGCCAAGCGCCTCGGCGCCTTCGACGTGATCCTGAAGCCCTTTTCCCTCGACCGCATTAAAAAGCTTCTCGGCGCGCTCCTTGCTGATCGAGCGGCCCAGACCCCGCCGGCTCGATAGCCAGCGGCAAAGGCCGATCGAGAGATATTGAAAATTCAAGGCGTTCGGATTAAACTGCCTGGCGATGCCCGGAACGCCCGCAGTCTTCATCGACCGGGACGGGACCCTGACCGAAGAAGTGGGGTACGTCAACCACCCGGCGAGGCTTCGCCTTCTCCCGCGCTCGGCAGAGGCGGTCCGTCTGATTAACGAGTCCGGGATCAAGGCTGTCATGGTGACCAACCAGAGCGGGATCGCGCGGGGGTATTTCAGCGAAGACCTCCTCCGGGCCGCGCACGCCGAGCTGGTCAGCCAACTCAAAGCCCGAGGCGCGTTCCTCGATGGCCTCTACACGTGCACTCACCACCCGACCGAAGGCGCTCCTCCGTATCGGGCCAGGTGTGATTGCCGAAAACCGGCTCCGGGCCTTCTGAGCCGCGCCGCCAAGGAGCTCGGCATCGACCTGGCCTCCTCGCACATGGTCGGCGACAAGATCTCCGATGTGGCCGTCGGCCTGAAGGTCGGAGCAAAAGGGATCCTCGTTCTCACCGGCTACGGGCTTGGGGAGTGGGAATACCAGCGCTCCGGATGGACAGTTCAACCCGATCATGTCGCCGGGGACCTCCTGGACGCGGTGCGCTGGATCCTCGAAAGGGCAGGGAAGTGATGACGCGCGCCACCGCGCTGAAGGCCGCCGTCGAGCGCTTCTCGGCCAGGACAATTCTGGTGCTCGGGGACCTCATCGCAGACGAGTACGTCTACGGAAAGCCGGCCAGAATATCCAGAGAGGCCCCCGTGCTGATTCTCCGGTACGACTCGCGCGAGGTCAGGCTCGGCGGGGCGGCGAACGCCTCCCACAATGTCCACACCGTCGGCGGCCGAGTCATCCCCGTCGGAGTGGTCGGAAAAGATCCGGCGGGAGAAGAGATTCTGGCGCTATTCCGCTCGCTTGGCATTGACACCGGCGGAATCCGGCAGGTCGCCGACCGCCCAACGCCGGTGAAGACGCGCATCATGGCCGGAGGGTACCAGTCCACCCGCCAGCAGGTCGTCCGCGTCGATAGGGAGCCGGCGCCGTTTCTTGAGCCTGCCGTTGAGGAGTTCCTCTTGCGAGCGCTCGCCGAGCGAGGGGCTCGCGCCGATGCCATCCTTCTGTCCGACTACGGCTACGGGACGGTGACCCAGCGGCTTCTGGATGCGGCGCTGGCGCTTTCCCGCGGCAGCGGCAGCCTGGTGACTGCCGACAGCCGCTACGACCTCTGGAGGTTCCGCGGCGTCGGGGCGGCCGCTCCCAATGAGCCCGAGGTCGAGGACTTGGTCGGCTTCCCTCTCGCCGACGGGCCCGCTCTGGAGAAAGCCGGGCGGCTTATCCTTGACCGCCTCGGCGCCCGCTATCTGCTCGTGACCCGGGGGAGCCGGGGGATGGTCCTCTTCGAGCAGGACGGGCCATCAACGATTTTCCCTATTCACGGCGACGACGAGATCGCCGATGTGACCGGAGCCGGCGACATAGTTATCAGCACCTTCACTCTCGGACTCGTCGCAGGCATGAACCCCCCGGAAGCGGCAGGCCTGGCAAACGTGGCCGGCGGGCTCAAGGTCATGAAGCGGGGAACGGCGCCGGTTACCAGGAGCGAGCTTCTGCAAGCGTTGGAGCACGATGGGTCGCCTTGTCAGCCTTGAGGAGGCCCGGGAGATCGCAGAGAGACATCGCGACGAGGGCAAGCGGCTGGTCCTGGCGAACGGCTGCTTCGATCTTCTTCACGTCGGCCACATCCGCTACCTGGAAGGCGCCAGGCGGCTGGGGGACGCGCTCATGGTGGCCCTCAACTCGGACGCCTCGGTAAGCCGCCTCAAAGGCGCCGGCCGCCCTCTGATGAATCAAGCCGAGCGCGCTGAGATAATCGCCGCGCTCAGATGCGTGGATTACGTGACGATCTTCGAGGAGGACACGGTGGACAGGCTCGTGGCCCGGATAAGACCCGATGTCCACGCCAAGGGGACCGACTACACCCCGGAGACCGTTCCTGAACGAGAGTCGGTTCTGGCCTCCGGCGGCAGCGTGGCGATCGCGGGCGACCCCAAGACCCACTCCACGCGCGATCTGATCTCGCTCATCGTCAGGAACTTCGGGACGCCGTGAAGAGCATCGCAATCGTCAAGCTCTCTTCACTGGGCGACGTGATCCACGCCTTGCCCGTCGCCCACGCACTTCGCCGCTGTTTTCCCGCGGCCCGCCTGATGTGGATCGTCGAGGCCAGGGAGTCCCCAATCCTGAAGGGCCACTCCGATCTCGACGGCATTCTTACAGTGGACACCCGGCGGTGGCGGAAGCTGATCCGGAGAGGCTCGGGTGTCGGAGAGGTCTGGGCGGAGCTTCTCTCGCTCACTCGGATGGTCAGGGGGGCCCGCTTCGACGCCGTCATCGACCTTCAGGGGCTAGTGAAAAGCGGCCTCATCACGGCGTTGACAGGCGCGACGCTTCGAGTGGGCTTTGCGCGGAGGCGTTGCAGGGAGCCGCTTAACTCTCTCTTCACCAACAGGAGAGTCGAGCCGTCGCAGGCCCACGTCGTTGACCAGTATCTTTCGCTGCTCGAGCCTCTGGGAGTGCGGGACCGTGAAGCCGTCTTCAACGTGCCGTCTAACGCCGACGCCGAGCGGACGATAGATGAGTTCCTGGCCCCCGAGGGGATCAAGCCGAGGGACTGCCTGATCGCGCTCAACCCCGGAGCCGGCCGGCCGTCGAAGCGCTGGCCACTGTCGCACTACCGGCGGCTCGCCGAGAGACTGAGCGTGGAGGCCGGGGTCCGAGTGCTCCTGCTCTGGGGGCCCGAAGAGCGGCTCATGGCCCGCGAGATTGGAGCCGGGCCGGGTACCCGCGCGGGGTACCCACGCGAAAGCGTGGGTCGCGTGGGTGCCCGCCCCATCCTCGCTCCTCAGACGACTCTGACAGAGCTGACGGCTCTGCTCAGGCGGTGCGATCTCATGGTCGCCAGCGACACCGGGCCGCTTCACCTCGCGGCGGCGCTGGGGATCCCAGCTCTCGGCCTCTACGGGCCGACACGATCAGAGCGCAATGGCCCATACGGTCCCAGATGCCTGGCGATTCAGAGCCCCGATGGCCGCATGGAGACGATCAGCCCCGACGACGTTTTCCGGGCCGCCGTGGGTCTTCTGGAGAAATGAGCCGGCTTACCGTCGCTGTCATCACCTGGAACGAGGAAGAGCGGCTCCGCCCCTGTCTGGAGAGCGTAGCGTGGGCCGACGAGATCGTGGTGGTTGACTCCGAATCCACCGACAAGACGAGGGAAATCGCCCGGGAGTTTACTGACCGGATCTGGATGCGCCCATGGCCGGGGTTCGCAAGCCAGAAGAATCTCGCGCTGGAGCAGGCGACGTTCCCCTGGGTCCTCTCTCTCGACGCTGACGAGCGAGTGACCCCCGACCTCCGCCGTGAGATCGAGCAGATAATCCGGAACGACGGGCCGGCCGACGGCTACTCGATTCCCAGAAAAAACTTTTTCTGGGGGGTCTGGGTCCGTCACGGGCGGCTCTACCCCGACCGCCAGCTTCGACTCTTCAGGCGCCTCCGGGGCCGGTTTGTTGAACACGCTGTCCACGAATCGGTGCTGGTTGAGGGAAAGGTGGAGCGCCTCCAGAACCCCCTGCTCCACGAGAGCTACCGGAACCTTGAAGAGTTCGTCATGCGCTCGAATCGCTACTCCACGCTCGCTGCTCAAGAGTGGCTCAGCCAGGGACGCCGCGTCGGGATCTGGGACCTCCTCGCCCGGCCTCTCGGAAGGTTCCTCTCGATGTACGCTCTCCACCGGGGGTTCCTCGACGGGTGGAGGGGTCTCCTCCTGGCCTTTCTCTACGCCCACTATGTTTTCCTCAGGACTGCGAAGGTGTGGGAGTCCCAACCCCGCGGCTAGCGCCATGCCGATGACCGTCGCATCTCTGCGTCCTCGGGTCCTTTCAGGCATGCGTCCCACCGGGAAGCTCCACCTCGGGAACTACCTCGGGGCGCTCGACAACTGGGTCAAGCTCCAGGACCAGTTCGACTGCTTCTTTTTCATTGCCAACTGGCACGCCCTCACGAGTGACCTCTCCCGCACGGTGGAGATCCCTGAGAACACCATAGAGATGGCCGCTGACTGGCTTGGGGCCGGCCTTTCCCCGGAGCGATCGGTCATGTTCATTCAATCGCTCGTCCCCGAGCACGCTGAGCTGCATCTCCTCTTCTCGATGGTCACTCCCGTCGCGTGGCTTGAAAGGGTACCGACCTACAAAGAGACAGTGGAGCAGCTCCACATCGAATCCCCCTCCTACGGGCTCCTCGGCTACCCGCTGCTCCAGGCCGCCGACATCCTCATCTACAAGGCCCATTACGTTCCGGTAGGGGTGGACCAGCTTCCGCACATCGAGTTGACCCGGGAGATTGCGCGCCGCTTCAACAACGCGTTCGGACCCGTCTTCCCCGAGCCCGAGGCCAAGCTGACTGAGATTCCGAAAGTGCCCGGAACCGACGGCCGCAAGATGTCAAAAAGCTACGACAACTGCATATACCTCTCGGACGCTCCCGAAGTTGTGACCTCCAAGGTCAAGCCGATGATCACCGACCCTGCGAGAAAACGCCGCTCCGATCCCGGAAACCCCGACATCTGCCCCGTCTTTGACCTCCACAAAATCTTCACCCCCGAGGCCGACCGCCTCTCCTGCGCCGAGGGGTGCCGGACCGCCGGCATCGGCTGCCTGGACTGCAAGGACGTGCTACTCAGATATCTCCTCCCCCCGCTCGGAGAGATAAGGGAGAGGCGCCAGAGGTTCGTCGAGAAACCGAAGGAAGTGGTGGAGATCCTGAAAGACGGCTCTCGCCGCGCGCGCGAGGTCGCTCAGGCTACCATGGCCGAGGCGCGGCGAGCCGTGGGGATCGAGCCGTGAGCACGGCCATCGAACCCTCCGGGCTCACTGTCCGGGTCGAGTCCTTTGAGGGACCGCTGGATCTTCTCCTTCATCTTTGCCGGACGAGCGAGATCGACCTCGCTCGCCTCCCGATCAGAACGGTGACCGATCAATACCTCGCCCACCTCGAATCCATCCAATTCCAGGATCTCGAGGCGGCCGGCTCGTTCATGGTCGTCGCTGCCACGCTGATTTATTTGAAGTCGAAGCTCCTGCTCCCCTCAACCGAAGGAGAGGAGGAAACGCTGGACGAGGAGGGCGAGGCTCTCCGCCAGGAATTGGAGGACCGCCTCAGGGAATATGCCCGAGTCAAAGCCCAGGGTCTCTGGCTCGCAGAGCGAGAAGCCGAGCAGATGCTGCTCTACGGGCGCTCTGACAGCCTCCTGCCGGTGGCTGAGGAGATTCCCCTGGAGGACCTGAGCGTCCACCTTTTGCAGCAGGCCTGCCGGCGTCTGATCGAAGACGCCAGGAACGACACGGCGAGGGAGGTGGATCCGAGCCCTCTCTCGGTCCTGGAGCGTATGGCGGAGATAGCAAGCCTTCTCCGCCACACGTGGTCCCTCCTCTTCTCGGCCGTCGTTGGAGGAGCGCGGGTCCGCGCCGAGCTGGTGGTGACGCTCCTGGCGCTTCTCGAGATGGTCCGCCTCGGACAGGCGCGCGCCAGGCAGTCCGAGCCGTTCGGCGAAATCGTCATCGAGCGCTCTACCCAGGAGGCCCCGCATGGAAAATGATCGCGCCGGAATCCTGGAAGCGCTGCTGTTCGCCTCGGATGGCCCGATCGAGCCGGAACGGATACAGGAGATCCTCGATCTGAGCGACGCCGGGGAAGCGCGCGCTCTGGTCGATGAGATCCGGTCCCGATACGACGCCGAGTCGCGCCCGCTCCAGATAGTTGAGGCAGGGGGCGGCTATCGCATGGTCACGAGGCCGGAGATGGCTCCCTGGCTCGTCCGCCTGGCGAGGAGCCGGACGCGAAGCCGCCTTTCCCGGCCCGCTCTTGAGACTCTGGCCATCGTCGCATACCGCCAGCCGATCTCACGCCCCGATATCGAGCGCGTTCGCGGGGTAAACTCGGAAGGCGTGCTGGAGCATCTGCTGGAGCGGCGCATGATCCGGATTTCCGGGAGGAAGGACGCTCCCGGCCGCCCGTTCCTTTACGAAACCACGCGTGAGTTCCTGGTTGCCTTCGGGCTCCGGGATCTCTCCGACCTCCCAAACATTGAAACTCCGGCTCTCGAAAATACTGGCTCAAGCGGGAGTGGCCTCTCGGCGGGGGAGTGAGCGCCTCATTGCCGAGGGCCGCGTCTTCGTCAACGGCCGGACGGCCGACGACCCGGGGACGATCGCCGATCCCGCCACCGATTTGATTCTCGTTGACGGGCGCGCCCTCCCATCGCCCGAGCCCAAGCGCTACGTCCTGCTCTATAAGCCCGCCGGGTACCTGACTACATTGAGCGATCCGCGAGGACGGCCGGCCATCCCGGATCTGGTCCCGGGAGAGCGCGCCAGGCTCTTTCCTGTCGGGCGACTGGACATCGACGCTGAGGGGCTTCTTCTTCTGACGAACGACGGCGAGCTGGCTCATCGTCTCCTCCATCCGCGCTACCGGATTCCCAGAGTGTACGAAGTCGAGGTGAGGGGAAATGTCACAGAGGAAGGGATCAGCCGCTTCCGTGAGGGCGCGGTCCTTGAAGACGGTCCGGCGCGGCCAACCGAGGCGAGGCTCCTCCGCAGGGACGGGGAGACGACGTGGTTGCGCCTGACCATGACCGAAGGACGGTTCAGGGAGGTCAAGCGGTTGTGCCGGGCCCTCGGACATCAGGTGGTGAGGCTTCGCCGGATCCAGTTCGGCCCTCTCAGGCTCGGGGGGCTCAGGCCAGGCCAGCTCCGCCCACTGAAGCCCGGAGAGATCCTGGCTCTCAGCAAGATGGCCAGAGCTTGCGCCCCTGGCGGGAATCGTCTATAATGCCGCACACGATGAAAAGCCCGAGGTGGGTCAGGAGTTTTTATGGACCTGGACGAGTGGCGTTCCAGGATCAATGACCTCGACACACAGATTCTCAACCTC
>CAZXPE010000108.1:2413-7407 GCA_964642915.1 uncultured bacterium | reverse complement strand
GGGAGTGCGGGCGGGAATACCCGTCGGCGCCCATCCACGTCTGCGAGTTCTGCTTCGGCCCCCTCGAGGTTGACTACCACTACGAGGCCCTCAAGGGGTTGGTCACGCGGAAGAGGATTTCCGCGGGACCTCCCAGCATCTGGCGCTACAAAGACCTCCTGCCTGTCGATGGGGACGTGGCGGTAGGCCATCACGTCGGCTTCACGCCTCTGATCCGCTCAAAAAACCTGGCCGATGAGCTCGGCCTCCGCGAGCTCTACATCAAGAACGACTCAGTCTGCCACCCGACGTGGTCGTTCAAGGACAGGGTGGTATCGGTCGCGGTGACCAAGGCCAGGGAGTTCGGCTTCGACACCATCGCCTGCGCGTCAACCGGGAACCTCGCCAACTCGGTCGCAGCCCACGCGGCCGAGGGCCGCCTCAACTCATACATCTTCATTCCCGCGGACCTCGAGCCCGGCAAGGTCGTGGGGACGCTCGTTTATGACCCGACGCTCGTGGCAGTGGAGGGGACCTACGACGAGGTCAACCGCCTCTGCTCCGAGGTGGCGGACAAGTACCGGTGGGCGTTCGTCAACATCAACATCAGGCCGTTCTACGCCGAGGGCTCCAAGACCTACGGCTACGAGATCGCCGAGCAGCTCGGCTGGAAGGCTCCCGACCATATCATCGTTCCATGCGCCGGCGGCTCGCTCATCACCAAGATATGGAAGGCTCTCGGCGAGATGAAATCGCTCGGGCTCATCTCAGCGTGCCGGACCAGGATGCACGCCGCCCAGGCGTTGGGGTGCGGCCCGATCGTGACTTCGATCAAAGAGGGGAGCGACATGATCATCCCGGTCAAGCCGAACACGATCGCCAAGTCGCTGGCCATCGGCAATCCCGCCGACGGCTACTATGCCTGGAAGGCCGTCAAAGACTCGGGCGGCCACGGCGAGCACGCCAGCGACGAGGAGATCATCGAGGGGATGCTGCTCCTTGCGCGGACCGAGGGGATCTTCACCGAGACGGCGGGCGGCGTGACCGTGGCGGCGACCAGGAAGCTGATCGAGCAGGGAGTCATACCGCGGGACGAATCGGTGGTGATCTGCATCACCGGCAACGGGCTCAAAACCCCCGACGTCTTCTACGAGAGGCTCGAAGCCCACGTCAAGATCCGGCCGTCGCTGGCCGCGTTTGACCGGGCCCTCGCTGACTTGAAATCTCGCACCCAGTAGGAGGAGGCCACTGTGCCGATACTTGTGAGGATCCCCACCCCGCTGCGCTCCATCACTAAAGGGGCCGGAGAAACACATGCCAAGGGCGAGACCGTCGCCGATCTGATCCAGGACCTGGAGCGCCAGCACCCCGGCCTCAGAGAGCGGATACTCGACGAGAGCGGAGAGGTGAGGCGGTTTATCAACATCTATGTGAACGAGGAGGACATTCGGTTCCTAAAGGGGAAGGAGACCTCTCTCAAGGACGGCGATGAGGTGTCGATAGTTCCCGCCATTGCCGGCGGGTTCTGATTGGTTGTGGACATGGCGAAGATGAGGGTGTATCTGACGTTTCCGACAGAGCTGATCCAGGTGCCCGTCATCTATCGCCTGGGGAAGGACTTCGACATCGTGACGAACATCCGCCGCGCCGACGTCACCCCAAACTACGGGTGGGTGGCGCTGGAGCTGGAAGGGGAGGAGGCGAACCTGGAGCGCGGCGTGGCGTGGCTCAAGGATCAGGGGATCAAGGTCGATCCCATTGATCGAGACGTCGTGATTCCCTGAGAGGAGCCCTCGGTCAGGCCACGCCCGAACTCCAGCCGTGAACCCTGTCGGCCAGTTCACAGAAGAGCAGATCAGGCGCTATTCCCGGCACATCGTTCTTCCCGAGGTGGGCGGGAAGGGGCAGAAGAGGCTCCTGGGCTCAAAGGCGCTGATCGTCGGGGCGGGGGGGCTCGGGTCGCCCGCCGGCCTCTACCTGGCGGCTGCCGGCGTGGGGACCATCGGGATCATCGACTCGGACGCCGTTGATCTTTCAAACCTCCAGCGCCAGATCCTCCACGCGACGAGAGACGTGGAGCGCCTCAAGGTCTTCTCGGCCGAGGAGAGGATGCGAGAGGTGAACCCGGACGTCCACGTGGTCCCGTACCCGGTCCGCCTCACCGCCGGGAACGCGCGCGAGATCATCTCCGGCTATGGTGTCGTGTTGGACGGGAGCGACAATTTCCCCACCAAGTTCCTGGTCAACGACGCCTGCGTCATGCTCGGGGTTCCGCTGGTGCTGGCCGGGATCCTCCGCTTCGATGGGCAGCTCTTTGTGATCCCGCCGGGAGGCAAACCGTGTTACCGCTGTGTCTTCAGAAAACCGCCTCCTCCCGGCCTGATACCCTCCTGTGAGGAAGCCGGTATCCTGGGCGCGGTGGCCGGCGTGATGGGGAGTCTCCAGGCCCTGGAGGGGATCAAGATTTTGCTGGGGCTCGCCGATCTCAAGGCTGGGAGGATTGTGCTTTTTGACGCTATGGAGAGCGAGTTCAAGACCGTCAGGCTTTCCGGTGATTCGGCCTGCCCCCTTTGCGGGGCTTTCCCGGCGATCACTGACCTCAGCGAGGAGGCGGTATCGTGCTGCGAAGAGCGCCGATGATCTCCAGGCGAGTCCAGGGGTTCACCGAATCGGTGATCCGGGAGATGACCCGGGTCAACAACGAGTACGGAGGGGTGAACCTGGCTCAGGGGATGCCCAATTTCTCTCCGCCGCCTGAGCTGATCGAGGCTGCTCACCGGGCCCTCGACGGCGACTTCCACCAGTACGCCATAACCTGGGGAGCGCCGCGCCTGAGACAAGCCATCGCCGGCAAGTATCTCAAGTCCTACGGGATGGCGCTCGATCCCGACAGGCAGATCACGGTTTGCTGCGGCTCCACCGAGACGATGCTCTCGACGCTCCTCGCCGTTCTGAACCCCGGCGACGAGGTGGTCATCTTCGAGCCGTTTTATGAAAACTACGGCCCGGGGTGCATCATCTCAGGGGCCGAGCCGATCTTCGTTCCGCTTGAGCCGCCGGACTTCGCCTTCGATCCGGATCGGCTCAGACAGGCCGTGTCGCCCCGCACCAGGGCCATCATCTTCAACAGCCCGAACAACCCGACGGGGAAGGTCTTCACGCGGGAGGAGCTGGAGCTGATCGCAGACCTCTGCCTCTCCCGCGACCTTATAGCCATCACCGACGAGATTTATGAGCACATCGTCTTCGACGGCGCCAGTCACATTCCCATTGCGACCCTTCCGGGAATGGCGGAGCGAACCGTCACGATCTCGGGAATCTCAAAGTCGTACTCGGTTACAGGGTGGCGCGTCGGCTACGCCATCGCCCATCCTGAGATCACCACGGGAATCCGCAGGGCCCACGACTTCGTCACCGTCGGGGCCCCTCACCCCCTTCAGGAGGCGGCGGTGACGGCCCTTTCGCTCCCCGACTCCTACTACGCCTGGCTTCGTGAGATGTACCAGGCCAAGCGCGATCTTCTTCTGGCGGAGGTGGAGTCAGCCGGCTTCAACTGCTATCGGCCGAGCGGGGCCTACTACATCCTCACCGACGCGGCCCGCCTCCTCGAGCGGCACGGCTGTCCTGACGACGCTGCATTCGCCATGTTCTTGGTCAAAGAAATCGGTGTAGCCACGGTGCCGGGCTCGTCGTTCTACGCCCACCCCGAGCTGGGGACGACCCAGATCAGGTTCTGCTTCCCTAAGACGGACGACCTGCTGCGCGAGGCCGGCAGGCGCCTGAGGAGGCTTGCCAGGCTGTGAACGTCCTGTACCAGGCGCTTATTGTCCTGGCGGTCCTCCTGGATTTCTTTCTCGCCTTCTACATTCTCGCGCTGAACCGGCGCGCGTGGGTGAATCGGCTCTACAGCCTGGTTTTGCTCTGCCTGGTCACCTGGGGGATCGGCGAGGTCTTCAGAAACTTCTCTCCCGACGTCGCCACGGCGACGCGATGGAACAATCTCGTCGTCTTAGCGTACACGCTCCTGCCGGGCCTGTACCTCCACTTTGCCCTCGAGTTCACCCGCTGGCGGCCACCCATCCCGGTGGCCTGGTTCTATCTTCCCCCCGCCCTGTTTGTCGGCCTCAACCTCTTCACCTCCTGGACCCTGACGGAGCTGACCCCGGTGCCGTGGGGGTACGCGGTCCAGTTCGGCCCCGGCTACCCCGCGTTCCTGCTCTACATCCAGGCGTTCTTCCTCTACGCTCTCTGGCGCTGCTTCCGATGGTGGAGGAGCGCGCCCACTCGAAGAGAGCGGCTCCAGGCGGGTCTTGTTCTCGTCGGGACGGCATTCCCCTTCGTCGGCGGAAGCCTGACCAACGCCATCCTCCCCCTCTTCGGCATCCAGGTGCCGCGTCTGGCGGTCCACCTCACGACGATCAACGCCCTGGTCGTCGGCTTCGCCATCGCCAGGTTCAGGCTCATGGCGGTCACCCCGATTCTCGCTGCCGAGAGCCTCGTCCGGACCATGGGGGAGGGGATGCTCGTCGCTGACCTGAGCGGGCGGGTGGCGCTGGCCAACCCAACCCTCTCCTCCCTCCTCGGGCGCGAGCAAGAAGAGCTGCTCGGGATCGAAGCGGCAGGGCTCGTGGCCGAGGAGGAGCGCCAGGCTTTCGCCGCCGCCAGGGCTGAGTGCCTGGCCGGAAGGTTAACTGTGGCCCATCTTGACCTCCATCTGCTCTTCCGCAACGGTGAGGCCATTCCCGTCAGCATGGTCTCGACCCCCATCCGCGACGCCAGCGGGGACGTTGTTGGGATGCTGGGAGTGGTGCGGGACATGCGCCAGATCAACAAGCTGATTCTGGAGTCCCGCGAGGCTGAGGCGGAGAGCCGCCGCCGGGCCAAGGAGCTGGAGACACTTCTCGCTGTGAGTTACTCCGTGAACTCCACACTCGACCTTACAGAGGCGCTCCGCAGGGTGGCGCGCGAGACCGCGCGCGCGCTTGGCGCCGATATGGTCGGGGCCTACCTGCTGA
>CAZXPE010000108.1:0-2313 GCA_964642915.1 uncultured bacterium | reverse complement strand
TAGGAGCGCTCATCGCCATCTGGTGGAAAGCTGAACGCCACTTCACCGAGAGCGAACTGTACCTCGTCGAAGGAATCAGCCGCCAGGCCGCCCTCGCCGTGGAGAACGCCCGGCTCCACCAGGACCTGCGCGACAGGATGCAAGAGCTTGAGCGCACTCAGAGCCAGCTCATCCAATCGGCGAAGCTCGCGGCCCTCGGCGAGCTTGTGGCAAACATCGCCCACGAGATCAATAACCCCCTCACCAGCGTCCTCGGCTACGCCGCGCTCCTCCGTGAGCGGGAGTTGCCGGAAGCCGTTGCCGCTGATCTGGCTATCATCGAGAAAGAGGGGCTGAGGGCGAAGAAGATCGTCCGTGACCTGCTGGATTTCGCCCGCCAGCGGGAGCTAAAGCTGGAGGAGGTGGATCTCAGGACGGTCGTTCGGGAGATGGTGGAACTCCTGCGCCGCCAGGCCGAGGTGAACAACGTCAGGATCGTTGAGCGTTACCCTGAGTCCCCGGCCTCGGTTCTGGCCGATTCAGGTCAGCTCAAGCAGGTCTTTCTGAACCTCCTCGCCAACGCGCTGGACGCCATGCCGCTGGGAGGGACGCTGACAATGACGATGGCTCGGACCCCGGAGGGATGGATGGAGGCGGCGGTAAGCGATACCGGAGTCGGAATCGTTCCTGAACACGCCCCTCGGATATTCGATCCGTTCTTCACAACCAAGCCTGAAGTGAAAGGGACCGGACTCGGCCTCTCCGTGAGCCTCGGAATCGTCCAGAACCACGGGGGCCAACTGACGGTGGAGAGCGAGCCGGGGCGGGGGGCGACTTTCATCGTGCGTCTTCCCTGCGCCCCTTCTCCGGTTCCCGCTCCATCACTAAATGGGCCGTCGTGACCGGCCGCGTGCCGGTGCGCAGGCCCCATACAACGAATCTGACGAGCGCCCATCGGGGGGAAATCTTGACACCCCTGGTGAAATTGTCGGATCATCGCAGGTACATTTTCGTCATCGCGGGAGGGGAAGATGGCTCCGAGGCTGGTCAAGGTCTATGACACGACGCTCCGTGACGGCACCCAGGGGGAGGGCGTGGCCTTCTCCATGGAGGACAAGGTCAGGATCGCCCAGAGGCTCGACGCCATAGGAATTCACTACATAGAGGGGGGCTGGCCCGGGTCGAACCCCAAGGACATGCGCTTTTTCAAGCGGATCGCCGACCTCCACTTGAAGCAGGCCAAAGTGACAGCTTTCGGCGCCACCCGGAGGCCGGGGATCGCCGCCGATCAGGATCAGAATCTCCAAGCCCTCGTTGAAGCCGGGACCCCCGTGGCCACCATCTTCGGCAAGTCGTGGGAGCTTCACGTCATCCACGCTCTCGGGACGACCCTGGCAGAGAACATCGAGATGATCGGGGACTCAGTGGCGTACCTGGCGCCGCACTTCGAGGAGGTCATCTACGACGCCGAGCACTTCTTCGACGGCTTCAAAGTCAACCGGGAGTACGCGCTCGCGACGCTAAAGGCGGCTGAGGCTGCGGGGGCCCGCTGTCTGGTCCTCTGCGACACCAACGGAGGGACGCTCCCACACGAGGTTGCAGAGATAGTCAGGGAGGTGAAGAAGTCGGTGGGCGCCCCGCTCGGAATCCACGTCCACAACGATGCCGAGTGCGCCGTGGCGAACACTCTCGCCGCCGTCAGTGAAGGGGTCAACCACGTTCAGGGGACGATCAACGGCTTCGGCGAGCGCTGCGGTAACGCCAACCTGGTCTCCATCATTCCCAACCTCATGCTCAAGATGAAGCTGGCCTGCCTCCCCGAAGGAAGCCTCCGCGAGCTGAGGGACGTTTCGCGCTTCGTCTCAGAGCTGGCGAACCGGAAGCCCTGGCCGAACCAGCCCTACGTGGGAGACTCGGCCTTCGCCCACAAAGGCGGGATCCACGTCTCGGCGGTCTTCAAGCATCCGGAGACATACGAGCACGTGGAGCCAGAGCGGGTGGGGAACCACAGGCGCGTTCTGGTCTCAGAGCTGGCGGGCCAGGCGAACATACTCTGGAAGGCCCAGGAGTGCGGTATAGACCTCAGCAAGAACACCCCTGAGACGCGCCGGATCCTGGCCACCTTGAAGGAGCTGGAGGACCAGGGGTATCAGTTCGAGGGGGCCGAGGCGTCGTTCGAGCTTTTGATGGAGCGCGCCCTCGGCAACCACACCCCGTATTTCGATCTCGAGGGGTACCGGGTGATCGTCGAGGAGTTCACGAGCGACGCCGAGCCGGTTGCCGAGGCGACGGTGAGGGTCAGGGTAAAGGGGATTCCCGAGCACACGGCGGCTT
>CAZXPE010000107.1:5928-7491 GCA_964642915.1 uncultured bacterium | reverse complement strand
GCTCGACCGGAGGCGGAGCCGGCGGCCACACCCTGATGACCAGCGTTCCCGCGAGCCAATCGTGAAGCCCACGGCGGCGGCGGGTGAAGAGGATGCCGGCAAAGCCAAGCCCCAACGGAAGCGCAGCCATGCCAAACCCCAGCGCCCTCATGAACGCTCGCCCATAGCCTGCAGACAGGCCGTCGCTCCTCACCACGGCGATCCCCAAGAGCATCTTCCCAGGCGTCTGACCCCACCCGCCCACAAAGGCGGTCGCCCAGGCCAGAGAGAGAGCGAACCAGAGGAGTACAAGAAGAGCGGCGAGGAGCGCCAGCTCAGGCAACTCCAGGGGCCAGCGCGCCACCGCGAAGTAGAAGAGCACGATCCACCCCGAGAAGATCCCCCACGCGACAAGAAAGAGCAACTGGTCCACAAGGAACGCCCACCAGCGCCTCCAGAGTCCTGCCGCCGTCAACGTTTCCCGCTCCCGGGGGCGGAATCCGAACCGCCGTCGTAGATCCGCCGGTACTCCTCCCACGAAGCCATGACCCGCTTGACGAAGTGGCGCGTCTCGTCGAACGGGATACGCTCGACAAAGATCTCGATGTCATCGCTCCTGCGCGCCACCCACCACTCGCGCACCCGAGCGGGCCCCGCGTTGTAGGCCGCCACGGCGAGGCGAGGCTCGCTGAACTCCTTCAGGAGCCTGGAGAGGAAGAGCGACCCGAGCTTCAGGTTGGAGGCCGGATCGTCAAGGATCTCTCCCCTGCCGAACTGAATCCTCTGACCGGACGCGATCTGCCTGGCCGTGTCGGGCATGAGCTGCATGAGGCCGCGGGCCCCGGCCCGCGAGCGCGCTCCGGGGTAGAAGCTCGACTCCTCTCTCACCACCGCTGCGACGAAGAGCGGGTCGAGACCGGCCAGGGTTGCCGCCTCGCTGATCTCGGGCCTCCATCCGAGCGGGTAGAACATCTCCCAGAACGATCGAGGGAGCCGATCGCCCCCGCGGAGGGCGAGGTGGGCGAAATGCTGGCGGAGGATCCTGAGGGCCAGGTGATAGCGCGCATCTCTCGTCCAGGCGGCGCTCACACCGTAAAGCTTCGCGGTGTCGCCCAGCGATCGGATCTGAAGCTCCTCCAGCTCGAGGATCGCCCACTCGGCGAGTCCCACCGCCCGAAGCGCCTCCACCCTGGCAAAGCGAGGTTCCGCCGCCAGCGAGTCGAGCGGATTCGCGGGAAGCCGGGGCTGGTCTGCGCTGTCGCCGCCCGAAACGGACCCGATGCGGCGGGCAGCAAGCGCGCCGTAGTAACTCCTCGGCGCCTCCAGGAGAACGACGGTGTAGAAGCGGCGAGCTTCCTCCGCATCTCCCAGCGCCTCTCTGGAGCGGCCGGACCAGTAGGCGGAAGCGATGCGGAAGGGCGCGGCGTTCCTGAGGGCCGCCAGCGAATCGAACCAGCGTGCCGCTTCAGCCCATCTTCCTTCGATCCATTCCATCCACGCGAGCCGCCAGACCGCGACCCCGGCAGCCTCAGAACCGGGGAACTCTCTCCAGATCCGCTGATAGGCTGCCGACGACCCGGCGCG
>CAZXPE010000107.1:0-5918 GCA_964642915.1 uncultured bacterium | reverse complement strand
GTCTCCAGCGTCTTCGAGGAGCCGGCCTCGAAGCAGCAGAGCGTCCGGGACCTCCAGCGCCGACGGCGCATCTCTCAGAAGCCGCTCCACGGCGGCGAGGGCCGGCTCTTTCGCTCCGGCTCGATGCTGAAGCCGCGCGAGATCCAGAAGCAGCTCGGGCCTCGGCTCGATCGCCAGCGCCCTGTCAACGTTCCGCGCGGCAAGCTCATAGCGTCCCAACTGGCGCCACGCGCCTGCGGCAACCCTGAGAGCGCGCAGCACGACTTCAGATCCGGGCTGCTCAGCCACCAGAGTCTCCGCCTCTTCGCGGGCCTGGGCTCCTGCTCCGGCGCTCAGGAGCCGCTCGATTCTTTCCAGGCGCTCAACGGCACTGGGAGTCGGGACAGCGATCCCGCTTCGGGCGAGATGATCGAGCTGGTCTCCCGCAGCCTGGCCGTATTCTGACGCCGGAGATGCGAGCCAGAGCTTGCTGAAGAGACCTGCGGCCTCGCTGGGTTTTCCCTGGGCCTGGAGAGAGAGCGCCAGGAGGTATCGGGCGCGGTCGGCTGCGGGGTGAGAGGGAAACCCCGAGAGGAAGCGGCGCAACAGCTTTTCTGAAGCAGCCTCGTCGCGCTGACGGGCCGCCAGGCTGGAGGCCATGAGAAGCGAAACGGGAGCCAGCCGGCTGTCCGGGTTACGCTTGGCGATCGACTCTGCAGTCCGCCGCGCTCCTGCCAGATCGTCGAGCCTCGAAAGGCTCTCAGCGAGGAGAAAGCCGCCGTAGTCAGCCAGGACCGAGGGGCGGGCGGCGAGCGGCCTGAAGCGGCGGACAGCCTCTTTCCAGTCGCCTCCGCGGAACGCCTCGAGCGCTGAGGTCCACTGCCTCTGCTCCTCTTCTCCTAGACGCCTGGGTTGAGCGCCACCGGCGGAGGCCGGGGAATAGACGATGAAGGTGAAGACCACGCAGACACCCACGATGGTGAGGCGGTTGGAGCGGATCGCCCTGAACGTGTGGATGATGCGCTGTAGGGCCGTCACGTTGACCAGGACAGCGAGGAGCCATAGGACCGGCGTCAGGAGGCCGAGGAGGGATCCGGCGATCAGGCAGATCAGCCGCTCAGGCCGCTCCATCAACCCCACCTCGCAGTTGAGCCCGATCGACTGGGCGCGCGCCTTGGTGTAACTCACCATCACGGTGCCAACGAGGACAGCCATGGTCAGGACGACCTCGAGGGCGCGGCCGCGCCTGACGAAGAGAAATATGATCCCCAGGAGCACCACGAGGTCTGAGTAGCGATCGAGCACAGAATCGAGGAAGGCGCCGAACGGGGTCACCTGGCCCGAGAGGCGCGCGAGGGAGCCGTCGAAGAAGTCAAGGAGCCCCGAGAGGATCAGGAAGCCCGCCGCCACCACCTCGCGGCCCCGGGCGAAGGCCAGAGCTGCCAGGAAGCTCGCGCCGAACCCGAGAACGGTGAGCGTGTTGGGGCGGAGGCGGAGACGCAGCAGGAGCCGGGCGATCGGATCGGTCCAGGGCGTGAACGAGTCTTTATAGTGGCTCAGCATCAGAGCGGTGTGACCAGGGCCTCTTCGAGCGCCTCCCTGATCCGGTTGAGCCTGTCGGGGTCTTCGACCTTTCGCCCCTGGCCATCGGTGACGTAGAAGACGTCGAACGCCTGGTCAATCTCTGTGGCGATCTTGGCGCTCCTGATGTCGAGCCCCTCCCGGGCGAGCGTTCGCGTGATCAGGTAGAGCACCCCCACCCGATCGGGACATTTGACCTCGATCACCGTCGAGCGGTCTGAGAGCCGGTTGTCGATGGCGATCTTCGGCGGGCCTGCCACCGTCAGAGCCGCGCCTCGCCGCGGTCTCCGGCTCTCGAAGAGGGACTCCACCGACTGCTCGCCCCGGATGACGCGCCTGAGGTCCTCAAGGACCCTGACCCACCGCCCCTGCTCGGTGAGGGTTTCACCGAACGGATCGCTGACCTGTAGCGTGTCGAGCACTATCCCATCGGCGCGGGTGTGGATCTGGGCCGACAGGATGTTGATCTCGTTGGCCGCCAGCGTTCCGGCGATGATTGAGAAGAGGCCGGGGAGGTCTCGGGTGGCCACAACCAGGTCGGCTGAGCCAAGGTCAGGGTGATGAAAAATTTCCGTGGCAACGGCTTCGGTTTCCAGCCGCTCGATGAGACGGAGATGGGCGGCTATGCGCTGTGCCCCTGTCGTCGCCAGGTAGTTGTCAGTCATCCCCGCCAGGTGAGCCCTCGCGCTCGCGCGCGCCCCCTCGGTCCCCAGCTCGGCAGCGACGCGACGCGCAATGGTGTCCCGGTGTGGCGGCTCGGGGCGGCCTCCCGTCAGATGGGCAAGCGTGCGCGCGTAGAGCTCCCACAGGACGCCTGCCTTCCACGCAGTCATCATCACGGGGCCCACCGCCTTCGTGTCTGCGTAGGTCAGGAGGTAGATCATCCTGAGGCGCTCCGGAGTCCCCACCGCGCCGGCAAACCGCTCAACTGTTTTCGGGTCGTCTATGTCCCGGCGCTGGGCCACGTGGGACATGAGGAGATGGTGCTCCACCAGGAAGATGAGGAGGAGGGCTTCGTCCGGAGCGAAGTCGAGGCGTGAGACAAGCCGCCTGATGAGCGGGACGCCCTTCTCCACGTGGCCGTGCCCCCCGGCTTTGCCGATGTCGTGAAGGAGCATCCCGAGGATCAGCAGCTCGGGCTTCTCCACCTCGCTCAGCACCTGGGCGATCCCCTCTGACTCGGCCGACTGGCCGGGGACGAGGGCCTCAAGGTTCTCGACGGCGAGGAGCGTGTGCTGGTCGGCTGTGTATTTGTGGTAGTCGTCGTACTGGACGAGACAGGTGAGCGCCCCCCACTCGGGAAGGTAGCGCCCCATGACGCCAAGCTCGTGCATCTCGCGGAAGGTCTGGGCCACGCGACCCCAGTTCCGGCAGATGGCGAGGAAGAGGTCGCGGGCTTCGGGCGAGCGGCGGAAGCCGTCGTCGATCAGGTGGAGCGACTCCTCGATCGCCCGCTCGAGGTCGATGGAGAGGTCGCATCCCAGCCGGTGGGCGTGCCAAAAAACTTTCATGAGCCGCGTCGGATCTTCGCCGAAGGCGCGGCCGTCGGCCTCGGCAAGGTGGAGCCGGCCGTCCAGGAAAACAAGCCCGTCTGCCAGCGCCTCCTGGCGAAGCCGCCTGCCGGCCGAGCTTCGTCGCGAGAGGGTCTCCCGGCAGCGGGCGATGAGCCGGGTGGAGATCCGGTGGATCACCCTGGCGTGGAGGTAGTGCTCCTTCATGAACCGTTCCACGCCCAACGAGGCCTCGTCGTCCTTGTAGCCGAGGTTTTCAGCCACGCGAAGCTGAAGGCTTTTGGAGAGCACGTCGTTCTTGTGACCCGAGAGGAAGTGAAGCTCGTTCCTGACGCGCCAGAGGAAGGTCAGCGCCTCGTCGGTGGCGATCCGCTCACGGTCGGTGATGAGCCCCTGCTCTGCCAGCTCCTGAAGGGTCCGCGCGCCGAACTTTGTCGAGGCTATCCACATGGCGGTGTGGATGTCGCGGAGCCCGCCCGCCGATTCCTTGATGTTGGGCTCGCCGATGTAAGGCGAGGCGCCGAACTTCCGGTAGCGCTGGTCGCGCTCCTCGAGCGTCGTCTCAAGGAACTGGGCGAAGTCCTTCCGATATATCTCCTCTCTCAAGACCTTCTGGAAGCGCTGGAAGAGCCGCCTGTCGCCGACGACATAGCGCGCCTCCTGCATCGAAGTGCGGCTCGGGAAATCAGTCCGCGCGATGGCGAGGCAGTCCTGGAGGCCCCGGCAACTGTGCCCCACCTGGAGCCCGAGATCCCAGAGGGTGTAGAGTATCTCCTGGGTGACGCGCTGGACGAACGGATCCAGCTCGCCGTCGTGGATCACCATGAGGTCGATGTCAGACGAGGGATGAAGCTCGCCGCGCCCATACCCGCCGAGCGCCACAAGCACGAGGCGGGCGGGGGCGAGACCCTCGCGCTTGGCGTCCCTCACTGCCAGGTCGAAGAGTTCCCGGAGGAAGCCATCAACGAAGCCGGCGTGTGCCTGAACGGATTCCTGCCCCGACGCTCCCTCGGCGTGGCGGGCCTTGAACGAATCTAGCCCGGAGGCGAGGTGGCGGCGGAGGAGGTCAATGCGAAGGCGCCGGCGGTGGTCGGCCAATTCGGAGGATGAGCCGGAGAAGGCGCGCTCCAACTGGGCCTCCGCCCGTCTGAGCTGGCGGAAAAGCTCCACCGACATGGCGTTCAACACACTACACAGGCCACCTCGCCTTGTCAAACTAGCGCAATCCGGTAGAATGAGAGGCCATGCGGCGGCTATGGCGCGAGGTCCTCGACCGCGTCTCCACCTACGAGGCCGGAAAGCCCCTTGAAGAGCTTCAGGCTGAACTTGGCCTGAGCGAGATCATCCGACTCTCCGCCAACGAGCACCCCGAGGGCCCTTCCCCGCGCGTGGTGGAAGCGCTCTCCCGGGAAGCGGCCCGCGCTCACCTCTATCCCGACGGCGGGGGGGTAGCGCTCAAGCAGGCGCTCTCGCGCCACCTCGGGGTGCCGCCTGAGTGGATCATCCTCGGCAACGGCGCCGACGAGCTTCTGGCGATCATAGGCTGGGCTGCCTTCGAGCCCGGCGACGAGATAGTGATCCCGCAGCCGTCCTTTGAGCCGTACGGGACCGTGACGACCTTGACGGGAGCCACTCCCGTCTGGAGCCCGCTCAAGGACTACCGGATCGATCTCGCCGACTGCGCCAGGCGGCTCACTCCACGCGCCAAGGCCGTCATCCTCTGCTCCCCCCACAACCCCTGCGGCACGATCCTCAAGCGGCAGGAGTTGTCTCAGTTCATCGCCCGCCTCGGAGATGACCCGCCTCTTCTCATCCTCGACGAGGCGTACCGCGACTTCGCCGACGACCCCGACTGCCAGGACGGCGTGGCGCTTGTGAAGGAGCACAAGAGAGTCATCGCCCTCCGCACCTTCTCGAAGATCGCGGGGCTGGCCGGCCTTCGGGTGGGTTTCGGCGTGGCCCAGCAGGAGGTCATCGGGATGCTGAACCGGGTCCGCGCCCCCTACAACGTGAACCGCCTCGCCCAGGTTGCTGCGGTGGCCGCTCTGGAGGACGAGGCCCATCGGGAGCGGACACTGAAGCTGGTCAAGGAGGAGCGACTCTTCCTCGGCTCAGAGCTGGAGCGGCGAGGGCTCCCGGCGGTACCCTCTCAAGCCAACTTTCTTCTGGTGAAAGCGGGGAGAGAAGCAGGCGCCGTGAAGGAGAGGCTTCAACTGGCTGGAGTGCTCGTTAGAGACGGAGCGGCCCTCGGCTTTCCGGGCCACCTGAGGATCAGCGTCGGGACGAGAGCCCAGAACGTGAAACTTCTTCACGCTCTGGACCGGATGGCGCGAGGGTGACCCTCAGCGACGGGGCGCTGGGGCCGGGCGGCGAGCTTTCGGAGAGCTGAGCCGCTTCTCCAACTCGGCGATCCGTTGGGTAAGCCCGTCGCGCTCGGCTGCCAGCGAGGCGACCTGCCCCTCCAGCGCGGCGATCTTCTGCTGGGCCTGGGCGGTCTGGGTGCGGAGCCCTTCCGCCTCCTGATAGACTTTCCTCAGCTCGGCGCGGAGCCTGTCCTCGCGGTCCACTCCAAGCTTCCACTGGGTCCCGGTCCACGCCGCCACGATTGCCAGAACCACGCAGACGACGATCAGGACCCAAGGCCGGCGACTCGGCGCTTCTTCCACTTCGTCCTCCTCAAACTCCTCTTCAGGCTCGTTCGCCATGTCCCTTCTCTTTGGTTGAAGTTTGATCGGATTGTACCGAATCGGCCGGCGGCGAGTCAAAAAATTTGCGCTCCCCGACCGGAGGCCGGCCCCTTCCCTTGGCGGTCCTGTTTCGCTCATGTATGATACGTTCCAATGAACA
>CAZXPE010000106.1:0-7517 GCA_964642915.1 uncultured bacterium | reverse complement strand
CCCCAGTACTCCTCGACTGAGTTCCCGACCGGCGTCAGTGCCCCGAGCCCGGTCACGATCACCCGCCTCGGATTCATCACGCATCTACCTTGCGGTGTTCGGGCACTGGGGATCGCGAACCCCGAACCCCGATCCCCGAACCCCGAGATCAACTGTTGTCTTTGATGTACTGGATTGCGTCCCCGACTGTCGTGATCTTTTCCGCGTCCTCGTCGGGGATTTCCAGGTCGAACTCTTCCTCGAAGGCCATCACCAGCTCCACCGTGTCCAGGGAATCGGCCCCAAGGTCCTCGATGAACTTCGCCGCCGGGATCACCTCTTCCTCTTCGACCCCAAGCTGCTCGCAGATGATCTCCTTCACGCGCTCCTCAACCGGTTTTGCCATGAGCCTGTCACCTCCTGAGTTAATGGATGAAAGATCCCCGTCCGGGGCGCTCCCCGGAACCTTACATGTACAGACCGCCGTTAACGTGAAATACCTGGCCCGTGATGTACGCCGCGCCGTCGCCGGCCAGAAAGCGCACGACCTCTGCGACCTCGCGCGCCGCGCCCATCCGCTTGAGCGGAACCTGGGTGATCAGCGCATCCCGCGCCTCGGCCGGCATCTCCTGGGCCATGTCAGTGTCGATGAGCCCCGGCGCCACCGCGTTCACCAGTATCCCCCAGTGAGCCAGCTCACGGGCCGCCGCCTTTGTCATCCCGATGAGCCCCGCCTTGGCCGCCGAGTAGTTCACCTGCCCGGCGTTCCCAATCGCGCCAGCCGTCGAGGCGATGTTGATGATCCGCCCGCCCTTCTGACGCATCATCACCTTCCCGACGGCGCGGGTCATCAGAAACGCCCCTTTGAGATTCACGTCCAGCACCTGGTCCCAGTCCTCGTCCTTCATCCTGACCAGAAGGGCGTCCCTGGTGATCCCGGCGTTGTTCACGAGAATGTCGATCCTCCCGAATCGCTCCCTGGCCGCTCCCACGAGCCGGTCTACGTCCTCCCGCCTGGCGACGTCTGCCGCCACCCCGAGGATCTGAAATCCGAGAGCGTCCAGATCCTTCGATGCGGCATCAACCCGGGCGGCATCGCGTCCAGAGACTACCACGGAGGCCCCGTCCTCTGCCAGCGAGAGGGCAACAGCATGGCCTATCCCGCGGCTGCCACCGGTGACGATGGCCACCTTCCCTTCAAGCCCCTTCCCTGTCATCATCTCATCCCAAATACGGAATTCGGAATTCGGAATGCGAAATTCCCCCATCTTCATTCCGCATTTCCCGCTTCGCATTCCGCATCGCTCTACTGCTTCCCCAGAGACGCAAGGGTCTTATCGAGACCCTCCGGATCTTCCACGGCGTACCCCTTCGCGCCGTCTGCTATCCGCCTGAGGAGGCCGGTCAGCACTCTCCCTGGCCCTGCCTCAAGGAACGCGGTCGCGCCCTCGCCGGCCATCCGGATCACGCAGTCAGCCCAGCGTACCGGGCTCGCCACCTGACGGATAAGAAACGGCTTCACGTCGCCGAGACTGACTGTCATGCCGGCGTCAACGTTCCTGACCACCGGGACTCTCGGCGCTCTGACGGCAACAGACTCTATCACACCCGCAAGGCGCCGGGCGGCCGGCTCCATCAGCGCGCAGTGAAACGGCGCGCTGACGGGAAGGAGGATGCTCCTCTTCCCTCCGCGCTCATCTGCCAAGGCCAGGGCCCGCAGGACCGCGGTTCGATGGCCGGCGATCACCACCTGAACGGGGGAGTTGATGTTGGCGACCTGGACCACCTCCGGGGACCCTCCACCCGCTGGCGCTGCCGCGTCGCGGCAGATCTGCTCAACGGCCGGGAGGTCGATCCCCATAATCGCCGCCATCGCTCCGATCCCCACCGGCACCGCCTCCTGCATGAACTCACCCCGGCTCCTTACCAGCCTGACCGCATCGGCAAACTCAAGCGCCCCTGCAACGACCAGGGCTGAATACTCGCCGAGGCTGTGCCCGGCCACGATGTCGGGAGCGACCCCGCGCTGGGCGAGGACAGCGGCAGCGGCAACGCTGGCTGCCAGTATCACCGGCTGGGTGTTGGCCGTCAGCTCCAGCTCCTGCGCCGGCCCCTCGAAGGAGAGCTTGGCGAGGTTGAAACCGAGGGCCTCGTTCGCCTCCTCCCAAACCGCTTTCGCTGCCGCCGACGTCTCGTAGAAGGCGCGCCCCATGCCCACGGTCTGGGAGCCCTGGCCCGGAAAAACGTAAGCGAGCTTCATGGCCATCTGATCAGAGCAGTGCCCCAGGTGAACCCGCCGCCGAACGCGGCGAGGAGCACGAGGTCGCCGGTCTTGACTCTCCCCATCGACCAGGCCTCCTCGAGCCCCACGTACACCGAGGCGGCACCCGTGTTGCCGTAGCGGTCGATGTTGACGAGCACGCGCTCCATCGGAAGCCCGAGGCGCTTTACGGCCGCCTCGATGATGCGGAGGTTCGCCTGGTGGGGCACGAAGAGGTCGATGTCGGCGGGCGTGAAGCCGTTGCGCTCCAGGATGCGAGTGGCGCAGTCGCCGAACATCCTGACGGCTACCTTGAAGACCTCGCTCCCCTTCATCTTCGCGTAGTGCATGCGCCGATCAACCGTCTCGCGGGTGGCCGGGTGCCTGGACCCCCCAGCGGGTTGATAGAGCAGCTCCCAGTACCGGCCGTCCGAGTAGAGGTCGGTGTCAATGATTCCGGATGAGTCGTCAGAGGGTCGCAGGACGGCTGCTCCCGCGGCGTCGGCCAGGATGATGCAGGTGCCGCGGTCTGTCCAATCTGTGATCCGCGAGAGGGTTTCAGCTCCGACGCAGAGCACAGTCCGGTACTTGCCGGTCTGGACGTACTGAGCGCCGACCGAGAGGCTGTAAATGGACCCGGTGCAGGCGGCGTAGAGATCGACCGATCCCGCCTGCCCGCACCCGAGCTTATGCTGCAGGATGTTCGCGGTCGTGGGGAACGCCATGTCTCCCGTGGTCGTGCCGACCACGATGAAATCGACCTCCTCCGGCTCGACGCCCGCCCGCTCGAGCGCCTGCTGAGCGGCGCGCAGGGCGAAGTCCGACGTCGCCTCGTCCTCGTCAGCGATGTGCCGCTCGCGGATGCCAGTACGCTGGACGATCCACTCGTCAGAGGTCTCGACCATCTTCTCAAGGTCGGCGTTCGTAAGGATCCGCTTGGGCGCGTACGAGCCCAGGCCTGTTATCTTTGCCCGCTTCATCCGCGGCCTCCCGTCGCGCGCGCGGCCTCCCGCTCGAGCGCGGCCGTGATGTGTTCGTTCAGGTTTCTCTCGACCCACTCGGCCGCCACGCGCACTGCGTTCTTGATCGCCTTCACGGGCGAGGCGCCGTGGCAGATGATCGTGGCGCCGTTGATGCCGAGGAGCGGCGCGCCCCCCTTCTCGGTGTAGTCCACGCGCTTCTTGAACCGGTTGATCGCCGGGTGAGCGAGAGCCGCCCCCATCTTGGAGCGCACGTCGCGCGTGAACTCCTCCTTGATCATGGCGGCGAGCATCTCAGCGAGGCTCTCCGAGATCTTGAGTGCCACGTTGCCGGTGAAGCCATCGGTGACCACCACGTGGGCGTTGCCGTTGTAGATGTCCCGCCCCTCGACGTTGCCGATGAAGTTCAAGGACGAGACCTCGAGCTCCTTGAACGCCTCCCTGGTCAGCTCGTTCCCCTTCCCCTCCTCGAGGCCGATGGAGAGGAGGCCCACGCGCGGCGCCGACACGCCCAGGATGTCCCTGGCGTAGACGTCGCCCATCACGGCGAACTGTACCAGGTGGCGCGGCTTCGGGTCCATGTTGGCCCCCGCGTCGATCAGCACCGTGTATCCGGTGAGGGTCGGGAGGACGACGGCGATGGCCGGGCGGTCCCCCCCCGGGAGCACGCCGAGGACGAACATGCCGATAGCCATCGCCGCGCCGGTGTTTCCGGCTGAGACGACGGCCTGAGCCTCGCCTTCTTTCACCAGCTCGTTGGCCACGCGGAGAGAGGAGTCCCGCTTTCTGCGGAGGGCCTGGGAGGGAAGCTCGCTCATCTCCACCACCTGAGAGGCGTGGCGGAGCGTCACCGGAAGGTCCTTCACGTCGAGCCTGGCCAACTGGAACTCAACCGCGGCCTTGTCCCCGACCAGGACGACAGGGAAACGGTATTCCCGAGCGGCGGCGACGGCTCCCTCCACCACCACCTCCGGACCGTAGTCCCCTCCCATTGCGTCAACGGCGATCTTCATCGCTCAGGCCGCCGGGCCGCCGGCTCTCAGGGCCGGATCCCTACGCACCTTCTACGGAGAGGATCTCCCGGCCCTTGTAATACCCGCAGTGCGGGCAGACGCGGTGTGGAAGCTTCGCCTCGCGGCATTGGGGGCAGACCGAGAGGGCGGGCGCCGAGAGCTTCCAGTGGGTCCGTCGCTTTTTGCCCCGGGTCTTGGAATGACGTCGCTTGGGTAACGGCATGACAGGTGCGCTCCTATTTCGGTTGGAGTCGGTCGGCGATCTGCTGGAGAACTGCCAGGCGCGGGTCGGGCGTCTTGACCTCACAGGCGCACGGATTGACGTTTCGGTTCCCGCCGCAGAGGGGGCATAACCCACGACAGTCAGCCCGGCAGAGAGATTTCATCGGCAGCACGAGAGCGGTCTCTGTCTCGATCAACCTGTCGAGGTCAAGAAGATCGTCGTCGTAGAAATCCACCTCCAGGTCGTCGGGTGTCAGCTCGACCTCCTCGCTCCTCCCCTGAGGGCGGGGAACGAACCTCGCGTTCACCTCCGCCTCCACCGCAAAGGGGAAAGTCTCCAGGCAGCGGCTGCAAGTTTGTGGAACCCCGGCGCTGAGATGGCCGCTGACCAACACATCTTCCTGGTCCTTCTCCACAAGTAGCGACAGGGCGAGAAGCTCCCACTGGGGGTCCTGGAAGGGGGAGGCAAACTCGTGGACCCCCTCGAACCTCAACCCCTCCTCAGGGATTTCCGAGACGCGAACGATCATGGGGAACTTCGCTTAACTATTTGTCAATAAAGGAGTTTTGAAAAACTGGCACAGTATAAACGCCGCCAGGTAGGGTTGTCAAGGGAAAAGGCAACACTTGACCGGTTCTGGAGAGTTTGCTACGCTGGCTCCGGCTTTGGCGGAAAAAGCTTAACCGAAAGAGGGAGGAGGCTTTATGTCGAACACCTTTAAGACGGCGATCCTCTTGGGAGTCCTGACAGCGCTACTCGTCTTCCTGGGAGGCGCCTTAGGCGGCCAGCAGGGGATGGCTGTCGCGTTCATGTTCGCCCTGTTGATGAACTTCGCCAGCTATTGGTTCTCAGACAAGATCGTCCTCAGGATCTATGGGGCCCAGCCGATCGAGGAGCCCCGGGCCCCGGCGCTCTTCCGCACCGTGAGGACGCTTGCCACACGCGCAGGAATCCCGATGCCCAAGGTCTACCTGATCCCTAACGAGACCCCCAACGCCTTCGCCACAGGGCGCAATCCACAGCACGCCGCCGTCGCAGTAACCGAGGGGATCATGAGAATCCTCGACGAGGAGGAGCTGGAGGGAGTGCTCGCCCACGAGCTGGCCCACGTGAAGAACCGCGACATCCTCATCGCCACGATCGCGGCGACACTGGCCGGAGCGATCACCTACCTGGCCCACATGGCACAGTGGGCGGCCATATTCGGGGGGCGGCGCGACGAAGAGGATGAAGGAGGGGGCGGGATGTTCGGCGCGATCTTCATGGCTATCCTGGCTCCCATTGCCGCCATGTTGATCCAGATGGCTGTCTCGCGGGCCCGCGAGTTTCAGGCCGACGCCACCGGCGCCCGGATCGCCGGAAAGTCGTGGGGGCTCGCCAAGGCCCTCGAGAAGCTCCACATGGCCTCCCAGGCGATCCCGATGGAGGCAAGCCCGGCGACAGCCCATCTCTTTATCGTCAACCCGCTCTCGGGCGGCTCACTGCTCAGGCTCTTTTCGACTCATCCGCCGATTGAAGAGAGGGTCGCGCGCCTTCGCTCCATGCGGCTGGGGTAAGAAGGCGAGACCTCAAGCGAGAGGCGTAAGCTTCGCTCTGAGCATCCGGGGCGGCGATCCTGATCTGAGCCGGCGAGCGGATGCCGAGGCCCAGCTCGACGGCGCGTGCAATCTGCTCCTGGGCGAAAATTGCTCCTCTCGAAACTTCGGGAGTGGTCCCCGCCTCTCGAAGAGCCGCCACTCCCACGGCGTCCACTGCTACCCGGTCAGTCCCAACGATAAGAACGCCAGGCGCCGCCTTTCTCCCGGCGTCCGGCCCTCCATCCACGAACGCCTCCACTCCGTCAAGGACGACGAGCTCCGGGCGATACGCGAGGTTCGCTTCTGCTATGAGGGCCCGCTGGCGTGGTGAGCTGTGCAGCTCTCCCATGTAGTTGTAGGAGTCTCCCGGGAGATATTTCGCAACCAGACCGATCGTGTTCTTGAGAGAGAGCGTGAAGTGGCCGCCGTAACGGTGGGTCTTGAGGCAACAGGTCTGGACGACTGCGTCGGTCTCCTTGAGGAGCCGGGGGACGAAGAAGCCGCGCTCCCAGCCGAGCGAGCTGCCGCTGACATGGACCCATTCCCGCCGGGGAAGATCATCGAAGGCGAGCGCCTTCACGTTCAGAGCCCTGGCGATCTCGGGAACCCGCAGCTCTCGCATCACCGCTGGAGTATGCCCCATCCCGCTCCGGTCGGCGACTGTGATCTCGCGGGCGCCGAGACGCCAGAGAGTCCTTATCAGAGCCTCCAGCATGGCGGGGTGAGTGGAGGCAGGAAAGGGATCTGCGCTGTTCCAGTTCGGTTTGAGGAGGATGCTCTTTCCGCCGAACGCGGGGAGCCGCAGGAGGTCAAGCGCCTCCTTGAGGGCCGCCTCCCGGCCGCCGGCGCCGATCTTCACGACGGCGACCGACGCGGCCTCCGCGCCCAGGGCCTCCCTTTCGGCGGCAGCCAGAGAGATAGCGCCCGAGGTTAAAACCCGCAAAAACTCGCGCCTCGACACCCACGCCATCTGCCGTGACCCTTTCTCTTTTGATTTAGCAGAGCATGGCTTCAGCCTCCAGTCAATCTCCCGGATCGCTTGTGATGGGGGGAAACTACTGGTAAATTGAATGCGCAACGGTCATCTGAAATGGAACAGATCCCCGTCACGGCAGCTATCCACGCCGAGCGGCTGCGCAAAGCGTTTGGGGGAAACGTGGTCCTCCAAAAAGTCGATCTCTCTCTCGGCCGCGGAGAGATCATGGCGCTGCTGGGACCGAACGGCGCCGGGAAGACGACCTTCTTGAAGATCCTGGCCGCGCTGATCCGCCCGTCGGGCGGGGTGGCGCGCGTGGGAGGCCACGATGTCACCCGCGAGATCGAGCGCGCCCGGGCTGAGGTCGGCCTGCTCGCCCACGGCAGTTATGTCTACGAGGACCTCACAGCGCTGGAGAATCTCCGCTTCTGGGCTACGCTGGCCGGCGCCGACGCCGGCAGCGCGAGCCTTCGCTCAGCCCTCGCTCAGGTCGAGCTTGACCAGGTGGC
>CAZXPE010000105.1:5747-7554 GCA_964642915.1 uncultured bacterium | reverse complement strand
GAAGTTTCTTCCTTTGCTTCCCTGATCGCCGCGGTTTCCAGAGTCTCGCCGTAGTCAACGAAGCCACCGGGAAGGGCCCAGCCCGGCGGCGGATTTTTGCGCTTGATGAGGACGATCTTTCCGCCCGGCAGCTCGATGATCACGTCCACAGTCACCGCCGGGTTTCGCCCGACAGGCATGTGGTTCAGATCACTCCCCGGCCCGGCGCCAGACCAGATCGAGGAACCTGTCGAGAAAGCCGTCGCTCACGAAGAGATCCACGGCCTCACGGGTCGAGTGATGGTCCATACCCCACAGGAGAGCGCGCTTGCTTCCCTCCGGATCCATCTGGATAAAGCATTGCTGCTCTCGGCTGAAGGCGATGGGAAGCTGCTCGTAAAGCTGGGCGGTCAGAGCGTTGACGCCAGGCCCGCCGATGGCAACGGCCGGGAAAAACTCGGCCATCTCCTGGCTCGTCACCCACATATCGGTGACAACCACGGCAGACCGGTTCTCGTCCCCCTCCCCCCGCTGGTTGATGAGGCGCTTAAGCTCGTAGGCGATGGGGCGGTCCTCCTCCTCGGGCAGGATCCCGTAACCCACCACGATGAGGACAGTCGTGCGGAGGTCGAAGTATCGCGGCATTATTTTATGAGCTTCTGTAGGGTCCTGAAATCTTCTGTGTCGGCGCGCCTCAGGAGCTGGAAGAGGACCGTCTCCGTGGATGTCACGACGGCTCCGGCCTGGCGGAGCTGGTCGAGGGCGATCCTTCGGTTCTCACGCGACCTTGAGCAGACGGCGTCGGCGACGACGAGGACGGTGTGGCCTGCCTCGAGAAGATCCAGGGCTGTGAGGAGAACGCAGACGTGGGCCTCCATCCCCGTCAGGATGATCTGCGTTTTTCCTGTGGCCCGGAGCTGCTCGGTGAACTCGGAGACACCGCAGCAGGAGAAAGCCACCTTCTCGACAGGCGTCACGTCCCCCAGCGACTCCTTGATCTCGGGGAGGGTGTGGCCGAGCCCCTTCGGGTACTGCTCTGAGACCAGTAGCGGGACTCCAAGCCGCCTGGCCGCAGTGGAAAGGACCTTGATGTTTTTGACCACGTCTTCCCTGTGCTCTGGTTCCATCGCGGCGAAGAGCCGCTCCTGAACATCCACGACGAGAAGAAGGCTCCCTTCAGGGGTGAGTCTCACGGGGTGCGCCATCAGAACGCCTCCTCGATTCAGGATCCGAGCCACCGGTCGAGGCCACGGTACTGAATGGCCTCTGAGAGGTGCTCGGTCGATATTGTCTCACGGGAGTCCAGGTCGGCGATAGTCCGAGCGACTTTGAGGATCCGGTCGTGGCCGCGGGCCGAGAGGCCGAGCCGCTCCATCGCGATCGCGAGGAGCCGTTGCCCCTCAGGGGGGACGGGGCAGAAGCGCCTGATGAGCTTCCCCCCCATCTGGGAGTTCACGCGGACCTTAGTCCTGGCGAAGCGCTCAGCTTGGATTTTTCGGGCCGCCAGGACCCGGACCCTGACGGCGGCTGAAGATTCCCCCGGCGGTCCCTTCCACAGATCGGAGTAGCTCACCGGAGGCAGCTCCAGGTGGAGATCAATCCTGTCGAGGAGCGGGCGGGAAATGCGGGAGAGGTAGCGCTGGCGCTCACCGGGGGTGCAGACGCACGCCGTGAGAGTGGGGCAGCCGCGGCGGCAGGGGTTGGCGGCGCCGACGAGCTGGAAGCGCGCGGGAAAGGCGGTCGAGCCCGCGGCGCGGGAGACCACCACGCTTCCGTCCTCGAGCGGCTGGCGGAGCGATTCGAGGACGTGCTGGGGGAACTCGGGAAG
>CAZXPE010000105.1:0-5737 GCA_964642915.1 uncultured bacterium | reverse complement strand
AGAGCACTCCGAGGTGAGCGAGGCTCACCTCGCCGGGGTGAGGAACGCTCCCCCCGCCGATCAGCCCGGCGTCAGAGGCCGTGTGGTGGGGAGCGCGGAAAGGCCTCGTTGTGACGAGGCCGCGGTCTGACGGCAGGAGCCCTGCCACGCTCCAGATCGTCGAGACCTCGATAGCCTCGTCGAGAGAGAGCGGCGGGAGGATCGTCGGCAGGCGGCGGGCCAGCATTGTCTTCCCGGCCCCCGGCGGCCCGACCATGATGACGTTGTGGCCTCCGGCAGCGGCGATCTCCAGAGCGCGCTTGGCGTGGGACTGGCCGCGCACCTCGGCGAAATCCGCTTCGCCGTCAGGATTCCGGGCGAGGAGGGCGGAGGGATCGGCGACGACCGGCTCGATCTCCCGCTCACCGCGCAGAAACTCAACGGCCTGGGAGAGCGTGGCAACAGGGATCGCAGCGAGCCCTTCCACCACAGAGGACTCGGGGGCGTTCCCCCTGGGGAGGACGAGCCCAGCGATTCCCTCGCGGCGGCAGGCGAGCGCCATCGGGAGGGCGCCCCTGACAGGGCGGATCTCCCCGTCGAGCGACAGCTCCCCCAAAAATAGAAAGCGCCCGACGCGCTCCCCCTTGACGAGGCCTGTGGCCGCCAGGATTCCAAGAGCTATCGGGAGGTCGAAGCCTGCGCCTTCTTTTCGGAGATCAGCGGGGGCGAGATTGACGGTGATCCGCTCCATCGGAAAGATGAAGCCTGAGTTCTTGATCGCCGAGCGGACCCTGTCGCGGCTCTCACGGATGGCGGTATCAGGCAACCCCACCATGTTGAAGGCCGGGAGGCCGGAGGCCACGTCCACCTCGACTGAGACGAGGGCCGCCTCGATCCCCTGGATGCACGCTGATAGGACCCGCGCCAACATAGACGTGATTCTATCCGGTAATGGCTGGCCGTCAACGTCTACAAAAAGATACGGAGTCAGTCGTCGAGGGTGAAGGCGCCGGGGATGTGGCGGATGCGGCTTACACGGTCGCCGTCGTCGAGAGTGACAGCGACGACGTCGAAGCGACAGGGGCTATCGCCCAGCCGCTTCATCTTGAGGTAGCCCAGCGCCAGGCGAGCCAGCCGCCGCCGCTTCTCGGGCGTGACGGCGGCCTCCGGAGGGTCGCCCGCGCCCTCGCGCCGGGATTTGACCTCAACGAAAACCAGGGTCCGCCCGTCCCGGGCGACGAGGTCGATCTCTCCCAGGCGGGAGCGGACGTTCCTGTCGAGGATGGCGAGCCCGCGCCGGGCGAGGTCGCGCGCCGCTTCCTCCTCGCCGCGCCGGCCCAGGGACTTCCGGCCATCCTCCCCGCCTGATCGCATAGCCTCAGTGCGGTGAGGTGTGAGACGTCGGAAACAGCTCCCCCTGCGTCCACACTCCGTGGAACGTTATGCGGTGGATCGGGGAGGGACCGTGAGCGGCAAGGGCCGCGTAATGTTCTCTGGTGGGGTACCCCTTGTGGCGGCTGAAGCCGTACTGGGGAAAGCGGGCGTCGTACTCAAGCATGAGCCGATCCCGCGTGACCTTAGCGACGATCGACGCGGCGGCAATGGACGCCGAGCGTCGATCGCCCTTGATGAGCGCCTTCTGTGGACAGGGGAGGGAGGGGAGCGTGACGGCGTCGGTCAGAACCAGCTCTGGCGGAAGGGAGAGCGCCCTCAAAGCCTCGAGCATGGCGAGCCGCGTGGCCTCGAGAATATTCATCCGATCGATGGTGGCGGGATCGGCCATTCCCACGCCGATGGCCGACGCTTCTTTTTGGATTCGCTGGAAGAGCCACTCGCGCTCGAGGGGAGACAGAAGCTTGCTGTCCTGAAGGCCTGGGATTTTCCGGTCGGGGTTCAGAATCACCGCCCCGGCGACGACGGGTCCCGCCAGCGGGCCGCGTCCTGCCTCGTCCACCCCGGCCACGCGGCTCACGCCTTGCCGCCACGCGGCCAGCTCATACCGGTACGGAGCCCCGCCGGGAGAGCGGCCCATTTGCGGTGAGGCTACTCTCCTGACGCGGGAATCTGAGTCCGTTTCTCTTTGAGCCGGGCCGCCTTGCCTGAGACTTTCCTGAGGTAGTAGAGCTTGGCCCGCCTGACCCGGCCGTGTCTCATGACCTGGATTTTCTCCACGCGGGGGGAGTGCAGGGGGAACGTCCGCTCCACCCCCACGCCGTAGGAGATCCGCCTCACCGTGAATGAGGCGCGGGCCCCTTCGCCCCGCTTTCTGATGACCACTCCCTCAAAGATCTGGGTGCGCTCCTTCTCTCCCTCGACGACCTTGACGTGCACCTTGACCGTGTCCCCCGGGGCGAAATTTCCCCTGTCTTTTTTCATCTGGCTCGCTTCGACAACTCTGATGGCATCCATGGATTATGCTCCTTCGCTCTTATGGTAATGAATCATCAAGGTCGGACGGCCGCCGCCCCTCGCGAAACTCGGCAATCAGCTTCTGCTCCTCAGGGGTCAGCGCAGCCGTCTCGAGAAGGTCCGGGCGCCGCTGCCAGGTGCGCCAGAGCGACATCAGGCGGCGCCAGCGCGCGATCCTTCCGTGATCGCCGGACAGCAGGATTTCAGGGACGCGATGTCCCCGAAATACCTCCGGCCGCGTGTAGTGAGGCCCTTCGAGGAGGCCGCCGGCGAAGGAATCGTGAGCGGGCGCCTCCTGGTCTCCCAGGACGCCCGGGATCAGCCTGGTCACCGCCTCGATCACCACCAGCGCGGGCAGCTCTCCTCCCGTCAGCACGTAGTCGCCGATTGAAAGCTCGTCGTCCACCAGGTGCGCGCGCACCCGTTCGTCCACTCCCTCGTACCGGCCGCAGAGGAGAATCAGGTGCTTCTCCCCCGCAAGCGTCCTCGCCGCCTCCTGGGTAAAGCGCCTTCCCTGCGGGTCCAGGAGGATCACTTTCGAGCCGGGAGCCCTGAGCGCTTCGACGCACGCCCAGAGCGGCTCCGGCTTCAGGATCATCCCGCCGCCTCCGCCGAACGGATAGTCGTCGGTCACGCGGTGCCGCCCCTCCGCGTAGTCGCGGAGGTTGACGACCCGGATGGTCACGGCTCCTCTCTCCTGGGCCCTGGCCAGGATCGACTCCTGGAGGGGCCCTGAGAAGATCCCCGGAAATAACGTTACGACGTCGATCCTCATTCGATGATTTCGAGGATGGCCCGCTTTTTGAGCTTGGTGGCGACCGCGTTGAGCAGCGTCCGGATCGAACGAGCGGTCCGCCCCTGCTTGCCGATCACCTTGCCGAGGTCACTCTGCGCCACCCTCAGCTCGATTACGGTGACCCTCTCTCCCTCGACCTCAGTGACCCTTACCTGATCCGGTTCGTCCACCAGAGCTTTGGCGATGAACTCGATCAGCTCCTTCATGGCTGCCGCTCCTCACGCGTGGGACCCGCATGGATCAGTTCGCCGCGACTCGCGCTTTGGCGAAGAGGTGCCGGACCGTGTTGGAGGGCTGGGCGCCCTTCTTGAGCCAGGCGGCGGCCTTTTCCATGTCGATCTGGATCCTGGGCGGCTCGGTCAGCGGGTTGTAGGTCCCGATGATCTCGATGAACCGGCCGTCTCTCGGGGACCGGGAGTCAGCCACCACCACGCGGTACGCCGGCTTCTTCGTCGTGCCTGTTCTTCTTAGCCTGATATGTACTGCCACCTTTCCACCTCCCTCCTCATCGTAGAACGAAAATTCAGAACGGGCGGGGGAGGAGCGGGAACGCTCCTTTCATCCTTCCGGCCCGCCCTTTCATCTGAGTGATGCCTTTCATCATTTTCTTGACCTGGGAGTACTGCTTGAGGAGCTGGTTGACGTCCTGGACCGAAGTGCCGCTGCCTCGCGCGATGCGGACCCGGCGGCTGCCGTTGATGATGTGGGTGTCCAGCCGTTCCTCCGGGGTCATTGAGCCGATGATCGCCTCGAACCGCCTCATGAGGGATTCCTCCCCCCTCATCTCGGTCGGGAGCCCCTTCGCTCCCTTGAAGAACGGTATCATATCCATCAGCTCTCCCAGCGGCCCCATCGAGCGGAGCTGCCTGAGCTGCTCGGCGAAGTCCCCGAGAGAGAAGCTCTCCTCTCTTATCTTCCTAGCCAGTTCCTCGGCCTTCCCCTGCTCCACCGTCGCCTGGGCTTTCTCCACCAGCGAGACGATGTCGCCCATCCCGAGTATGCGGGAGGCCATCCGGTCCGGGTGAAACGGCTCGAGGGCGTCAGGCTTCTCGCCTGTCCCGACGAAGGCGATGGGGCGCCCGGTCACCTGACGGATTGAGAGCGCGGCGCCGCCGCGGGCGTCGCCGTCCATCTTGGTGAGGATCACTCCGTCGAACCCCACTGAGGCCTGAAACGTCTGGGCCATCGTCACAGCGTCCTGGCCCGTCATGGCATCCACGACGAGGAGGACGTGGTGAGGCTTGAGGTCTGTCTTGAGCCGGCGCAGCTCCTCCAGCATCGCTTCGTCTATGTGGAGCCTGCCCGCGGTGTCGATAATGAGGGGATTCCACCCGCGCTGGGCGGCTTCGTCTCCGGCCTCGCGGCAGATTGCCAGCGGGCTTTGCCCCTCTCCGCCGCTCACGGTGATCCCGATCTGGGCTCCGAGAGCGCGGAGCTGGTCCATAGCTGCCGGGCGATAGACGTCGGCGGCGGCGAGCATCGGATGGAGCCCCTGGCGCTGGAAGTGGCGTGCCAGCTTAGCCGCCGTGGTCGTCTTCCCCGATCCCTGGAGACCCATCAGCATGATCACTGTTGGAGGGTGGGGGGCCATGGTGAGCCTGTGGCCGCTCCCTCCGAGAAGCCCGGTCAGCTCTTCGTGAACGATCTTGATAACCTGCTGGCCCGGGGTCACCGATCTGAGCACGTCCTGGCCGACGGCCCTCTCTCGGACGCGCTCGATGAATGACTTGACGACCTTGAAGTTGACGTCGGCTTCGAGGAGGGCCACCCGCACCTCGCGGAGGGCCTCCTGAATATTCTCCTCAGTCAGCCGGCCGTATCCCCGAAGGCGGTCGAAGATCGAAGCTAGACGCGCGCTCAGTGATTCAAACATGGGGCACTTTTCCCGTTCGCTTCTGGAAGACCTAATGGTAGGGAAGGACCACTAAAAAGTCAAGCTGATTTGGATACTTCCGAAGCACTCCTCATCTGGCGGACGGCTTCAGCCGGGTCTGGAGCGCCGAAAATCGCCGATCCCGCCACGAGGATGGTCGCCCCTTTGGCCACGAGGGGAGCGGCATGCTCAAGCTTCACCCCTCCATCCACCGAGATCTCAACGCTCCGCCCCCCGAGGAGGGTCTTAAGCTGGCTGACCTTCTGGTAGGCCCCCAGGATGAAAGCTTGGCCGCCGAAGCCCGGGTTGACCGACATTATGAGGACAAGGTCCACGTCGTCCAGCACGTACTCGAGGGCTGAGAGTGGCGTCGAGGGGTTCAGCGAGGCGCCGGCCTTCACCCCCAACTCCTTGATCTGGTTGAGAGTCCGGTGCAGGTGCGGGCACACCTCAGCGTGGACTGTCACCAGATCGGCTCCCGCTGAGACGTAGCTCGGGATGGAGTGTTCCGGCGCCTCGATCATCAGGTGGACGTCCAGAGGGAGGCGAGTGCGCTTTCTGATCGCCTCAACGACGACCGGGCCGATAGTGAGGTTGGGAACGAAGTGGCCGTCCATGACGTCCACATGGATCAGGTCGGCGCCGCCGTCTTCGACCTTTGCGATCTCCTCTCCCAGGGC
>CAZXPE010000104.1:5877-7624 GCA_964642915.1 uncultured bacterium | reverse complement strand
CCTCGCTCTGGAGAGTGAAGCGCGCTCACGGCCGAAGAGTTGACCCACGAGCACGTTCTCAAGCGCCGTCAGCCCGGGGAACGGGTGGACGAGCTGGAAGGTGCGCGCGATCCCCTTGGCGCAGATCGCATGAGGGGGGAGCCCGGTGATCTTCTCCCCCGAGAGAGTGATCCGCCCGGCGTCGGGGGAGAGGGCCCCTGAGATCAGGTTGAAGAGCGTCGTCTTCCCCGATCCGTTGGGGCCCATCACCCCCAGGATCTCGCCGGCCTCGACGGCGAAGCTCACCTCCCAGACAGCGGCGAGCCCCCCGAACGACTTGGAGACCCGCTCCACTTCCAAGAGCGCCATTCGGGTCTATCGCTTCGCAAACGGCGGCGCCGGATAGGCGAGGGGAACGGTGGCAAATTCCTTGGGCCAGACCAGCTCCTGCTTGCCGTTGAGCCACTGGATGAAGACAGCCTGCACGATCCCCGTGCCGTCGGGGCGGAACTTGACCGGACCCGCCACCGTCATCATGTCTGTCGCGGCCACAGCGTCACGGATCTTCTCCTTGTCGAGCGACCCGGCCCGCTCAACGGCCTTAGCCAGAATCTGCACCGAGGCGTATGCCGGGCCGACCATGGGGTCGGCGGGGCGACCGGCGCGCTTTGAGTGGGTTTCGTTCAGCTCCTTGACGCCGGGGAAGCGCATCGCGTTGTGCCATCCGGGGGCCAGGAGAACGTAATCGCCGTCCTTGGCAAGGTTCTTTCCCCACACCGGCGGATCAGGAGCGCGCACCATGAGGGTCATCTTGGGGTTGTAATCCAGCTCCTTCATCTGCTTGATCATGGTCATGCCGTCAGGCGGCGTCGGGACGGCGAAGACTGCCTCGGCCTTGGCCGCCTTGGCCTTGAGGATCATGTCTGAGAAATCCTTGGCGCCGGGCGCGTATTCGGCGTTGATGGCCACCTGGTAGCCGGCCACCTTGCCCGCTTCGACCCAGGCTGTCGCCATCTCGCGTCCCCAGTCGGTCTTTTCCTGGAAGATGGCGACACTCTTCGGACGATCCGCCGCTGGAATCGAGCCGATCAGCCCCACAAGGTGCCGGCCGATATCAGGCGACTTCCAAAAGGGAGAGAACAAGTAGCGGAACCCCTGTTGGTGGACCTTGTTGAGGGCGAAGGCCACTCCCAGGTACGGCGTCCTGTTCTTCTCGGCCACAGAGGCGGCAGCGGCGTGCAGGTCCGAGCCGAAGCCTCCGAGGTAGGCCGCGATCCCCTGGGCCGCGAGCGACTCCATCCGGCTCACTGTCTTGGTGGCGTCTGACTCGTCGTCCAGCATGATCATCTCGATCGGCATCTTCTTCCCGGCCACCGCCACGCCGCCCGCAGCGTTGATGTCGGCCACGGCGATCTCATAGCCGGCCTTCACCTGGGCCCCGCCGCCGGCGTAGCGGCCGGTGAGCGGCACGACAGCGCCAACCTTGACTTGCGCCGCCGCCAGCGAGGGCAAAAGGCCCATAGTTGCCACCAGCACCGCTACGAAGCACACCAGCAACCATTCAAACCGTCTCATGGCTCCCTCCTTTTCACGTTCCCAACGTGGGTTAAAAACCCTCTGCCCCGCCCATTCTGCCTCAAATGATCTCCCCCTCCATTCAGACTCGCTTCGAATAAGCTCCGACTTCGTGAAGGTATCGGCACATCTCAATCAAGGCCTCCAACTGGATGCCCTCATGGGCCGACCCCGCGATGGAGAGCATAAATCC
>CAZXPE010000104.1:0-5777 GCA_964642915.1 uncultured bacterium | reverse complement strand
ACTGAAACGGAATCGACGATGCGGCGGTAATGGTGGAAGGCGAGTTCCCTGAAAACGGTTGGAGACACATAACCATGGCCTTTGAACCCCATGTCATCGCCCATGACCACGAAATCCACCCCCAGCCGGACGGCGTGCTTTGACGCCTCGATGAACAATTCCGTTTTTATCTCGACGCTCTCCTGAATCAACGCCCGCTGATCGTACAGTGCGTAGCAGAATTCGATGAGCCCTAAACACTCGATGGTCAACCCAAGGGGACCCGTGTGAGAGAAGAGGGCATAGGGGTAATCGGGGTAATTCCTCTTCCAGTCCTCGATCATGGGCCGGTTGAACCGTTCGCTCAACCTTAATTCCGGTGAATAGTTGCGCAGGTCCTCCCGCGTCGCCACCGCCCCACCCACGTAACGACCGTGCTGCCATGCCCTGCCGAACTCATCTATCCCGTTCCAACCGGCATAAATCGCTCCCCCGAGAGACTCCTCAGGTGGAGGCGGATCGGGGGAGTAACCCAGACCGGAGGGCTTCCCCTCGCACCATGTCGTGCGACCCGTGACAAACACATCAACCCCAAGCCGCTTCCACGTCTCCACCATGTCGCCTTGCCCGATGGCCCTGACAAATTTGGCGTCGAGCGCATTAAAGAAGAGCGGGACCCTATCCGGCTCTTTGTGATTGATGGTCGTAAGAACCCTTTCTCTCGAATTCACTGGGGCTCCCCAATCACTCTTCTACTTCCGGCCCAGCTCCCGCACGGCGCGATCCCGATGGGCGAAGTTGAAGAGCTTCGTCACGGGCAGCAGCTCCTTATACTTCAGATAGCCGAGGTCGGCGTTGAACTTCTGCATCGATTCCAGCACCCACGGGTCCATCTCGAGGTTCGGGTCGAGGACGTGGGGGCGCGCCCGCTTCAGCACGTCGGCCTTGGCTGTTGTGTACTTGAGGATCACCTCGATGTTGCGGTCTTGCTTCCACCCGTCGGCGATGGCGAGGTCGCGCGCCGCCTTGAGGTGGGCGGCCATCACCGTGCGGGCGAGGTCCGGATTGGCCGCGGCCCAATCCTTGTTCCAGAAGATCGCCGTGATCGGAATTGCCTTGGCCCCGGCGGGCTTCTCCAGCGGCCTCATTCCCACGCCCTTCTCCTCGGCAAGTGTGGGGAAGGGCTCTGAGAGGATCCCGGCGTCCACCGCTCCCGACTCCAGGGCCGGGACCATGTCCGGAAAAGGCATGAGCCTGATCTGCACGTCCTTGATCGTGAGGCCGTCCCTCCTGAGCGCCTGCTCCAGCATCCACTCGACTGCCGCCCCTCGGATGTTGAGCGCCACGGTGCGGCCCTTGAGGTCCGCGATGCGCTTCACCTCTTTGCCCCACGCCGCTTTCCTCACGACGAAGTAGTCCTCGATGTAGCCCGAGTGGAGGGGCGCGACATACTCGACGGGCAGGCCGGCAGCCACGGCGTTGAAGCCCGCAGCCCCCATGCCGGCGCCGCCCACCTGGAGCTGGCCCGTGACGACCTGGGAAAGGATCTCCGGACCGCCTGCCATCCTCACCGTCTCCACTTTCACGCCGGCGGCGGGCAGGTGCCGCTCGGCCATGACGAAGAGCGCGGCGAAGGAATCAGTGGGCAGGTACCCGATCTTGACTGTGGGACGCGGCGCCTGCGCCGACGCGACCGCGACCACGAGGGCGATGAACAGAGCAAGGATGCCGACCGTGACTCGCGCTGCCTTCATATGCGGTCCCTCCTCCTCAGAGCCATTCGACCTCTTCCTTCCAGGCCAGGGCCCGGCGCTGGACTACACGCAACCCGCGCGTGAGAGCCAGGCCGATCAGCCCGACCACCACAAACCCCGCGAACATCTCCGCCGTCAGGAGCATCTGCCAGTAGCGAAAGACGAGATAGCCGAGGCCGGACTTGGCCGCGACGAACTCTACAGCGATGACCGTGATCAGCGCCAGCCCGAGCCCCAGCCTGAGCCCCGTGAACACCGAGGGAAGCACAGCAGGCAGGATGACCTTGCGAAACAGGGCCGCCCCTCGGGCGCCGTAGTTCCGGCCCACCTCGAGGAGCCTCGGGTCCATGCTCTGAACGCCTCCGAGCGTGCTGATGACGATCTGAAAGAAGGCCGTGATAGCGCCGGTGAGGACAAAAGCCTTCTCGCCCACGCCGAGCAGGATCAGGAGGAGCGGCAAGAGAGCGATCTTGGGGAGCGGGTAGAGGAGGGCGATGTAAGGATCGAGAGCGCTTCTGACCGGGCGGAGGAGCCCCATGAGGAGCCCCAGCGGCACCCCCGGCGCGGCAGCCAGGAGGAACGCCGTAGCGAGGCGCGTGAGGGTCACGAGAGCAGCGGTCCAGAGGTCGCCCCCGGCCAGGAGATCGGCGAGCGTTGCTCCCACTCGGGTCGGGGGCGGGAAGTAGCGAGGCGAGAGGATCGCCGCCCGCGAGCAGATCTCCCACAGAACGAGCAGCGAGAGCGGGACGGCCAGGCTCATGTTCATGCCCTCCGGCGGGCCACGTCCTCGACCCACGGCAGAAGCCGAACGCGGAGGACGGCGAGCCCCCAGGTGAGGAGTCCTCCTAGGAGAGCGATGGCGACGAGCGCCGCGTACATCTCCTCGACCTTCAGGATCTGCCATGAGAGCCAGAGGAGCGCCCCCAGCCCCTCCCCGGCGCTCGCCATCTCAGCGGCGATGACCACGATCAGGGCGAAGCCGAGCCCGAGCCTCATCCCGGTGACGATGAACGGCAGAGCCCCAGGCAGGAGCACTTTGAAGAAAAGGCGCGACCCCCGGGCGCCGTAGTGAACCGACGCTTCGAGCACAGTCCGGTCGAGCTGCTGCACTCCAGTCATGCTGGTGTAAGCGACAAGGAAGAACGACGTGATGGCGCCGGTGACAACGAGGGCGCCTTCAGCCGAGCGGAGGAGAAAAGAGACAAGCGGCAGAAAGAGAATGCTGGGGATGGGGTAGACGACGGCGAAGAGCGGGTCCAGTCCATCTCTCACACGCCTTGATATCCCCATGGCGAGCCCCACCGCAACTCCCGGCAGGACTGCCAGGAGGAACGCCCATGCGAGCCTGACCACAGTGGCCTTGCCGTGCTCGGCCAGGGAGCCGTCAGCGAGCATCCCGAAAAAGTGCCCCGCCACCGTCGAAGGGCGTGGGAAGAAGACCTGGCGCAGGAGACCGCTCGCGCTCGCGGCCTCCCAGGCGGCGAGGAAGAGCAGCGGCGAGGCCACAGCGATCCAGTTATCGCCCAGGCGACGGCCGATCCCCTTCATCGCCTCCCCTCCTCCTGCGTGTCCTCCTCCATGCTCCTGAGGACCTCCTCCCTCAGCTCGCCCCAGATCTTGTCGAGGAGCGTGCCGAAGTCGGGGGAGGCCCTGGCCTCAAGGCCGCGGGGGCGGCCCAGGTCAACCTGAAACAGTTGCTTCACCCGGCCAGGCCGCGTTGTCATCAGCGCGATCCGGTCCCCCAGGAGGAGCGCTTCCTCGATCGAGTGAGTGACGTAGATTACCGTCTTCCCCAGCTCAGCCCAGATCCTGAGAAGCTCCTCCTGCATGATAGTCCGCGTCTGAGCGTCCAGCGCCGCCAGGGGCTCGTCCATCAGCAGAACCTCGGGATCGTTGGCGAGAGCGCGAGCGAGACCGACCCGCTGCTTCATGCCGCCCGAGAGCTGGTGAGGGTAGGAGCGGGCGAAGCGGGCGAGCCCGACCAGCGCCAGCATCTCCCGGGCACGGGCCTCACGTTCGACGCGGGGGACGCCGCGGTTCTCCAGCCCGAAGGCGACGTTGTCTATCACGGTGCGCCAAGGCAGGAGCGCATGCTCCTGGAAGACCATGGCGGTGAGCGGAGCTCCGGGGCGCGCCGCCTGGATCGTCACCTCCCCCGACGTCTGGCGGATGAGCCCGGCGCACACCCTGAGCAGCGTTGACTTGCCGCAGCCGCTCGGCCCCACGACGCAGATGAACTCGCCTGTGGCCACCTCCAGCGAAACACGGTCAAGGGCGCGCAGGCCGCCGGCGAACGCGACCCCGACGTCCTTTATCAGGACCTTGAAGGAACGGTCAGCCGGCACAGAAGACTCAAGCATCGGGACGGGTGCGGTGCTTTTCACGGCGTGATTGAACCCGGCACCTGATCGCTGATTCTGCGAACCCGCCTGGCCTTCAGCTCGTAGCGGGGCAGGCTCCCGGCCTGAACGGGAACCACCTCTATCCTGATACCAAGCTGGGAGCGCAGCTTCTCTGTGATCTCCTGAGCGGTCCGGGCCGGAGCGCCGTTGATCTCGACGAGGAGCCTCACCTCGTCCATCTCCGCCCGTTTATACACTTCGATCTGGAACTCGTCAACGGCGGGGAAGCGGCGCACGATCCCCTCGATCGCCGAGGGAAAGACGTTGATCCCGCGGACGATAAGCATGTCGTCCATCCGGCCCAGGATGCCGCCGGGGAGCCTCGCGAAGGTGCGCCCGCATGAGCAGTGAGAGTCTTCCCAGCGGACCCTGTCTCCGGTCCGATACCGGAAAAGGGGTGAGCAGCCCCGGCCCAGGTTGGTCAGAACCAGCTCCCCCTCCCGCACAGGCCTTTGTGTTTCGGGATCAATTACCTCTGCGATGAACTCGCTCTCGGTCACGTGGACGCCCTCCTGAGCCACGCACTCGAAGCCGTAGGGGCCGACCTCAGTCATCCCCGAGTGGTCGAAGGCCCTGGCGCCCCACGCCGCCTCGATGCGGCGCTTAACCTCGGGAATGCTGGCTCCGGGCTCACCCGCGTGAACTGTGATCCTGACGGGAGAGCGCGTCAGATCGATCCCGCGCTCTCGTGCAACCCGGTCGAGGTGAAGCGCGTAGGAGGGAGTGCAGACGACCACCGTCACCCCGAGCGCCAAAATCGTGTCGAGGCGCGTGACGGAGTCCTGGCCCCCTCCCGAGATTACGAGAGCGCCGAGCTTCTGCGCCCCCTCGAAGCCTGACCAGAACCCGATGAAGAGGCCGAAGGAGAACGGAAAGAAGACCCGGTCCTCGGAGGTGACCCCCGCGCCCCTGAGCACAAACTCCCAGCAGCGCTCCCACCACCCCCAGGACTCGGGGGTGTCAAGCCAGCGGATGGGGGTCCCGGCTGTCCCCGAGGTCTGGTGGAGGCGGACGTAGCGCTCGATCGGATAGGTGAGGTTGGTCCCGAAGGGAGGGTGAGCCGCCTGGTCGGCCGCCAGCTCGCCCTTCACCGTGAAGGGAAGGCACCTGAACTCTTCCCAGGAGCGGAGATCATCGACCGAGCTGATCCCCGCCGCCTCCCACTTCTTCCTGACGAAGGAATTGGCGGGGAAGACTTCCCGCGCCAACCCAAGAAAGCGCTCCCACTGATGAGCGCGAAGCTGCTCGCGCGGCAGCGTCTCCACCCGGCGGTCGAAAAACAGGATCATTGGCGGAGCTTGAAGCGCTGGATCTTGCCTGTCGCCGTCTTCGGCAGCTCAGCGACGAACTCGATCCAGCGCGGGTATTTGTAGGGGGCGATCTTGTCCTTGACGAACGCCTTCAGATCAGCCTCAAGCTCGGCAGACGGCGAGAAAGCGTCCTTGAGGACCACAAACGCCTTCGGCTTCACGAGCCGGTCGGTGTCCTCATGCCCCACCACAGCCGCTTCGAGCACCGCAGGGTGGCCGACCAGCGTGTTCTCCACCTCCACGGGAGAGACCCAGATCCCCCCGACCTTCAGCATGTCGTCCGAGCGGCCGCAATACCAGAAGTAGCCGTCCTCGTCCTGGTAGTACTTGTC
>CAZXPE010000103.1:0-7677 GCA_964642915.1 uncultured bacterium | reverse complement strand
CATGAGATCAATCCGCGGACAGAGCCTGCCTCGCGGGTCAACCGGGCCAATGTCCCCGCCACCTGCGGGGGCTGCCACGCCGGGATCCTCGCCACTTACCGCCAGAGCATCCACGGCAGGCAAGCCGCAGGCGGCAACCCTCTGGCCCCCATCTGCATCGACTGTCACACGGCCCACGAGATCCGCCGGGTGGAGGTCGAGGCGTGGAAGCTCGACATCGTGAAGGAGTGCGGGACGTGTCACGCCGAGTCGCTCCAGACCTACCGCGACACCTTCCACGGGAAGATCACCGCCCTCGGGTTCACCCGCGTGGCCCGCTGCTCAGACTGCCACGGCGCCCACGACATCGTGCCCAGGAGCGACCCGCGTTCGCGCATCAACCTGGCGAACCTGGTGACCACCTGCGGGAAGTGCCACCGGGAAGCCAACGTGAACTTCGCCAGGTACGATCCGCACGCGGATCCGCGTAACCCGTCCCGGAATCCGTTACTCCACTACGCCGCCCGCTTCATGACCTGGCTCCTTGTGGGAGTCTTCGCCTTCTTCGGAGTCCACACGGCGTTATGGGGGACCCGCGCGCTGGTGGCCCGCAGGCGCGGGAAGGCCCCGCCCGCCGAAACGGAGGAGCCGGAGTGAACCATTATTTCCGCTTCACCCTGGCCCAGCGGCTGCTCCACGGCCTCCTGATGTTGAGCTTTCTGGGCCTTGTGACGACGGGGATGCCGCTCCGCTTCAGCCAGGCCGGATGGGCCATCTGGCTCTCCCACGCCATGGGCGGCTTCGGCGTCATGGGATTTTTCCACCGGACATTTGCCGTGCTCCTCACCGCCTGCTTCCTCCTCCACGTGGCCCACCTTGCCTATCGCCTCTGGGCCCGGAATGAGCTGGATATCCTATGGGGGCCGGACTCACTCGTTCCCCAGCCCCGTGACGTTGTGGAGCTGCTCCGGCACATCAGGTGGTTCTTCGGCCTCGGGCTCCGCCCCCGCTTCGGCCGCTTCGCCTACTGGGAGAAGTTCGACTACTGGGCGGTCTTCTGGGGGATGGCGATCATCGGGGCCTCGGGCTACGTCCTCTGGTTCAAGACCTTCTTCTCGAACTTCCTCCCGGGATGGATCTTCAACGTCGCCTTCCTGGTCCACGGCGAGGAGGCACTCCTGGCCGCGGGCTTCATCTTCACCATCCACTTCTTCAACTCCCACCTCCGCCCGGAGAAGTTCCCCATGGACCTGGTGATGTTCACGGGGCGGGTGAGCGAGGCCGAGCTCTGCGAGGAGCGGCCCGGACAGTACGATCGCCTGGCCGAGGAAGGGCAGCTTCCCGCGCTCAAAGCCGACCCGCCGCCCCTCTGGCTCAGGAACTTCGGCCGCATCATCGGCGTGACCGCCGTGACCATCGGCCTCTCCCTCTTCGCCCTGATCCTGATCGCGGTCTTCGGCGGCTCATGACACCCCTGGACACGCCGCCTCCCTCGCGCCGACCCGCGCTCTTCAGGAACTGGCTCAGCCTGCTCGGAGCGGCGCTGACCCTCGTCAGCCTGGCCAACATCCTTTTCCTTCTGATCGTCGACGTCTTCATCGAGGTCAGGGCAAAGCCGTACGTCGGCGTCTTCGCCTACATGGTCTTCCCTGCCGTCATGATCCTGGGCCTCCTCATCATCCCGGTCGGGCTGTTTGTGGAGCGGTGGCGGCGGCGTCGGCAGGCTCCGGAAGAAATCCCGGCGTTCCCCCGGATCGACCTCAATGTGCCGACCCACCGGCAGGCCTTCGGCCTCTTCATCGGCTTTACGGCCTTCTTCCTTATCCTGAGCAGCTTCGGGAGCTACCGGGCGTACCAATTCTCGGACTCCGTCACGTTCTGCGGCCAGGCCTGCCACGCGGTGATGAAGCCGGAATTCACCGCCTACCAGGCCTCTCCCCACGCCCGGGTCCCCTGCGTGGAATGCCACGTTGGCGCGGGGGCCACGTGGTTCGTCCGCTCCAAGCTCTCGGGGGGCTACCAGGTCTATGCCGTGGCCCGAAACCTCTACCCCCGACCGATTCCCTCCCCCATCAAGAGCCTCAGGCCGGCCCAGGAGACGTGCGAGGAATGCCACTGGCCCGAGAAATTCTGGGGGGCTCAGCTAAAAGTCATCACCCACTTCGGGTCCGACGAGAAGAACACCCCACGGCAGATCCGGATGCTCATCAAGACCGGTGGAGGTAGCCCCACCACCGGGCTCACCACGGGGATCCATTGGCACATGAACATCAAGAACGAGGTCTGGTACATCGCGAAAGACCCCCAGCGGCAGGAGATCCCCTGGGTGCGGGTCAAGGACTTGCAGGGTCGGGTGACAGAGTACCTGGCAAAGGACTCCAAACTGACCCCCGAGGAGATTGCCAGGGCCGAGAAGCGCCGGATGGACTGCATGGACTGCCACAACCGGCCGAGCCACGTGTTCCTCACTCCGGACCGCGCTGTCGATGAGGCCCTTCTGACGGGTCGGATCGACGCGACGCTACCCTTCGTCAAGCGGCAGGCGGTGGAGGTGCTGGCCAAGCCTTACCCATCCAGCCAGGCCGCGCGCGAGGGGATCGCCACCGAGCTGGACACGTTTTATTTCAAAAACTACGCCGCGCTCTACCCGCGGAAACGGGAGGCCATCAAAGCTGCGATCTCCGAAGTCCAGCGGCTCCATGAGTTCAACGTATTCCCAGAGATGAAGGTGGACTGGCGGACTCATCCGAACAATATCGGCCACTTCTATTACCCCGGCTGCTTCCGCTGCCACGCCGGCCAGCACGTGAGCCGGGAGGGGAAGGCGATCCGGAAAGATTGCGAGATCTGCCACACCATCTTGGGACAGGAGGAGGGGGGGAAACCGATGGCAGAGGTCCGGGCGCGCCCCTTCCGCCACCCCGCGGACATCGGTGATCTCGCGGAAGCGACGTGCAGCGGCTGCCATACCGGAGGCCCAGGGCCTTAGGGGATGAGGAGCTTCCTCCTCCTTGTCGCTTTGATGGTTCTCCCAGCCGAGGCCGCCCAGCCGCGGTCAGAAGAGGTCGAGATGTGCCTCGGATGCCACGGAGACAAGGACCTCTCAGTGACCCTTCCGAGCGGTGAGAAGCGCTCTCTCTACGTAGATCGCGAGGTGTACGCCCGCTCGGTCCACGGCGACAGGCTCGGCTGCGCCGACTGCCACCCGGGGATGGCCGACGTTCCCCACCCGGCGAAGCCTTTCAGGACCCTCCGCGACTTCACCATCGCGTATTACGAGGCTTGCAAGCGCTGCCACTTCGCGAACTACACGAAGACGCTGGACAGCGTTCATTACTCCCGCATCGCCCGGGGTGATCCCCGGGCCCCGGTCTGCGTGGACTGCCACACTGCCCATGCCGTCAACCGCGCGGGGGTGCCGCGTTCGCAGATTTCCCGGACGTGCGCCGTCTGCCATCGTGAGGTCTCTGCGGCTTATGCCGGGAGCGTGCATGGCCGCGCCCTCATCGAGGAAGACAACCGCGACGTCCCCGTCTGCACGGACTGCCACAGGGCCCACAACATAGCCGATCCGCGGACGCCGGGCTTCCGCCTCGGCACGCCGGAGCTCTGCGGGAACTGCCACGCCAACGAGCGGCTCATGGCTAAGTACGGCATCAGCACCAGGGTTCTCCAGACGTACCTCGCCGATTTTCACGGGATGACCGCCTCTCTCCATCGCGCGGGCAGGGAAGGCGTGTCCGCTTTCACTGCCCTCTGCACCGATTGCCACGGGATCCACGACATAGCGAAGGTCAGGGAGCCGGGCTCGCGGGTCATGCAGGCAAATCTGGTAAAGGCCTGCCGGCAGTGCCACCCCGACGCCACCGAGAACTTCCCCGCCGCATGGCTCTCCCATTACGAGCCGAGCTGGAAGAAGGCCCCTCTCGTGTACGCCGTGAAGATCTTCTACGCGGTGTTCATCCCGTTCGTGGTGGGCGGGCTTATCTTGCAGATCCTCCTGCACCTCTGGAGGGTGGTGGTGAACCGATGACGGGGTACGTGAAGCGCTTTGGAATGAGGGAGCGCACTGAGCACCTCCTGGTGATGCTCCTCTTCATCGTGCTGGCGGTGACGGGCCTCCCCCAGAAGTTCTTCGAGGCGGGCTGGGCCCGGTGGACGATCCAGGCGCTCGGGGGGATCGATGGGGCCAGGTGGGTCCACAGGACTGCGGGAATCCTCTTCGCCATCGTGGCGGGGCTGCACCTCCTGACGATCCTGGCCCTCGTCATGGCCGGGAGGACAGCGCTCTCCCTCGTACCGACCCGCAAAGACTTCAGCGATGCGGCGCTCATGCTCAGGTACTACCTGGGCCTTTCAGACGAGCAGGCCAGGTTCGACCGATACGACTACCGGCAGAAGTTCGAGTACTGGGGCCTCGTCTTCGGCGGGATCGTCATGATCGTGACGGGGTTCATCCTCTACTTCCCCACGACCGCCGCGCGCTTCCTGCCGGGAGAGGTGATCCCGGCGGCGAAGGTTGCCCACTCGAACGAGGGGCTGCTGGCTTTTCTGGTGGTGATTATCTGGCACGTCTATAACTCGCACCTCTCTCCCGATGTCTTCCCCTTCGATTCGAGCATCTTTACCGGGAAGGTCAGCCGGGAGAGGATGGAAAAGGAGCACCCGCTGGAGTACGCCAGGATGATCGAGTTGGAGGGAGAGAGCAAGTCAGATGAGCCCGGGTGAGTTCGCGGGCCAGGCGATCATGCACGCGCTCGTCGCCGCTCTTGTGGTGGAGGCCGTGGTCCGACTCTGGCGCGTCGCTTCTCCAGACCTGCGTCTCGCCTTCCGCCTCCTCGCCCTGGCCTTCCCGGTGCTGGTTCTACCGGCGTTCTTCTTCCTGGTCCCCGCCAGGGGAGAGGAGTGGTTCAAGGAAGGCTGGGCCCTCTTCACCGGAAGCCGCTGGGGGGAGGTGACTGTCTGGGGAGTGGGGGTGGACGTTCTGGGGCTTGCGCTGTTGTCGGCGGCGGGTCTGGCGCTCTTCATGGCTGATCTCCTGCCGTTTCTGGCAGAACGGCTCAAAGATCGCAATCTCGGGACCGAGCCTTGTTCTGACGAGCCGGCTGCTGTCGTTCGCGAGGTCAACGAGGTGGCAGGGCGGATGGGGGTTGCTCCCCCTTCTGTCCTCTTCCACGGCAGCCCTGCGCCTCTCCTCCTCTGCGCGGGGATCCGGAGGCCCGCGCTCGTGCTGTCGCGGGGAACGATCGAGCGACTGGACGGACGGGAGCGCCTCGCGGCCCTCGGCCATGAAATCGCCCACCTGGCGCGGCGTGACCCCCTCATCGGCTGGATTCTGATGGCGGCCCGCGCTGTGATGTTCTTCAATCCGGCCGCTCAGGTCATCGCGCGGGCGGCGGTCCAGGAGATGGAATGGCGCGCCGACGACCTGGCTGCTCAAACATTTCGAGACCCCGTGGCGCTGGCGGGGGCGCTGGTGAAGCTCTCTCGCGCCGGAACCGCAGAGGGAAGCTCGGCTCGGCTTCTCGCGGCATACAGCGGCCGCGCCCGCGCGGTGGCGATCGAGAAGCGATGTCGCCGCCTGCTGGACGGGAGATCACCTGCACCCTTGAGGTTTGGACGGCTGCGGGTGGTTCTCACCGGTCTGGCGCTCTCGCTTCTTCTATTCTTCGTTGTCTGAGGACGCGGGATGTGGGAACTCGACGGTCTAACAGCGGCCTCCGCGAGTTGACCCTTCTTCTGGCAACGCTGGGGCTCGTGATGGGAGCGACGGCTGGGGTCCTTCGCGGGATGGACTCGCTGGCCGGCTATCTGCTGGGAGAACCTAAAGGGGTGAAACGGTATCGAAGCGTCGAGGAGGTGGAGAGGAAGATCGGAGCGACGCTGGTGCTCCCCGCCTATTTTCCCGACACGCTCGAGTGGCCACCCGCCGCCGTCACTCTCCTCCGCGGGGCCTCGCCGGTCGTGGCGCTCTCTTTCACAGGGAGAGCGGGAGACGGGCCACGCCTGTTCATCTACCAGACCTTCCAGCAGGCGACGGCGATGCCGACCGAGCTTCTCCAGTCCGGTCAGCTTCTCCACTCAACAGCGGTTTCGCTGGATGGCACAGAAGGGGAGCTCAGGCGGATACTGGGGGAGGATGGGGAGATATGGCACGCGCTCCGTTGGAAGAAGGACGGGCGGCAGTTCGCCCTGCGCTTCAAGGGGCCCGTGGAGGAGATTCTCGGGATCGCCCGCAGCATGGGAAGGAGCCGGCCGTGACGGCAGTCGCTCTCAGGATAAGATGGGGACGGCGGGGGCTCCAGACCCGGATCATTCTGCTGATCGGGATAGGGATGCTGGCTCCGACTGCGATTCTCGGCTGGACGAGCTGGACGAGCCTGGAAGAGCTGAACCGCCAGCTCCTGGCAGCGCGACAGGAGCTGGCCAGGAGCATCGCCAGCCATCTGGAGTACGTGGTGAGGTCTGACCTTGAGACCCTTCAAGGGGTTTCCTCCGCCCCGCGTTTTGATCTGGAGGACAGGGAGACCGCTCCCGAGCGGGCGGCGCTCAGGGACGCCTATCTTCGTTCCCGACTCCTGGATCGGGTCTTCCTTCTGGGCGTGAGGGGCGAAGTGTTGCGCGAAGAGCCCGCCAGAGATCTACCCTCAGTGATGACATTCAGCGGGCTCTCAATCGTTGAGGAGGCTTTCAGGACCGGAAAGCCCGCCGTGTCGGGGCTCGTGGTGGACCCGAGGGGCGGCCGGCGCCTCTACGCCCTGGTGCCCGTCAGGAACTGGCAGGGAAGAGTGGTTGGATTGGCGGGGGGAGAAATAGACCCCGAGAGCCCGCGGTTCACGGCCCTGCTCCATCTCTCCAGGCCCGGAGAGGGCGGATCCACCGACCTGTTGGACGGAGGCGGGACGGTCATCGCGACGACGGACCGGGCCAGGCTCTACGCCGAGAGCGACCACCGTGAGTTCATTCGCGGGCTGATCCGCGAGCGGCGGTCAGCCGTGGGGACCTGTCACAGTTGCCACGAGAGCCGCCTGGTCCGGGGGCGCGCGAGAGAGGCGATCGCCTTTGCCCCGCTCGAAGTGGTCCCGTGGGTGGTCGGCATCCGTCAACCTGAGGACGAGCTGTTTGTCTCTGCGGGCGCTCTGCGCCGCCGCGCGCTGGTGGTGGGGCCGCTGCTCCTGGGAGTGGCCCTTCTCTTCGCCTGGGGAGCCGCGAGGAGCATCAGAAACCCGCTTGCGGTCCTCACTGAGGCGGCCGAGAGAATCGCCTCGGGGCGGATGACAGAGCCGATCCCTTCCCTCGGCGACGATGAGGTGGGGAGGCTGGGCCGTTCATTCGAGAAGATGCGGGCGGCGTTGAAGGAATCCATGGAGGCAGTGGCCCGGGCCAACCTGGATCTTGAGCGGCGGGTGGAGGAGAGAACGAGAGAGATAGAGAGGCTCTACCGCGAGCTGCGGGAACGGGAGGAGTTGAGAGGGCAGCTCCTGAGAAAGGTCATCTCGGCCCAGGAGGAGGAGAGGAAGCGGATCGCGCGCGAGCTGCACGACGACACGAGCCAGGCCCTCGCCGCCCTGGCTGTGCGACTCGAGACAGCCCGGGCTGCCATTCCGCCGGAGATGCCCCGGGAGCGTCTTGAGGAGGCAAAGACGCTCGCTCTCAGGACTCTGGACGGACTTCACCGGCTGATCTTTGACCTTCGCC
>CAZXPE010000102.1:0-7680 GCA_964642915.1 uncultured bacterium | reverse complement strand
ACCCTCGACCTCGGCGTTGCGAACGCCGCGCTCTCCCAACTGAGCTAACCCCCCGCAACGATTTTTTGTATCACATTTGACGTAAAAGGCCAACCGTTCCCGGCTGTGTCAGGAGGCGGTCGTGATCTGGATGGCTCCCCGGGAGAGCATGAACCTGGCGCTGCGGATGGGATCGACGACGGTGTGGATCTGGTTCCCGATCTGCACCTTAGCCCCCGGATAGGTCGTGTCCCAGACGATCACCCGGCTTTTGATCTCCTCCCTGGCCCGCGCCTTCATGCCCTTTCCCTCCCCGACGAGATCGTGGAGGCGGGTCCGGGTGCTGACCAGGGCCTCCGTGAGCCGATCGAAAAGCAGCTCGCGGTCGGGAGTAAGTTGGCCCGCTCGCGCCCTGAGCGCGTTGAGGGTCCGCAGGTTCTTCTTGACCTCGCGGTAGCGGCGCCACTCCTCTCTGATCTTCAGGAGCACCGTCTGGAGGCTCTGGGCTCCGCGAACGAGCGGTCCCACTTCGAGGAAGGTCATCCCCTCATACCGCGGCGAGCCGACCACTCTGGCGTTGATCTCCTCCGCCGCTCGAACCGAGCCGCCTATGATGGTGCCCTTGGCCCCTTTCAGCACCACCTTCTGGCCCGCCGTCACCTCGCAGTGCATGACGTACTCTGAGACGACCACCTGGCCGTCCACAGTGACCTTCGCGTCATCAATGAACTTGGCGTGGAGGTTTCCCTTGGCGACGATCACCGCGCGCTTGCCGCCGACAAGCCCGCCTTTGATGATGATGTTACCGCCGGACTCCAGGCGGGCCGCCCCAACTGTGCCGGCCACCAGGATGTCGCCCTTCGCTGTGATCTGAAAGCCGTCCCCCACGGAACCCTCTACCCTTACCGACCCGTTGAAATGGATGTTCCCGCTTTTGAAGTCGACGGCCTCGACCCTGAAGACCGGCTCCACCGAGATCACGCCGCCGCGCACCACCACCTGCCCGTCGATCGCGGCAAACAGCCCGTTGCCGTCCTCAGAGGGGCGCGTGTTCTCCCCGCGTCTCCAGACCGCCTCCTTGCCCGGAGGGGCGGGGATCGTCCCGCCTTTTACCGTAGTTCCGGGCGTGCCGGGCCCTGGAGGGTGCCGGCGGGCGATGAGCTGATCTTTGACCACATTCTCGATGACTGAGCTCTCGCGGTAATCCACGGTCCCGTGTTTGTCCTCGCGGAGCACAGGAGCGTGCTGGGTGTCGAACAAGTGCTCGATGGTTCCCGGCGCGCCCTCCTCCGACGGTTGTCCCCTGGCCACGCTGATCCGCTTCTTGTAGGGCCTATCCTCGGCAATGCGCCGAAGGGAGTCCTCATCCACGCCGAAGACCACTCCCTCCCCGGCCAGGGCATTGCGAAGCTCATCCATGCTGATATCGTCCCCGAACGGCTCGGGAGGAAGAACGGTGACGAACGCCTCCAGCCCTGAGGCCCCCACCTCTACGAGGGGCCGCGCCGGGACGGGGCGATATTCCATCACGGGTCTCGGGCTTCCCGCAGCCTCCTGAACGATCGTCGCCACAACGCCCTCGGAGAAACTGCGAAGTCCCATCTCGCGGAGTTTCTGGCAGACAGTGGAAGCGGAAACCGTCCTTCCGCCTCCTTCTGCCCGCGAGACCGAGAGGGAGAGGACACCCTCGCTCCAGTGGAGATCGAAGGTCCCGTCCCGGGGAGCCTCGCCGGCCATAGCCACGTGTTTCGCTACCCCGCTGAAGGTTTCTCCGGGGAGGTCCCGCGGAGGAACGGAGCAACGAGGTCCACCGGGACGGGAAAGAACGTCGTGGTGTTCCGCTCCGAGGCGACTTCCCTCATGGTCTGGAGAAAGCGAAGCTGAACGGCAATCGGGAAGCGCCCGAGGACCTCGGCCGCCTCGGAGAGCTTCGCAGCGGCCTGGAACTCGCCGTCGGCGTTGATGACTTTGGCGCGCCGCTCACGCTCGGCCTCGGCCTGCTTGGCCATGGCCCGCTGCATGTCCTGGGGGAGGTCAACGTGCTTGACCTCCACGGTGGTGACCTTGATCCCCCACGGGTCCGTGTGCTCGTCGATGATCCGCTGAAGCTGGGCGTTGATCTTGTCGCGGGCTGAGAGAAGGTCGTCAAGCTCCTGCTGGCCGAGAACGCTCCTGAGCGTGGTCTGGGCGATCTGCGAGGTGGCGTAGAGGTAATCTTCAACCTGGATGATCGCCTTCTCCGAGTCCAGCACCCGGAAGTAGATGACCGCGCTCACCTTGATCGAGACGTTGTCCCGGGTGATGACGTCTTGAGGAGGGACGTCCATGGCGACTGTCCTGAGGCTCACCTTGACCATCTTGTCCACGAAGGGGATCAGCAGGAGGAGTCCCGGGCCCAGACCGTTCCCTCCCGGGTTGAAAACCGACCGGGCCTTCTTCCCGAGGCGGAAGATGACGCCCCGCTCATACTCGCGCAGGATACGGACCGAGGCGCCGACGATCAACAGGACGATGAGGATGACGGGGACGAGACCGAAGAACAGCTCGAGTCCGAACATAACGCCCTCCTATGGCCCGGTCGCCCTGGTTACCTTCAGGGTCAATCCTTCGACGGCAATCACTTTCACCGGCTCCCCTTCAGCTACCGTCCCGTCTTCAGCAACGGCCCGCCACAGCTCTCCCTGGATCATGATCTGACCAGCGGGGGCCAGGGCTGAGCGGGCGATTCCCACCTGTCCCAGGAGGCTCGCCTCTCCGGTCGAGGGGCGGCTTCTGAGCGCCCTGACGCCTGCGGCCATGGCGAAAGCGAACACCCCGGCCGTGGTGGCCACTGTCGGAATGACCACCCACCAGGAGACCCTGAGGTCGGTTTCGGGAGCGTCGAAGAGCATCATGGACCCCAGGAGCATTGAGATGACCCCCCCGATGGTGAGGACCCCGTGGCTCACGACCTTGATCTCAGCGATCAGGAGAACCACGCCGAAAAGGATCAGGAGAAGCCCGGCGTAGTTGATCGGGAGGCTCTGGAAGGCGAAGAACGCCAGGATCAGCGAGATCCCCCCGATGACTCCCGGCAGGATCACGCCGGGGTTCGATAGCTCGAAGAAGAGGCCGAGCATCCCGAGCATCATCAGGATGTAAGCGATGTTCGGATCGGTGATCAGGTTCAGGAACGTGTCTCGGAAGCCGATCTCGACTTTCTTGATGACCGCGTCCTTTGTGTTGAGCGCCACCGTCCCTCTGGCTGTCTTGACGCTCCTCCCATCGACCTTCACCAGCAGGTCCGAGACGTTTTCGGCTATCAGGTCCACCACCTTGAGCCTCACAGCCTCGCGCTCGGTGACGGAAACCGACACGCGGACGGCCTTCTCTGCCCAGTCGGCGTTCCTCCCCCGCTCTGCGGCAATGGACCGCGCGAACGCGGCAGCATCGTGCTCGATCTTCTTCAGGCTCTCCTTATCGACCTGCCCCCCTCCGATCGCCACGGGATGGGCCGCCCCGATGTTGGTGGCGGGAGCCATCGCCGCCACGTGGGCCGCCATGGTAATGAAAACCCCCGCTGACGCCGCCCTGGCACCGGTGGGGCCGACGAAGACGATGACGGGGATGTGGGCGTTCAGGAGCTTCTGGACAATGGAGCGCATCGACCGCTCGAGGCCGCCGGGGGTGTCGAGCTGGATCACAAGCGCCTGGACCCCTTCAGCCTGGGCGCGGTCAACGGCGGACCCGATGAGGCGGACCGTGACAGGAGTGATGACCCCCTCGATCTGGATGAGAGAGACTGCGGAGGCGCCCCAGGCCGGGGCGGCGCCGAAGAACAAAAGGAGAAGGACGAGCAGAACGCGCCTCATAGCAGAGCCCTATCGATTCAAACTATATCACGATCCGGCCGGCGCCGTGGGCTTACCCTGGAGGGCGAGGAGGCAGACCATCTCGAAAAGAAGGTTGGCGGCCAGAAGCGCAGTGATCTGACCCGGTCCGTCGTAGAGCGGAGAGACCTCAACGAGATCGGCGCCGACGAGACTGAGCCCCCGGAGGGCGCGAACCAGGGCTATCGCCTCGTATGACGTGAGGCCGCCCACCTCAGGGGTCCCTGTCCCCGGAGCGTAGGCCGGGTCAACGGCGTCGATGTCAAAGGAGCAATAGACCGGCCCTCCCTCAAGCCGCCGAAACCGCTCGCCGGTCCGTTCGGCCCCGAGCCGTTTCAGCTCCTCGATCCGGATTACCTCCAGGCCGCGCTCAGCGTGAAAGGTGAAGTCGTCCCTCCCGTAGAGCGGGCCTCGAATCCCCACCTGGATGACCCTCCTCGGATCGACGAGCTGCTCCTCCACAGCCCGGCGGATGGGAGTCCCGTGGAAATGCTCAGAACCTCCGTAACCCTCCCAGGTGTCGGGATGGGCGTCGAAGTGAACGAGGCCGAGCTGGCCGTGCCTCCCGGCCAGCGCGCGGAGCAGGGGGAGGGTGATCGACTGGTCGCCTCCCACAGCAACCGGAACGACGCCGTGATTGCAGAGAACGGAAACCTCCCTCTCTATGACCCCGTAGGTCAGCTCGATGGAGATCGGGGCAACGTCAACGTCCCCGTAGTCGGCAACACGCAGGATCTCAAACGGGGCCACGTCGAGGACCGGGTGCCAAGGGCGTATCAGTGAGGATTGGTCGCGGATGGCGCGCGGGCCGAACCGGGCACCGGGGCGGTAAGAAGTCCCCCCGTCATACGGGATCCCGAAAAGCGCGACGTCGAGCTGTCCGGGTTCGCTGATGCGAGGAAGGCGCATGAAGGTCGCCGGCTGGCCGAAGCGCGGCGATGTGAAGGCGTCGGGCTGTCTCAGCTCGCTCATCTACGGCGTCATCTCAAGGAGACCCGCCGCTGCGCCGGAGGCCATATATGGGCGGCGAATATCCAGGGGACGCTCCTGGAGATACCGCTTCCACGCCCCGAGGGGCGTCCCGGTCTGGATCAGCCCCTTCACCATCCCGACATCGTTCAGGAGAGTCAAATCCCGGGCGGGCCCAAGAAAGATCGCGCCTGCGATCCTGTCTCCTTCCCAGACCAGCTTCCGATAGACCGGGCGGGCAGGGTTTGAGATGACGGTCGCCTCGCCACCGTCGCCTCGCCAGAGCCCGAGGGAGACGGCATGGAGACCGGCAATCTCCAGTAGGTTCATGCTGAGGCTGCCCGGATAGCGGACATCCCCGCCGGCCATGTTAGCGCCGGCTACCCGCCCGTGCTCGACCGCTGTCGGCTGGATAGCATGGACGGCGGGTTCGCCGGTGAGAAGATCAGCCCCCTCCGCCGCGTCTCCGGCTGCGTAGATCTCAGGGAAGTTAGTCCTCAGGTGGTCATCGACGAGGATGCCTCTGTTGGTCTTGATGCCTGATCCCTTGACGAGGTCGATATTCGGTTTGACCCCCACTGCCGTCACCACGAGGTCAGCCGCAATCGAATTACCGTCAGAGAGCCTGACGATCTTCCCGGCCTCACCATCGGCAATCTCAACGACAGTGGCTCCGGTCACGCAACGGATTCCCTTCTTCTCAAGCCGTCCCCTGGCCATCTCGGCGCTCTCCCGATCGAGCATCCGGGGCAGGATCCGGGGCTCGGACTCGACCAGTGACAGACGGCAACCGGCCTTGACAAGGCTGTTCAGGACGATCAGGCCGACGAACCCCGCTCCGACAAGAACGACGCGGGCGGGTCTTCCCTTTATCGCTTGCAGGATCGCCCGGGCGTCATCGAGGCTCCAGAGATTACTCGCTCCGGCGCACTTTGCCCCGGGAACATCGAGAGGAACGGGGGTTGAGCCTGTGGCGATGAGAAGCCTGCCGAACGGCACGGCTCTCCCGTCATCCAGAGCGAGGAGCCTCTTCGCCGGGTCAACAGCGGCCACGCGGCGCCCGAAGAGAGTCGTGACTCGGAGCCGCTGAAAATAGCCGGGTGAGCCTGTCAGGAGGCGGCTCTCCTGAATCTCCCCGGCCAGGAGGTAGGGCAGCGCCATCCGGGAGTGAGCAGGCTCGTCTGAGATGAGGAGGATCGGGCTCTCCCCATCGCGCCGGCGAATCGTTTCGATGGCAGCGATCCCGGCCGGCCCTCCACCGATCACGACGAGCTGGTCATTCCTCATTCCGCACTCCGCATTCCGCACTTCAAATGAGTCCCAGCTCGGAGAGCTTCTCAGGCGTGGGGACGCCTTCCGGAGTCCACCCCCTCAGCCGATAGTACTCGGGGAGCATCTCTCCGAGGCGGCTCACGGCCCCCGCGCTGGGGCCTGAGGGCAACGGCTCCCGGAGCATTCGCGCCGGGAGCGTGTCGTCCCTGGTTGTGAGGCCCGCCTTGAGGTTCCAAAGGCGCTCAAGGTTATGGATCCTCTCACCGGCCTTCACGATCTCGCCGGTCGTATACGCAACTCCTGTGGCAGAGGAGAGCATCGCCGCCACCCCCTCGGGCCCGACGGCGGAGTCCACGAACGAGCAGAGGCCCGAGGCGTCGTAGGAGGCCGCTCCCCTGTCCTGGAGCTTCTTCGTCAGCTCAGCCTTCCCGGCCGTCGCCGAGCGATCCATCCTGCCGAAAACCTCGGCCCCGGCTGTGAATGCGCGGAGGTGGCAGGCGCCGCGGTTGGAAGTCGCGTAGCCGAGCCCCATCCCCTGAAGGCCGCGCGGGTCGTAGGCAGGGAACTCCTGTCCCTTGACGCCCATGAACAACTCGGGGCGGCCGAACCTGGCCGTCATCCTCATTGAGCCCTCCGCCAGCTCGTTGCCGAAGCCCTCCCGCCGCGCCGTCGCCTCTACCATCCTGAGCAGCGCCTCCGTCGATCCGAATCTCAGCGGAACCCCGGTTTCAACCTCAGTCAGAACACCTTCTTCGTAAAGCTCCATCGCAGCGGCGATAGTCACTCCGAGAGAGATAGGGTCCATCCCCAGCTCGTTACAGAGGTAGTTGGCCATGAGGATCGCGTCCTGGTCTGCCACGCCGCACTCCGCTCCCAACGCCCAGGCGTTTTCGTATTCCGGACCCTCTCCCGCTGTCCTCCAATTCTTGCGCGAGGTGTGAACGATGTGCCTGGCGATCCCCTCCTCGGTGATCTTAGTGACCCTGCCGCAAGCGATCGTGCAGGCGAAGCACGCCTTGTTTGTCAGGAGGCGGCCCGACTTCCTGAGAGCCCCGGCCCCGATAGACTTCACCCCCTCGAACTGCCCCTCGCGGTGGTTACGGGTGGGAAGAGAGCCGACCTCGTTTATCGGGTCCATCGTGGCGAGGGTGCCGTGCTTGGCGAAACCGCTTCCGGTCGTCGGGTTCTTCGCCAGCTTCGCTTTGGCCGCCCACGTCGCCTCAAGGAACGCACCGGGGTCGGCGATCTTCACTCCCCGGGTCCCCCTGACGGCTATCGCCTTCAGCTTCTTGGACCCCATCACTGCGCCGACTCCTGAGCGTCCGGCCGCTCTGTGGCGGTCGTTCATGATCGAGGCGAAGCGGACCAGCCTCTCACCCGCAGGCCCGATTGAGGCTACCACTGCGTCCGGAACCCCTGTCTCCTCCCTGACACCGTTTTCGGTCTCCCAGACAGTCTTCCCCCAGAGCCGTCCGGCGTCACGGATCTCGACCTCGCTGTCATGGATACAGAGATAGACCGGGCGCTGCGCTTGCCCCTCCACTATCACCATGTCGTATCCGGTGAACTTCAGCTCGGGCCCCCAGCGACC
>CAZXPE010000101.1:0-7824 GCA_964642915.1 uncultured bacterium | reverse complement strand
CCCCGGACGCCAAAGGCGGCGGCAACCCCTTCATCATGCGTCCCGACGGAAAGGGGGCGATATTCGGGCCGCTAGCTGAGGGACCGTTCCCGGAGCATTATGAGCCTGTGGAATCTCCGGTCAGGAATCTCCTCTCGAAAGCGCAGTCGAACCCGCTGGCAGTGATTTACAAGGCCGACCTCGACAAGCTCGGCGACCCCAAGGAGTTCCCGATCGTCGCAACAACCTACAGGTTGACGGAGCATCTTCACACCGGCTCGATAACCCGCAACCTGCCGTGGCTCGTGGAGATGATGCCTAACGTCTTCTGCGAGATGTCGCGCGAGCTGGCTCAGGAGAAGGGGATCAAGAACGGCGACACTGTGATCGTGAGGTCGGCGCGGGGAGAGATTCGGGCCGTCGCCGCCGTCACCGGGCGCTTCAAGCCTTTCAAGCTCGGCGACCGAGTGGTCCACCAGGTCGGGATCCCCTGGCACTGGGGGTTCATGGGTCTCGCGAAGGGAGATTCAGCGAACATCCTGACTCCCCACGTGGGGGACGCCAACACCCGCATCCAGGAGTCCAAGGCGTTCCTCGTTGACATCCGGAAGGCATAGGAGGGTCAGCCATGGCCAAAGCGATCCTCGTGGATACCTCCAGGTGCATCGGGTGCCGCGGCTGCCAGGTGGCCTGCAAGCAGTGGCACGGCCTCAAGGCTGAGCCCACCAAGTTTGTGGGGAGCTACGAGAACCCGCCGGACCTCTCGGCCAGGACCTGGCGGAAGGTGAGGTTTATCGAGAGCGCCGGAGAGGACGGTAAGGTGCGCTGGCGCTTCATCTCAGACGCCTGCAAGCACTGCGCCGACGCTTCCTGCCTGGCGGTCTGCCCCACCGGCGCGCTCTTCCGCAGGCCGTGGGGGGCGGTGGACCTGAACCAGGAGGTCTGCAACGGTTGCCGCTATTGCGCCGCGGCCTGCCCCTACGGCGTTGTGACCTTCAACGAGGAGACGGGACGGGCGGACAAGTGCATCATGTGCCCTGACCGGGTCGGCGCCGGGCTCCTGCCGTCGTGCGTTTCGACCTGCCCCACCGGCGCTCTCTCATTCGGCGACAGAGACCAGCTCCTCAACGGGGCGAAAAGGCGCGTGGCCGAGCTTAAAGCCAAAGGCGACAAGAACGCTCAACTTTACGGCGAGAGCGAGCTTTCGGGGCTTCACGCGCTCTACCTTCTTCAGGAAAAGCCCGGGGCCTACGGCTTGCCTGAGAAGCCGAGATTTGCCGTAGCCTCTGTCTTTTCCGGATCAGCCTTGAGTATCCTAGCTTCTGTGGCGATGGGGGTTGTCGCTCTCGTCTCCTTCCGCGGGCGCGGCCAGAACGGAGGGTAGCCGTCATGGGTAAAAATCCGGCGTGGAGCTGGTACATCGTCTGGTACTTCTTCGCCGGCGGAGTGGCCGCCGGAGCCTACTTCATGGCCGCCGTCGTTGATTTTCTCGGCGGCGACGAGGACAGGCCGGTCGCAAGGGCCGGCTATGCGATCGCCTTCCCGCTGCTGTTGCTCTGCCCGCTCCTCCTCACCCTCGACCTCGGGATGCCCGTCCGCACCTTCAACATGTTCCGTCTCTTCAAGTGGGACTCCCCAATGTCTGTGGGGTCTTGGGCCCTCCTGGGGTTCGGGATCTTTTCACTTGTCTCTCTGGTCCTGGTCTTCAAGGAGGGGGAGGGCTCCAGGGCGATCCGCAGGGTCGTGGCAGTTCCCGGAGGGACCCTGGGGTTCTTCATCGCCAGCTACACCGGAGTCCTCCTCGGGGCCACCAACCGCCCGATCTGGGGAGGGAGCAACTGGATCGGCCCGCTCTTTCTGGTCTCGGCCGTTTCGACGGGAGTGGCCGCCATCGCCCTGCTCCTCGCGCGGCGCAGCGGGACCTGGGGGAGGATCAAGGGCGTGGACCTCACAGCGATCGTGATCGAGGCGCTCCTGCTGGTGGTTTTTCTCTGGAGTCTCGGGCCGGCGGCTTCGGTGTTCATCAACGGCGCGTTTGCGCCCCTCTTTTGGGGCGGTCTGGTGGCGGCTGGCCTGGCAGTGCCGTTCATTTTGCAGATTGTCAGGACCGGGGCGGCAGGAGTCGAGGTCGCAACCGGCCTGCTCATTCTCGTCGGCGGCCTCACCCTTCGCTACCTCGTGCTGATGTCGGGCCAAACGTAATAAGAGGATAGGGCTGGTTCTTCTCTCTCAGGCGAGCCGATGGCTCGCCTTGCTGATTCTCCTCGCTGCGGCGGCGGCCCGGGCCCGATCATCACCAGGAGCGGGACCCGGATTTTGCTGGCCAATTTCGCCTCCCCATGATGCTCCCGGCTCATTTTTATAGTGTGGACGCACTGCCACGCTTGGGGTATTCTCACCTCAGCGCCACCGGCGCCCGCCCCTCGGAGAGGAGAGAAGCCCATGGAAAGAAAGCCGGATGTTCTTGAGCCGCTGACCAACACCGCTGACGGAGTTTTTGCCGTTGACCCGAGGGGGAACATCATCCTGTGGAACGCCTCCGCCGAGAGGATCCTGGGCTTTACCGCCCGCGAGGCGCTGGGTAAGAGCTGCTGCGATATTCTCACGGGCCGCGACGCGTTCGGCAACCGCCTCTGCTACCGGGGATGCCACGTCATGACGATGATCCGGAAGGGCGAGCAGGTCCAGTCGTTCGACATGCTCACGAAGACAAAGGGAGGCAAGACGATCTGGATCAACGTCAGCACCCTCATCGTCCCTGCGAGCCGCCAGGAGCACCAGACTACTGTCCACTTCATCCGTGACGTCACCGCCTCCCGACAGTTGGAGCAGTTCATCAGGGAGCGGCTCGATGGCACGCAGCCGACGATGAGCCGGGAGCCGGCCGCCGATCCCCGCCGCGCTGAGCTGACCCGTCGCGAGCACCAGATCCTCCGCCTCGTCGCGGGCGGATCGAATACGCGCGCGATGGCCGAGGCCCTCCACGTGAGCCCGGCCACTGTCAGAAACCACGTTCAGAACCTCCTCACGAAGCTGGGGGTCCACAGCAGGCTTGAGGCTGTGGCTTACGCCATCCAGCACCGGCTGCTCTGACGTTTGACAGCCCTCCCAGTCCCGGAGATAATTCCTTTCACACCCGATGAAGCTGCCGAACTTCAGAACTATTGTCGCCGAGGACGATGTGGCCCTGGCCCGCCTCCTCGTCCATCACCTGGAGGCGTTGGGCCTTACAGTGGTCGGCCAGGCCCACGACGGCGAGGAGGCCGTCCTCCTGGCCCGCTCGCTCGAGCCCGACCTCGTCATCCTGGACCTGAAAATGCCCAGGCGGAACGGTCTCCAGGCGGCTCAGGAGATCCTCTCTGAGCGTTTTATCCCCGTCATCCTCCTCACAGGCCACGTGGAGGCGGCCTTCGTGGAGAAGGCAGCAGAGCTTGGCATAATGGGGTACCTCACCAAGCCGTTCGACGCGCGCTCCCTCTACGCCTCTATCTCAGTCGCCCTTGCCCAGCACGCTCAGATCCGCGTCCTTCAGGATGAGGCCGGCTCGCTCCGAGAGGCCCTTGAGACGCGGAAGCTGGTTGAGCGGGCCAAGGGGATCCTGATGGACAGCTTCGGTATCGCTGAGGAGTCGGCAATGAGCCGCCTCAGGGAGGAATCGAGGAACCGCAACCTGAAGCTGGGTGAGGTGGCCCGATCGCTCATCCAGGCCCACGAGACACTCACCGGGATCGGCAGGTCGCCTCGTCAGCCTAAAAGCTGAACGCCGGCCCCCTGATGACTGATCGCCTGCCCCTGTGGGAGCGGCTTCAGAAGTGGATCCTGGGGTGGGGGATCCTCGCCAAGCTCGCCGTCTCTGTGACGATCCTGACGGCCCTCCCCGCAATGGGGTTCTGGCTCGCGATGGGCCAGAGGGGAACTGCCTGGGCCTATGCTCTCGTCCTTCTCGCATGGGGGCTCTCAATGGGCCTCCTCCTTCTCATCATCCGCTTCCACCTCATCGTTCCCATCAGAAGCCTGATCAGGGCATCTGAGGCCCTCAAGGCAGGAAACTACCAGGCTCCGATCCCCAAGGTCACCGCCGACGAGACGGGCCGCCTCGCAGAGGCGTTTGACAGGATGCGCCAGGAGCTGGGGAACGTCATCGAGAGCTTCAGGCGGGCCAGGCAGGAGTGGGAGATGATCTTCAACTCGATCCACGAAGAGGTCTTCCTCATCGGCCCGGAGGGGGCCATTCTGAGGGCGAACGAGGCTGTGGCCCGCCGGCTCGGAGAACCTCTGGAGTCCATCGTCGGAGGGCCGTGCTCGCTCGTCTGCCCCGGCGAGCTGATGGGAGACGGAGAATGTCCCTGCCGGAAGATCTTCGCAGGTCAGTCAGTGGCCCCGATCGAAGCGCGGGATCCCGCCAGCGGGCGGATTCTCCTCTTCTCGACGTATCCTGTCAAGGGCAACCGGGGTGAGGTCCAGGCCGTCGCTGGAGTGGTTGATGATCTGACGGCTCTCAAGCAGGCCGAGGCAGAGGCTTCCAAGCGGGAGACCCTCAGGCTCCTCGGAGAGATGGCTGCGGGAGTGGTCCACGACGTGAACAACCTCCTGACCATCATCCTCGGATATGCCGAGAGAGCCAAAGCCCGCGTTTCAGGGCTGCCTGAGGTCAGAGAGATCCTTGAGACTGTTGAGAAAGCCGCCCTCACCGGAGGGGAGACGATCAGGCGGATCGCAACCTTTGCCAGGGTCCAGAAGGAGAGCGGCGAGAGGGCGCCGGTAGACCTTCAAGCCCTGGCTGAAGAGTGCGTGACTCTCACCCGCCACAAGTGGGAGGACCAGGCACTGCTGAGCGGCGAGGAGATAGCCGTCGTCACAGAGCTTCAGCCGGCAGGCCGAGTCATGGCCAACGCCGCTGAGCTTAAGGAGGTCTGCATCAACCTGATCTTCAACGCAGTTGACGCCATGCCGGCGGGGGGGACACTGATAGTTCGGACCTTCCAGGACGGGGAGTGGGCTGTGGCTGAGGGGAGCGACACGGGAGTGGGGATGTCCGAGGAGGTTGAGCAGAGGGCCTTCGATCCCTTCTTCACTACCAAGGGAGAGCGCGGGACAGGGCTGGGGCTCACCATCGTCAGGACTGTCGTTGAAAAGCACGGTGGGCGGATCGAAATGGAGACACAGGCTGCCAGAGGGACCACGGTGAGGGTCAGGCTCCCGATCACCACTGAGGTGCCTGTTGAGGCCCGCTCCCACGGGAACATGCTTCCCACGCCTCCGGCAATGATCCTGGTCGTCGAGGATCAGGAAGACATCCGCTCTCTCATCAGAGACACCTTGAGGGAGGATGGAGGGATCGTCGTGGCGGCTGCCAACCTCTCAGATGCTATCTGGCTCTTCGAGCGAGGGAGCTTCAGTCTCGTCATCACCGACCTGGCCATGCCCGGAGGCTCGGGGCTTGATCTGGTCAGGGCCATCAGGGCCCGCCGCCGCGAGGTTCCCGTCATCATGGTGACAGGCTACGCAGACCTCCTGGACGAAGAATCGGCCCGTCTCCCCACAGCCGTCATCCGTAAGCCTTTCACGGCCTCAGAGCTGATCCAGGCTGTGAGGTCTGCCCTGAGAATAAGATGACAAAGCTTCCGGATCTCCGGGTCCTGATCGCCGAGGACGACAGCCTGCTCGCCCAGGTCCTGAGCGCCCAGATCGAGGGGCTCGGGCTGACGGTAGTGGGCGTGGCGTCGGAAGGCGCTGAGGCTGTGACACTGGCAGAGACTCTCGCTCCCGACCTCCTTCTGCTGGACCTCGGGCTGCCTAAGAAGCACGGGCTTGAGGCAGCCAGGGAGATCCTGAGCCGCCGCTTCTTCCCGGTCATCGCCGTCACGGGCCAGGCGGGAAGAGACCTCGTCGAGAGGGCGGCTGAGATCGGGGTCTTCGCCTACCTGGTGAAGCCGTTCAAAGAGCACGACCTCGAGGCCGCTATCACCCTCGCCTTCGCCCAGTTCTCCAGGATCAAGCTTCTCCAGGAGGAGGTCGGCTCCCTCAACGAGGCTCTCGAGGCGCGGAAGCTGGTTGAGCGGGCCAAGGGGATCCTGATGGACCGCTTCAGGCTCTCTGAAAGCGACGCCATGCGCCGCCTCCAGCAGGAGGCGAGGAACCGCAATCTGAAAATGGCTGAGATCGCCCGCTCTCTTGTCACTGCCCAGGAGACCTTCTCAGCCCTGGGGGAGGGTCAGAAGTGAAGGTGGCAGTCAAGCCCGATTTCCACGGCGCACTGGAAGAGCTTGGGAGGTTCTGCTCGGCGAACCCGGGGCTTGCTCTTGCCCTTGCTCTGGGCGTGCTGGCGCTCTCCGGCGGCGACCTCATGGAAGGCATTCCTTTGCTCAGCCCGTTGGCAGCTTCTCCTTTCTTCCCGTTCTTCCACGAGATTCACGATCTGCTGGCGCTCGGGCTCGCCCTGTACGCCGCATACAGGTGGCATCCCGCCGTAGGTTCGGGAGCAATAAGCCTGTTTCTGCTCGTCCACGCGCCATACGCGCTATTAAAATACCCTGAAAACCTGGTGGAGCTGTTTCGCATAACGTTTCTATTCCTCATCGCCCTCGCAGGCATCCGTCTCATGGCTGAGTTGCACCGAACCATTGCAGAGTACAGGCGGGCCGTGACGGAAACCAGCCGCGCCCGTGAGGCGGCCATCAGGAGGGAATCGCTCAGGCTCCTGGGAGAGATTGCCGCCGGTGTCGCCCACGACCTCAACAACCTCTGCGCCGTCGTCGTGGGGTACGCCTCCCTCGCAAAGAAGCGCGCCGGAGACCCGCTTGAGGTCGAGCGCTCTCTCGGATTCATCATGGAAGCGGCCCTCACCGGGGGGGAGACGATCAAGCGGATCGCGACGTTCGGCCGCTTGAGGCAGCCGAGCGAAGAGCGAGCCCCTGTGGAGATTCACTCGCTGCTCCAGGATGTCCTGGCTCTGTCCCGGCCCCGCTGGCGCGACGACGCTCTCGAGCGCGGCGTTGAGATCAGCGTGGAGACAGAGCTGGCCCCGGTGCCGCCACTCTCTGCCAACGAATCAGAGATGAAAGAGGTGTTTTTTAACCTCATCCTGAATGCCGTCGATGCCATGCCGTCGGGAGGGACGCTCACCCTCAGGACGTATCGGGACGACCGCTGGGCTGTGGCTGAAGTCGCAGACACCGGGGTGGGGATGAGCGAGGAGGTTCAGGCGCGGGCCTTTGATCCGTTCTTCACCACCAAGGAGGAGAAGGGAACCGGCCTCGGCCTCGCCATCGCTCACACGGTGGTTGAAGCCCACGGCGGCAGGATCGGGATCGAGAGCCGGCCGGGTCAGGGGACCATCGTGAGAGTGCGGCTCCCGATCGGCGAGGCTCAGGCATTGACCCCTGCTGTCGCGCCTCTTCTCTCTCCCGGCGCTCTCACAGTCCTGGTCGTCGAGGATCAGCCTGATGTCCGGCGCCTCATGGTTCAAATGCTCGAAGGAGAGGGGCACGCCGTCCGCATAGCGGCTTCGGGAGACGAGGGGCTGGCCAGAGCTGCCGAGGGAGGGGTGGACCTCGTGATGACTGACTTGGCGATGCCCGGCCTTTCGGGGCTGGACCTGGCCCGGCAGATCAGGAAGCGCTACTCCGGCCTTCCGGTAGTCCTGGTCACAGGCTACGCCGACCTCATCGACGAATCTGCACGCCGGTCGGTTGACGCCGTGCTCAGAAAACCGTTCACCCCGAACCAGCTCCTCCAGGCGATCAACGAAGCCGCGTGGCGCCGTCTCCCCTGATCCGCCGTTACTCCCAGGACGCTCTTCACCCGCTCGCCTGAAGAACCAAACGCAAGTAGTTTTGCACATAG
>CAZXPE010000100.1:0-7828 GCA_964642915.1 uncultured bacterium | reverse complement strand
GACGGTCAGCGTGCGGCCATCGGTTTCGAAGATCACCGCGCCGTCCCTGTCGGTCCGGAAGACTCTCACCCCCGCCCGTTCCAGCCTCTCGATTACCTCGGGGGTTGGATGACGGAAAGGATTCCTGGCCCCCGCTGAGATCACAGCCAGCCGGGGCCGGCCCTCACCGAGGAGATCCTCGGTGGTCGAGTAGCGGCTTCCGTGGTGGGCGACTTTCAGCGCGAGGTGCATGAGCGGCTGCCGCGAGGCCAGGAGCGCTCCTTCCCCTTCTTCCTCCAGGTCTCCGGTAAAGAGAAAGGAGGCAAGTCCCCAGTCGAGACGGAGAACCAAGGAGTTATTGTTCTCATCAGAGGCCGGACCCCGAGGTGACCCCTGAAGGGGAAGATCGGAAGGGTGAAGGACCGTCAGGAGCGCCGGGCCGAGCCAGATCCGGTCTCCTCTCTTGAGCCGGCGGCGTATCACCCCTGAGCGATCCAGGAGCGGAGGGATCTCTTCGTTCCCGCCGGCACCGATTCCGCTCTCCCAAAACTCTTTTACCCTGAAGCGCCTAAGGATCGCCGGGAGGCCTCCGGCGTGATCGGGGTCGGGGTGGCTCATGGCCACCGCGTCGAGTCGCCCGACAGCTCGGTTCCAGAGAAACGGAGCGATCACCCGCTCGCCTACATCGAACCGTCGCTCGCCTCCCGGCCCGCCGTCGATCAGAATTCGCGAGCCGCCCGGGAGCTCGACGAGAGCCGCGTCTCCCTGGCCGACGTCGAAAAAGGTGACTCGAAGCCGGCCATCGGCGGGAGCAATCCAGGGCCAGATGGAAGCGGCCGCCACCGCCAGTGTCAGTAGGGCGGCCGCCGCTCGGAGCGCTCGGTGCCGCCTGAGAAAAGGGAGCGATGCGAGGACGGCAAAGAACGCAAGAGAGGTTCCCCAGTGGGGAGCAGGCAGATGGATCATGGCTGCAGGAAGCGCGGCGAAGAACCTCACAGACCAGCGGAGCAGAAGCAGGATCCCCCAGAGACTCTCGAAGATGAGAGAGGAGAGCCACTGAGAGACGAGACTCAGAAGGAGGGCCCCGAATCCAAGGGTCGTGGCGATTCCGGCCAGAGGGACCACGACGAGGTTCGCCAGCACCCCGACAACCGAGAGCTGGTTGAAGTGGAAGAGCATGATCGGCGTGACGGCCGCCTGAGCGCCCAGGCTGACAGCGACTGAAACGGCAAGCCAGCGGGGCCAGCCCTTCTCTTTGAGGAAGCGCGTCGCGGGGGGCGCCAGATAGAGGATGCCGAGGGTGGCGGCGAACGAGAGCTGGAAACCCGGCTCCCAGAGATCTCCGGGCCGCCAGAGGAGAATCACCAGCGCGGCGAGGGCGAGGCTGTTCATGGGATTCACCTCCCGCTCCAGGAGTAGCCCTGCGAGAAGCAGGACGCCCATGATCGTGGCCCTGACGACCGACGGCTGGCCTCCCACCACGAGGGCAAAGCCGATCAGGATTCCGATGGCGACGGCGGCGACGATCCGCCTGGGGATTCTGAGCAGCGAGAGCCCAAGAAAGACGGATGAAGCGATCAGCGCTACGTTGAACCCTGACACCGCCAGGATGTGGTAGACCCCGGCGCGGCGGAAGACGTCATCGGTCTCGCGGGGAAGCTCGGTTCGTTCCCCCAGAAGGAGCCCGGCGAGAAGGGCCCCCGAGGCTGGAGGCAGATGGCGATGGATCGTCCTGAGTGCCCAGCGCTTGATCCTGACAGGCCATGGAGGGTCCTCGGAGGTGAGCGGCGTGAGCCTGTCGGCCCGGCCGCTCCCGACGAGCAAGATTCCCTCCCGCGCTAGATGAGCGGGATAGTCGAATCCCCCCGGGTTTCTGAATCCGATGGGGCGGTGGATGCGGAACTCCCCGGCGACGGCTTGCCCTTGAGTCAGCGGCGGCGGTTCTCCGTAGAGCGTAAGCAGGACGAGTCCCTGGACTGCACTTCGCTCCGATCCTTCCCGGATCTGGGAGGCTGCCAGGACGAGCCGGGTTCTCTCCGAGGCCCAGCGGACGGGTTCCTCAACGAGAACCCCCTCAAGTGAGGCGGAAGATGGTAAGGCGAGGCGGTTCAAGTGGTTGAGGGGGAGGATTCCCTCAGACCCGCCGCGAAGGATTCCCACGGCCCCCACAGTCAAGAGCAAGAGGAATCCTGATGCGCGTTCTCTGCGGCGCGACGCCAAAGCAGCGCAGGCCAGCGCGAGAGCGCCTATGGCGGCCAGGAGCACGGCGGGATGGGGGCGAAACCGGATTGCGACTGCGAGCCCTGCGGCGAAGGCCACGGCCACAGGAACCAGCGGCATGGCATCGAGGCGCATCTCACTCCTTCGCGGTTACGAGGTCTCGGAACGCCTCGAACTTCCTACGGCCGATCCCTGGGACCGAGAGGAGATCTTCGGGAGAGGCGAAACGGCCCCGGCGCTCCCTTTCTCTGATGATCTGGCCGGCGAGGGTAGGACCGATCCCCGGGAGGCGCTGGAGGTCGGCGGCTGTGGCGCGGTTCAAATCGAGGCGCCCGTTCTTCCCGGCTTCAGCGGAGGAGAGCTTTGATGGGCGTGGAGGGATCGGAATCGCCGGTCGTGCCTGATCGTAGCTCTCAGGATTTTCAAGCCGGTTGGCCAGCTCGGGAAACCCCTCCCGGAATTCGCGGATGGCAAGTCCCGCGCCGAGGCTCAGGGCGAGGGTGAGGAGGAGCCAGATCTCACGCCGCCTGTAGATCACATCTCGCGGCCTCGGTTTACGGAGTGAGGGCGATGCGGGTGATCGTCGTCTCGCTGTTCACCCACTCAGAAGCGGCGAACGCTTCGTTGATCCGTTCGAGCGGATACCTGTGGGAGAGGAGTTTCTGGAACGGGTAGCGGCCGCTTGAGCGGACCAGGAACTCCAGCGCCCGCGGGATCACCCACGGGTCGTACATGATCACCCCGACGATCCTCTTCGAGCCCCAGACGATCGCCCCCGGCTCGATCTCCACCTTCACCCCGCGACTGATCGTTCCGACCTCAAGGTAACGGCCTCCGGCGCCGAGCATCTCGATCCCTTCGGGGATGACCTCGGGGAAGCCGACGAAGTCGCAGGCCACGTCGGCTCCGGCTCCGCCGGTCCACTCGCGCACCAGATTCACCCGCTCTTTCCGTTCGGCGACCTCCTTGAGGTTGATCGTGTGGTCAGCGCCGAACGCCCTGGCAAGCTCCAGCCTCTCTGAGACTCGATCCACCACGATAATGCGTGAGGCGCCCATCTCCCTGGCCACCGCCGTGGCCTGGATGCCAAGTCCACCAGCGCCCTGGATGACCACTGAGTCGCCGAAATTGAGATCCACAGCGTGGAGGCCGTAGATCACCTGGGAAAGGGCGCAGTTCGCAGGCGCCACGCTCTCGTCTGAAAGCTCGTCCGGCACTGAGAAGATGAACCCGCCGGGCCTGAGATAATAATACTCGGCGAAGGCGCCGTGGAAGTGCGGGAACTGAGATGGGCCGAGAGGTCGCCCCACCTTGTTGGGGCAGGCGGCGAGCCGGCCTCTGAGACAGGCATGGCATCGCCCGCACGGATAGAAGTAGCAGTAGGCGACCCGGTCCCCTTCCTTGAGCGGGCGTCCCAGAGAATCGGTCTTCACCCTCGCGCCGAGCCTGGCCACTCTGCCGCACATCTCGTGGCCGTAGATCCAGCCGTCGTCGGGAAGCTTGAGCGGCGCGTCTCCCCGCCAGAAGTGAAGGTCCGACCCGCAGATGTTGGCGAGTAAGACCCGGATCAGGACGGCGTCGGGCTCGACCTCGGGGAGCGGAAGCTCCCTGATCTCGAACGGCTTGCCTGGGCCGTGGAAGACAGCCGCTTTCCCCGTGGCGGGCATCTGCTCTTTCTTTCGTGTCACGCCCCAGCCCGCTCGTGAATAATCCGGGTCAGGCCAGAGGGAAGCGGGAGGGCTCGAGGACCTTTCTGACGGGATCAACAGAGAGCCCCAATCCCTCAAGGGCGTGGGCTCCGAGGAGGGTCAGGCCGTTGTCTCCGCCGAAGAGGACTAGCGTGAAGGCCGAGAGGTCACCGTAACGGATTTCGACCCACGCTGCAGGCTGTTCCCTTCTTGCGCCGTCAGCCATGACCACGGGAACTTGTCGATCCGGAGTGATCCCAAGGCTGGCCAGGAGAGAGGCCGGGAACTGGCAGAAGGCGGCTCCGGTGTCCGCGAGACATTTGACGGGAATAGACGGCTTATCGCCGGCCCCGGCAGGACGGACATGGACCTCAACTGAGAACGCGCCCATGGCTTCCCGAGTTTACCATACAGTTTCGATTGCAAGCGCCCGGTGAGGTTCGCTTCACTCGGCTCCGGCGCGCTCCTTCCCCAGCTCGAATGCCTCGTGGAGGGCGCGAACCGCCAGCTCGGTGTACTTGTCCTCGATCACGCAGGAGATGGCGATCTCAGAGGTGGAGATCATCTGGATGTTGACGCCCTCCTTGGCGAGGACATCGAACATCCTGGCCGCCACCCCCGAGTGACTGCGCATCCCGACTCCGACGATCGAGACCTTGGCGACCCGATCGTCGAAGGTGACCCCCTGGGCGCCGATCCTTTTGGCCACCTCCTCCAGGACCGAGACGGCGCGAGCCCGGTCGCCGCGCTGCAGGGTGAAGGAGATGTCGGTGAAACCGTCCCGGCTGATGTTCTGAACGATCATGTCCACGACCACATTCTGGCCGCCGACGGCGCCGAAGACCTGGGCCGCTATCCCCGGCCTGTCGGGGACCCTCAGGATCGAGACCTTGGCCTGGTTCCTGTCGTGGGTAACGCTGGTCACCACCACCTCTTCCATCCCGGTCTCCTCCCTGGTCACGAGGGTGCCCGGTTCCGCCTTGAATGTCGAGCGGACCTGGATCGGCACCCCGTACTTTTTAGCAAACTCAACCGAACGGGCCTGGAGCACCTTGGCCCCCAGGCTTGCCATCTCCAGCATCTCGTCGTAGGAGATCCGGGGGAGCTTCCGCGCGTCGGGAACGATGTTCGGGTCAGCGGTGTAGACCCCGTCCACGTCGGTGTAGATGTCGCATACGTCCGCCTTGAGGGCGGCCGCGAGAGCGACGGCGGTCAGATCGGAGCCGCCTCGCCCGAGCGTCGCGATCTCCCCTTCGGAGGTCATCCCCTGAAAGCCCGCAACGACGGCGATCTCTCCGGCATCCAGGGCCGCTCTGACCTGCTCTGCCGTGATCTTCAGGATACGGGCTTTGGTGTGGACGGAATCGGTGATGATCCCGGCCTGGGGGCCGGTAAAAGAGCGGGCGCGGCGCCCCAGCGCCTGGATCGCCATCGCCAGGAGGGCGATTGAGGTCTGCTCGCCGGTTGCCAGTAGCATGTCCATCTCGCGGGGCTCGGGGGTCTGGGTGATCTTTCGGGCGATGGCCACGAGCGAATCGGTGGTCTTCCCCATCGCCGAAACCACGACGACCACTCGGTGCCCCGGCGCCGCGGCTTCAACGGCGCGGCGGGCCACGTGCAGTATCTTCTCGGCGTCGGCGACTGAGGAGCCGCCGAACTTCTGGACGATCAGGCTCATCGGCGGCATCCTACACGAGCAGGGGCGAAGCTGTAAAGGCAGTGTTCAGGAGTTCTGGGGTTGACCCTCAATGGTGGTCGCCTGGGAGAGGCTGATCTGCTCGACCAGCAGGAGGATCCATCCGATCAGCGTGATCGGAACGTATTGGCTCGCGTGAAAGAGGAACGAGAAGCTCAGCGCCTCCTCGCGGGGCACGCCGAAGAGGGCCAGCGCCACGACGGTTGCGGCCTGGAAGACCCCGACGAAGCCGGGAGCCGACGGCAGGCTCACGCCGAGGCCGACGAACGCGATGACCGTCCAGGCTGCGGTCAGCGAGAGCGGGAGGTGGGCCGCCGCCATGGCCGTCCATGTGACCAGGACATACACCACCCAGAGAGCCACAGAGCCGATGAGAATCGGAAGGATGTGCGAGCCGGTCCTGATGCCCTCAAGCCCGACGAGGAACGTCTCGAAGATTCTGAGGAGCCTGGCCTCGACATTCGGCCAGCTCCCGAAGAGCCGGGTCACCGCCCTGCGGCACCGCGCCGGGGCGAGCGCCGCGGCTCCGAGAGCCCCCATCGCGGCGACGTCCAGAGAGAGAAACGCGACGGCTCCCCATTTCAGCTCGCGCGGGACGGCGATCACCAGAACGAGCACTGCCAGGATGATCACGACTGCCAGGGCGTCCAGCACCCGTTCCACGACGAGGGTGGCGATGGCAGTCCAGAACCTCTGCCGTCCACGCTTGGCGACCACGTATCCCCTTACGATCTCGCCGGCCCTGAGAGGCAGGACGTTGTTGGCCATATAGCCGATCATCACCGCCGAGAAGAGGTGCGAGGGGTGGGTTCCCGGAGGAAAGAGGTAGCGCCACCGCCATGCCCGCACCCAGACGGCGAAGATGGCGAAGCCGACGCTGATGGCGAGATACCCCCAGCTCGTGCGAGCGAGATGGGCGCCCACCTGGCTTAAATCTACGCTCCAGAGCAGATAGGCGAGGAGTCCGAGGCTAACCCCGCCCCCGACCAGGATCTTGCCCAGATGCCGTCGGGTCACGGAAGAAGAGATCAGAGTCCGAGGTGGGCCAGGACGGCGTCGAGCTTCGGGGCAACCGTGACCGGGCGGGAGGCGGACTCGAGCGCGGTGTCAGGGTCTTTCAGGCCGTGGCCCGTCAGGGTGAGGACCAGAGTGGAGCCGGGCTCGAAGCGCCCCTGCTTAACCGTTTTGATGAGACCGGCCACGGCGGCGGCGGATGCGGGCTCCATGAAAATCCCCTCCTCCCGAGCCAGACGGCGGTAGGCGTGGAGAATCTCCTCGTCTGTGACCGCTTCGATAAAGCCGCTGGAATCTTTCAGGGCCTCCACTGCAAGCCCCCAGTTGGCCGGGTTCCCGATGCGGATCGCCGTGGCCACCGTCCTGGGTTCGGCGATGACGCGGTTTTCAACGATGGGAGCGGCCCCCGCGGCTTGAAATCCCACCATTCGAGGAAGCTCTTTGGATCTGCCGGCCAGGTGATATTCCTTGTAGCCGCGCCAGTAGGCGGTGATGTTGCCGGCGTTCCCCACCGGAATCAGGTGGTAGTCCGGAGCCCGGCCGAGCTGGTCCACCACCTCGAAGGCTGCGGTCTTCTGTCCCTCGAGCCTGAACGGGTTGACCGAGTTGACTAGAGTGACCGGGCGGCTCTCGGCGATCTGCCTGACGATGGCCAGCGCCTGGTCAAAGCTCCCGTCCACCATGAGGACTGTGGCGCCGTGAATGGCCGCCTGGGAGAGCTTGCCGAAGGCGATGGCCCCCTTGGGGACGATCACCACAGCCTTCAGCCCGCCGCGGGCAGCGTAGGCCGAGGCGGAAGCCGAGGTGTTCCCTGTGGAGGCGCAGATTACCGCCCGCGACCCTTCCTCAAGCGCCTTGGAGATCGCCATGGTCATCCCGCGGTCCTTGAACGACCCTGTGGGGTTGAACCCCTCGCACTTGAGGTAGATGTGGAGCCGCGGGTCGGTGGCCTCGGCGAGGCGGGGAGCGGGGATGAGGGGAGTGTTCCCCTCGAGGAGCGTTACGACAGGCGTCCGCTCAGTGACGGGAAGGAACTCTCGGTACCGCTCGATGACACCGGGCCACCCCATCAGATCTCTCCGCCTTCGACGCGGATAGAGATCGTCTTCCCCGCCACCACGTCCAGCTTGTCAATCGCCCCGAGCGCTTCCCTCATGTCGCGTTCCCGCGCCTCGTGAGTCATCATCACCACGGGGACCGCCTGGGCCGCAGCGCGCCCCTTCTGGATCAC
>CAZXPE010000099.1:2466-7874 GCA_964642915.1 uncultured bacterium | reverse complement strand
CCCTCGGGCGGGATCCCCTTGAGCCAGGGCCTCGCCTGCGGCTCCGGCCCAGAGCGCCAACAAGATTCCCGCCAACGCCGCCGTCGCTCTCATTTCGTCGGAACCTCAGTGTAGCCGAGGTACGTCAGCACGACCATGTACAGGATCACGGCGATCCCGATCCAGGCGAACAGGCGGCTTGGCTCGCCCCGGGCCGCGCGCCGGTCCAGGAAGGGAATCAGCAGCAGCAGCAGGCCGGCGGCGCCGAAGCCGACGACCCCCACCACCTCGCCCTCGATGCCAAGGATGTAACTCGGCAGGTACTTCAGTGTCTGGAACATGAACACGAAGTACCACTCGGGCTTGATGCCGGCCGGCGCTGGAGCGAACGGGTCCGCCTTCTTTCCCAGCTCCCAGGGATAGTAGGCCGCCAGCGCGGCCAGTATGGCCAGCGCCGAGAGCCACCCCACCAGGTCGCGGAGGAAGAAGTTGGGAAAGAACGGCATTGTCCGCTTGCCGCTGCCTGTACCCTCCACTCCGGGAGGAATGCTCATGCCGTGCTTCTGGACGAGGAAGAGATGAAGGCCAAGGAGAAACGTCGTGAGCGCAGGAAGCACAGCCACGTGGATTCCGTAGAACCGCGTGAGCGTGGCGCCGGTGACCTCGTCGCCGCCGCGGAGCAGCCTGCGGAGAAACGAGCCGATCAGCGGGAGGACTCCAGTAATTTCGGTCCCGACCTTGGTCGCAAAGTAGGCCAGCTCGTTCCACGGCAGGAGGTAACCGGTAAAGCCGAAGGCCAGCGCGAGGCCCAGGAGCCCGATCCCGGAAAGCCAGGTGATCTCCCGGGGAGGGCGGTACGTCTTGAGGAGCCAGACGCTGAAGAGGTGGATGAAGAGTGTGAAGATCATCAAATTCGCCGCCCACGAATGGATCGAGCGGATCAGCCAGCCGAACTCGACCTCGGCCATCAGGAACTGAACTGACTCGTACGCCTCCTCGGCGCTGGGGCGATAGTAGAAGAGGAGGAGAATGCCAGTGGCCACCTGGATCAAGAAGAGGAAGAGCGTCATCCCGCCGAAGTAGTACCAGACCGTGTGCCGGTGGACGGGGACCTCTTTCTTCCTGGCGAGCTTCTCCATCTCGGCCAAGCCGATGCGGGTGTCGAGCCACGTCCAGAGCCTGCCGTGCCCTTTCGCGGACGCTTCCATCTTCAGGCGCTCTTACTCACGACGATCTGGTTTCCACGCACGTTCACCATGTAGGGATCGAGCGGCCGGGGGGGCGGGCCGGCGACGTTCTTGCCGTTGAGGTCGAAGTGGCCGTTGTGGCATGCGCACCAGATGTGGCCGAGGTCCGGCCGGTACTGAACCGTGCAGTTCAAATGCGTGCAGACAGCGGAGAAGGCGCGCAACTCTCCGCCGGGAGTCCGGACCAGGATTCCTGGGCGGCTCCCGAACTTGAAGATATGCCCGCTGTTCCGCTTCACGTCCTGGGGCTTGATCGGGAGCGTCACCGCCGCGGCGGTGGATTCCCCGACAGTCGGGGGAATCAGGTAGCGCCCGACGGGGTAGAGCACCGAGAGGAGAAAGGCGCCCGCGCTCGTGCCGAGAAACCAGTTGATGAATCCCCTGCGGGTCGGGTGACGGTCCAGCGTGTCCTCAGCCATCGCGCATCTCCTTACTTTGGCCGCTCGATCTGGCGGATCTTGACCGCGAGCCCCGCGATGAGGGCCAGGATGATCACCACCGAGACCGCGAGTCCTTTTCTGCGAAATTGAAGCTCGTCCAGCGCCTTCACCCCGCGCGCATGGGCCTTTACGCTGATTGCGAGCCCTGCCTCGACCTCTTTCTTTACCGCGTCAATGCCGAAGGCGTGGACGGCGGCGCGGGCCTTGACCAGGGCGTCGGTGGCCCCGTTCAGCTCGAACTGCGCCTGGCTGACCTCCATCCCGGCGTGCTCGGCCTGGAGCAAAATCGCGCGGGCCTTGCCCGACTGGCTGGCGAGCGATTCGATGACCCCGCGCATCTCGACCGCGGCCTTCCCGCCCTTGTCCTTGTTCGAGTGGCAGGCGATGCACGCGGACCTGTCGGCGAGGCCGAGCATCTCGTCGCCGGCTTCCTTGATCCCGTGGTTCTCGTGGCAGGTCGCGCAGCCGGGGGCGCCCATCTGGGCGAAGACCCTGGCGTGGACGCTCTTTTTGAAGAACTCCTCCTGCACCGTGTGACACTGGCCGCAGACATTTCCCACCCAGGCCACCCCGGGTGGAGCCGCGCCGTGGTTGCCGTGGCAGTCGTTGCACGTTGGGGCCGAGAGATCGCCCTTGACCGACATCGTTTTCCAGTGAACGCTTCCCTTATACTTCTGGAGCTGGTCTGTCGGGATCTTGTAGGGCTCCATGTATTTGGCGTTGGCGTGGCATCCGCCGCACGTCTCCGCGACGCGCACCGGGTGGACAGTTGATTTCGGATCCGACGGCGGCTTGATCGAGTGGGCCGGGTGACAGCTCGCGCAGGTTGCCACCTTCTGATCGGCGAATTCCCTGAGCCGGCGGCCATGCACGGAGGTGGCGTACTCGGTCACCTGGTCCACCCGGAGCGCGGGGTTGTATTGCTTCATGAACCGCGCGTCCGAGTGGCAGCGCCCGCAGACCTGGAGCACCTGCTGGCGCTCGGGCTTGCCGATGTACCCCTTGTCCGGGTCCATTGCATCTGCTCCGGAAGACTTCTCGTCGCCGCCGTGACAGGAGACGCAGCCGAACCCCTTGGCCGCGTGGATGTCCTCATTGAACTCCTTCGCCGGCTTGACGAGGCGATCATCGCCGGTCTCGAGATGACAACTGACGCAGCCCGAGGTCGTCTGCTGAGCCGCAGCGTCCGGCGGCCAGACCAGGAACACGACAAGATTGAGCAGCGCGAGGAAGAGCCATCGGCTTATCATCAGCGGCCCGGCCCCAAGCTTTGAAGAAAGGCCACGAGGTTCGCCATCTCCTCAGAGCTCAGCTCTGCCCGCCGGAGCCTCCGGCGCTCAGTTCGCTCCTGCATGATAAAGGAGTGGTTCCAGAGCGCTGCGATGACCGCAGGCGGACTGTCGAGCCCTTTCACCCGAGCGAGATCCGAAGCGCTCTTTCCGCCCTGGCCGGAGAGCGAGTGACAGCCGAGACACCCCTTCCCCGAGAGAGCTTCGCGCCCCTTCCGGGGATCGCCGGGTTGAGCGAAATACTGCACTGAGTAGAGGTACGCCACGAGATCAGCCATCTCACGGGCTTGGAGGTGAGGGACTGGGATCCCCTTCGCCTTCATCGCCTCCATCATCTTCGGCTCCTTGTTCCACATCGCGGCTGCGAATTGGGTCAGGCTGCGGTGAAGTCCTCGCTCCGCCAGGTCAGGCCCGACCTGCCCGCCTTCCCCTCTGATGCTGTGGCACTGGATGCAGCGCTTCTCAGAGAAGAGCCTGCGCCCCTCGTCAGCATTTCCCGGCAGGACGTAGAGCGGCTCATCAGTCCGGGTCCGCGAGGCCGATTTGAGATAGGCGATCAGGTCGCGTAGCTCAACATCCTCGAAGGCAGGGCGCTCGATCTTCCGTGCGCGCATCGCCTCGGCCATGGCCGGGCCGTGGTTCCACATGGCCGCGGCCACGAGAATGGGCGAGCCGAACTGCTGGAGGAAGTCGAGGTTCGGCCCCACCACGCCGCCTACGCCGGCCACCTGATGGCAGACCACGCACCTTTTCTCACTGAAGAGGCGCTTCCCCGCCTGGGCGTTCCCGGGCGCATCGAAGTAGTCGAGCGTAAAGAGGAAGGCAATGAGGTCGGCAGTCTCCTGCGGATTCAGTGACGGGCGGACGATCCCGAGTTTCCGCATTCGGTCCGCCATCTTGGGGAGATGGTTCCACATCTCGGCGGCGAGGTCGTAGAACGACCGGGGACGCGGGATGCGGGCGAGGTCGGGGCCGGTCTTGCCGCCGACCCCGTTGATCGAGTGGCACTTGACGCACCCCTTGGCCCCGAAGACACGCGAGCCGGCCATGGGATCCTGGGCGGGACTGAAGAGCGGCTGGGAAACCGCCGGCCCGAGAGACCAGAGGAGCAGGAGGGTGACGGCGACGACTGTCCACCTCACGGCCAGGTTCATCACCCTCCCCGAGCAGCGCCCCTTACATCCCGTGGCGCATCCCCATCGGCTGGTTCAAGAGCACGATGCCGGCCACGGTGAAGACGAACGAGAGAGCCGCCATCGGTGCGAGGGCGCGGCTGGCGCTCAGACGGTCCGGGTACGCCCGGAGAGAGAGCCTGTGACCTGCCAGGAGCGACAGGCCAAAGAAACCGATGAGAAACGCCGTCTGGAGAAGTCCGACAACAGGCTCTGGAGCGAGCGGGAGGACCTGCCAGTCGGGCTCGCCAAGGGAGAACGGCGTCCAGAGCGCCACAGCGCGCTGGACTGCGGGGACGATGCCGCCCCCCTCGAGAAGGAGATGGGCCAGGTTGTGGGCCAGGTGCATTGCGAGACCCACCGGTATGAACATGTAACCGAAGAGGACGAACGTCCGGCTGGGGCCGGGGGAATTTGCCCCTGCCAGTCTGTGAGCAACCCTCGCCCCGGCTAGGACAAGCAGCGGCACGACCACGAGCGCTCCGACCAGGAGGACAGCCGATTCGACGAGGCTCAGGTAGGTGACGGGCCTGAGATTGGCGCGAACGCCGGAGGGAAGCCAACGGGCGAGAGCCGAGATCCAGCCCGGCCAGGCTGTGAGCATCTGGGCTGTCACGAGGAACGTCAGCCCCACGAGCGCCACGGCCAGGTACGATTCGTCCAGGAACCTGCGCCCCGAGGCCCAGAGATCCTTACCGAAGGCTCGGAAGCGGAGCACGAGGTTGTCGGGCGAGCAGCCTTTCACGCACTCGGCGCAGAGGTTGCAGTAGTTGTTCCTGTCCATGCTCTGAGGGAACTCGAACATCGGGCATCCCCTGGCTGCTTTACTCTCACGATAGCACTCTTTCTCGCGATGAGACAGACAGACCGCTCCGTCCTTCGCCCGAAGTTCGACGGGCGCCGTCATGGAGTATATCCCGATGAGGCCGCCGATCGGACAGAGGTAGCGGCAGAAGCTTCGCCGCTCGTAGAAGAGCCCCACCGCCACTGCCAGAGCTGCAAAGAAAAGCACGATCCAGGCAGTGATCCACGGCGCGCGCACCACCCCGAGCTGCTCGTCCGCCCAGGTCAGGAGGACGAACATCGCGGTGGCCCACCAGATGTTCCTGAACGGCTTCGGGAGGCGCCCCCGCGGTGAGACCAGACGCGACGTCCACTCGTTCATGGCGCCGAACGGGCAGGCCAGGCACCAGACCCTGCCCGCGAGGAAGAAGGTGAAGATGATCCCAGCCCACCAGATCGTCCAGGTGAGCTTGGTGGCGAGGTTCACGCCCCCATCCT
>CAZXPE010000099.1:0-2456 GCA_964642915.1 uncultured bacterium | reverse complement strand
CCCGAGCCACACGACGATCCCCATCAGGAGAAGCAGCGGGATCTGGAGCGATGGCTGGAAAGCCGGTGAGGTCAGGAGCCGGCGGAGCCAAGGGATCTCCAGGAGATTGAGGGCGGCGTCAGCGGGGCGCGCGATCCGCGCCCTGAGGGCGACGCCATAGAGGGCGAGGGCCGCTACTCCGCCGACAAGAGCCAGGAGCGTCCAGGCGGTAGCTCCCAGGCCGGGGGCCCTCCCGACGTCGATTTCAAAATCCACGGCTAGAGGAAATCCAACGCGGCTCCCATCCAGCTCCTCGATGACCACTCGAACCTTGTGAGGTCCCGCGCGTGCGGGAGTGAACGAGGCGGCGTAGCTGCCGGCCCAGGTCTCCTCGACGGCCCACCTGAGATCGTAAGGAGCCTCAGCGCGTGAGAGGCCGATGAGCACAGCGCCGCCGGACTCCGGGGCAAGGGGGGAGTTCCTGAAGACCTTGGCCACGATGCGAGTCTCCCGTCCGGCTGCGAGCGGGCCGGGCTCGCCAAGAAGCTCCACCTGGTAACCCTGAACGGTGACCACGCCCGCCCGCCCGATCGGCTTGGCCGCTCCGTGTTCTCCGTGGGCGGCAGCCGCAACGGGCAGCAACAGCGCCAGCAGGGAGCCCAGCAGCCTCGGGATCATGCTTCGGCCTTCCTCCAGGGCGGCAACAGCTTCATGAGAATCAGCAGCACCACGATCGGCAGCGCCAGGAGCCCGAGCGCGGTGATCAACCCCTCGATCCCGACCACCTCCATTTTGTAGGTCGTCAACCCCCGGAAGCTCTTGGAGAAGAGCTGGCCCCCGATGACGACGTTCCACCGGGTGGCGAAGATGCCGAGCTGGATCAAGATGATCGCCGTGAAATAAAAGAGCTTCCTCAGCTCGTCGTTGAGCCCGAACATCCTCACCGCAACCATGATCCCGAGAGGGATCAACATGCCAAGCAGGATCTGGATCACGAACAGGCTCATGAACAGCTTGCTCGCGATCAGGGTGCCGAGGATGTGGATCGACTCCTCGCTCTGGTACAGCCGGTGGATGAAGTCTAGCGCCTCCAGCGAGAAATCCACGATCACCGCGTAGAACAGGTACGAGGCGAGCTTGTCCAGGCACCGCATGTCGATGGGCTCACCCCGGAGCGGGGTCAGGACCATGTAGAGGAACATGACGAGCGCGATGCCCGACACGATCGCGGACATCAAAAACACGATCGGCATCAGAACGCTCCCCCACCAGGGGTTCGCCTTCACCGACCCGAAGATGAAGCCGACGTAGCCGTGGAGGAGGAACGCCGAGGGGATGCCGATGACCGTGATGAACTGGATCGCCTTCTTGTCGAACGCCACCGCCTCCGGGCTCGTATCGTTCGAGAACAACGACAGGGCCCGGTGAATCCAATTCATCGGGAACTCCTCTTGCTTGGACCACACGATGAGATCCCGCCGGTATTCGAACCAGATCTCAAGGAGGAGGACGCCCATCAGGTACCAGAGGTACACGAAGCCGAACATCGCCATGGCTGACCTGAGATTGGGGGTCAGGAAGATCTCGTAAGACCGGAGCGGCTGGCCCAGGTGGAACTGGAGTGGAAGGGGGGAGATCAGGAGAAACGCCAGGGCCGTCAGGAGAGAGAGGCGATAAGTCGGCCGGACCTCCTCGACGTTGAAGACCTTCACCAGAGAGGCGAGGATGAACGCGCCGGCAACCAGGCCCGTCAGGTACGGATACACGACGATCAGGATCGACCAGTGGATCTCGATCTCGTTCGGGTAGATGAAGCCCGACACCTGCTCCAGCATCTCGCCGAGCCGTTCCCGCAGGGCCTCGTTCATCTCACCTCTCCGTCGAGCCCGGAGTAATAGACCTTCGGCTGGGTGTTGAGATCGGGCTTCAGGACGTGGATCTTGTTCATGCGCTCAAAGCGCACGAGGCGGCTGGCCTGGCTCTTCAGATCGCCGAATATCCGCGCCTGGGTCGGACAGACCTCCACGCAGGCCGGCAGCAGCCCCTTCACGACCCGGTGGTAGCAGAAGGTGCACTTGTCGGCGGTCCGCGTCCGGGGGTGCAGGTAGCGCGCCCCATAGGGGCAGGCCTGGATGCAGTAGCGGCAGCCGATGGACCGGTTCTTGTCAACGAGCACCACCCCGTCTTCTGTGGACCACGTGGCGTCAACGGGACACACCTGCACGCACGGGGGGTTCGCGCAGTGGTTGCAGAGCTTCGGGATGAAGAAGCTGCGGAGGGCATCTTCCTGGCCCGCGACCTCCTTGGGCTTCTCCTTTTTGAGCCCCACGGTCTCCACGACGACACTCTTGTCCTTCTTGACGACGTACCGCTCCACCCACGTTCGGAAGAAGAACGGCTCCTGGGGAACCTCGTTTTCCACCTTGCACGCCTCGACGCAGCGGTTGCAGCCGATGCACTTGCCGACCTCGATCCCC
>CAZXPE010000098.1:7636-7877 GCA_964642915.1 uncultured bacterium | reverse complement strand
GCAGGACCGCCTGGAGCCAGTACTCGCTGGCCATAAGCGGCGGCACGGCCAACGCGGCGGCGATGGCCAGGAGCACGATCACGCGATCCTGGACGATCGGGAAGATCGCCTGGTCGCCGGCGTAGGTGGTCTTGAACTGCCCGGCCTCACGGTAGATCACGCCCTATACCCGCTCGATGATCCTCTCGCCGAACAGTCCCTGGGGGCGGAAGAGCAGGAAGACGAGGGCCAGGACGTAGGC
>CAZXPE010000098.1:0-7626 GCA_964642915.1 uncultured bacterium | reverse complement strand
GTCTTGAACTGCCCGGCCTCACGGTAGATCACGCCCTCGAACCACCCTGGGGGGGAGCGACCGCCGCTCCGCCCCCAGCCCCCCCCACCGGTTCCGAAATAGCGCGCGACGGCATCATACGCGTTCGATGATTTTTTCGCCGAAAAGGCCCTGGGGGCGGAAGAGCAGGAAGACGAGGGCCAGGACGTAGGCGAACCAGTTCTCGATGGCGCCGCCGACGAGCGGCCCCCAGTACACCTCGCCCAGCTTCTCCCCGACGCCGATGATGAGACCGCCGGCTATCGCCCCCGGAACAGAGGTGAAGCCGCCCAGGATCAGGACGGGCAACGACTTCAGGGCGATGAGCGAGAGGCTGAACTGCACCCCGCTCTTGGCTCCCCACATGATCCCCGCCACGATGGCCACGATCCCCGCGACCGACCAGACGATGATCCAGATGGTCTTGAGGGGAATGCCGATGGAGAGCGCCGCCTCGTGGTCGTCAGCGACGGCTCTGAGAGCCCGGCCGATCCTGGTCTTCTGAAAGAACACCGCCAGCACCGCAACCAGAATCCCTGCCGTCAGCGCAGCGGTCATCTCCAGCCGGTTGACCAGGATCCCTGCGACAGTGAACGAAGTGTCCGGGATCCCCACGTCTAGCTTCTTGACGTTGGCTCCCCAGAGCATCTCCCCGAACCCCTCGAGGAAGAAGGTAAGCCCGATAGTCGCCATGAACAGGATGATGTGCTCCTGATTGACCAGCGGGCGCAGCACCAGCCGCTCGATGGCGAAAGCGACCAGGACCATCACCGCGGTTGTGAGAGCGAGCGCCAGGACGACCGGCACCCCCCGCTCCATCAGCCCGACCAGCGTCAGCGCCGCGAAGAGGACCATCACCCCCTGGGCGAAGTTGAACACCCCCGAGGCCTTGAAGATCAGGACGAACCCGAGGGCCACGAGAGAGTACATGAGCCCGGCGAAGACGCCGCCGATCAGCACCTCGGCGAAAAAAGCGGGGCTGGTCGCCATATCCTTCAACGGCCCCACCGCGACCTGATAGAGCGCGCTACCCATGGGTCACCCCGAGATAGGCGCCGATCACGGCCTGGTCGCTCCTCACCTCGCGAGGCAGACCCTCGGAGATCTTGCGGCCATAGTCCAGGACCGCCACCCGGTCTGAGATGTCCATGACCACTCCCATGTCGTGCTCGATCAGGATGGTCGTCGTGCCGAACTCCCCGTTGACGTCGAGGATGAAGCGGCACATGTCCTCCTTCTCCTCCACGTTCATGCCGGCCATCGGCTCGTCGAGCAGGAGGAGCTTGGGCTCGGCTGCCAGCGCTCTGGCCAACTCAACGCGCTTCTGGAGGCCATAGGGGAGACGGCCCGCCGGCGTCTTGCGGACAGCCTGGATCTCCAGGAAGTCGATGATCCGCTCGGCGAACTCCCGGTGCTCTATTTCCTGCCTCATGGCAGGCCCCCACCAGAGAGCGTCGAGCAGGAAGTGTCCCCTCATCTTCAGGAGCCGGCCGGTCATGATGTTGTCGAGCACGCTCATGCCCTTGAACAGAGCCACGTTCTGAAAGGTTCGAGCGATGCCCAGCGCCGCCACCTCGGGAGGTCTGAGCCGGGTGCGCTCCTGGCCCTCGAACAGGATCTTCCCCTCCGAGGGATGATAGAACCCGCTGATGCAGTTCAGGAGGGTCGTCTTCCCCGCCCCGTTCGGGCCGATGACTGCCAGTATCTCTCCGGACCGCGCCTCCAGGCTCACCCGGTCCAGAGCCTGGAGCGAGCCGAAGCTCACGCTGATCCGGTCGACCTCGAGGAGCGGGCCTGCGCCGTTTCCTCCCTTCATCCATTCCCCCCTTCAGTGAACACCTCCACCTCGCGGATCCTCACCTCGGCGCGGACCGTCGCCGTCCGTCCGTCCTCGTAAGTCACCTGAGCCTCCACGCTAACGGAATCTTTGTCTGAGTAGAGGGCGTCAATGAGGGCGGCGTACTTTTGGGCGATGAACCCCCGCCTCACTTTGCGGGTTCGGGTGATCTCCTGGTCGTCAGGGTCAAGCTCCTTGTGCAGGATCAGGTACTTTTTTATCTGGGCCCCTCTCAGCATATCCTCCTCAGAGAGGCTCCGGTTCACCCGGACAACCTCCTGATGGATCAGGTCGTAGACCTCGGGCTTCTGGGCGAGGTCGGTGTAGCTCGTGTAAGGGAGCCCGCGGCGCTCGGCCCAGTTCCCCGTCGCCGCCAGGTCGATGTTTATGAGCGCGGCGACATGCGGCTTCTCCTGCCCGACACATACGGCCTCTTTGACGTACGGCGAGAACTTTAGCTTGTTCTCGATGTACTTCGGGGCGAAGATCGTGCCGTCAGCCAGACGGCTCACGTCTCTGGCGCGGTCGATGATCTTGATGTGGCCGTTCCCGTCGATGAAGCCGGCGTCTCCGGTGTGGACCCAGCCATCCTCCACGGTCTCCCGTGTCGCCTCAGGGTTCTTGTAGTAGCCCTGGAAGACGCCCGGGCTCCTGAAGAGCACCTCCCCGGCCTCGGAGATCCGGATCTCCACCGCGGGGAGCGGCGTGCCGGCGGTGTCGAGCTTGACGTCGCCGTCCTTCTGGATCGAGATGAGAGCGCTCGACTCGGTCATGCCGTAGACCTGCTTCAGGTTGATCCCGAGCGAGCGGAAGAAGACGAAGATCTCGGGACCGATGGCCTCGCCGGCGGTGTAGGCAAGCCGGATGCGACGCATGCCGAGGTTGTCGCGGAGGGGGCCGTAAACGAGGAGGGCGCCAAGCGGGTAGAGCAGGCGGCGCCAGAGGGACGCGCGCCGGCGGCTGATGCGCTGGCGTTCCATCTCCTGCGCCAGTTCCAGGAAAAAGTGGACCAGCCGGCGCTTGAGCCATGCGGCATCCTCGATGCGGATCATCACGCTGGTCAGGAGGTTCTCCCAGATGCGCGGAGGAGCGAAGAAGTAGGTCGGGCCGATCTCCTTCATATCGTGGAGCACCGTCGCCGAGCTCTCCGGGCAGCTCGTCGTGAACCCGGCGCAGATCGACTGGGCGTAGGAGAAGATGTGATCGCCGATCCAGGCCATCGGGAGGTAGGCCACGACCTCCTCGGTCTCCCAAAGACCTTCACGTTCGATCGCGTTGCGGGCCGTCGTGATCACGTTCCTGTGGGAGAGCATCACCCCCTTCGGGTTTCCGGTCGTCCCCGAGGTGTAGCAGATGATCGCGATGTCATCCGCCTTCCCCTTGGCCGCCTCCTCGTTGAAGTAGTCGGGGTTGTCCAGCGCGAACTTCCGCCCCAGCTCCTGGACGTGCTCGAGGCTCAACAGGAACGGCTCGGTGCACGTCCGCATCCCCCTGGGGTCGTCGTAGATGATGTACTCAAGGCGGGGGCACTGAGCCTTGACGTTAAGGAGCTTGTCGGCCTGCTCCTGGTCCTCGACCACAGCGAAGCGGGCCTCGGCGTGGTCGATGATGTACTGCATCTCCTTCTCGATCGAGTCCTGGTAGAGCGGGACCGGCACGCCGCCGAGCGCCTGAGTCGCGGCCATCGCCCAGTAGAGCTGGGGGCGGTTGTCTCCGACGATGGCAACCTTATCGCCGCGCGCGAAGCCGAGCGAGGCCAGCCCCAGCGCGATCAGCCTGGACTGCTCCAGGTAGTCGCCCCAGGTGCAGGACTGCCAGATACCGAAGTCCTTCTCCCGCATCGCGACCTTGCGGGGAAAGCGCTCGGCGTTCTGGCGCAGTAACTTCGGGAACGTGTCAGTCACGCGCTAGTTTCCCTCCCGACGGGCGTCTTCGCTCATTTCTTCGGGAACGAGTCCTGGAAGGTGAAGAGCACGGGGCCCCCGGGGGCGGCGAAGCTCGCAACGCCCTCCGAGACGCGGATCCCGTAGCCGAAGTCGCCGATCTTCTCCCACCACTCCTTGACCAGGTCCGGGCCCTTGAGGTCCAACTGTTGCATACGGAACCCCTGGGTCACCGCCAGCGTGGCCGGAACGATGGCCGAGTCGAGCACGCTCACCACCCTGACCGCGTTGGTGGCCCCGGCCGGGATGTGCACTATGTCATAGACCGCCGGGGAGTTCAACGTGAAGTACTGCCCTTTGGCCTCAAAGGCGTAGGAGAAGCGAAGCTCCTCCAGCGTCACCGTCCGGCTTCCCGGGTTCGTCACGTTGAAGACGAAGGCCAGGATCAACGGGACCCGGGCCGGAGCCGGCGCGTACGGGAAATAGGAGGCCACCTCCACCCGGTCAAGCTTGACCTGGGGCGGGGCCGCGGCCATCTGCACCTCCACGCTCGCGCACCCGCCGAGCGCCACCAGAACCATGAGTGCGACACCGCCGAAGACTGTCCGTTTCATCATGCGTCCTCCCTTTTTTACGACACCCATCGTTTTCGCCGCTTGTAGTGCTTGACTGAGCGGAAGCTCTTCCGCGTTCCCAGATCGGTCAGGCCGAGATAAAAGTCGCGGATGTCCGGGTTCTCTCTGAGCTTATCCGAGTCCCCGTCCATCACGACACGCCCGTTTTCGAGCACGTAGGCGTAACGGCCCACCGAGAGCGCGAGCTTGGCGTTCTGCTCCACCAGCAGGATCGGAATCCCCTCCTTCTCGTTGAGCCGCGTGAGAATCTCAAAGATCTCCCTGATCAGGAACGGGGCGAGCCCCATGGAGGGCTCGTCGAGGAGGAGGAGCTTCGGCCCGGCCATGAGAGCCCTGCCGATCACGGTCATCTGCTGCTCGCCGCCGCTGGCGAAGCCGGCCACGACGTTGCGCATCTCCTTGAGCCGCGGGAAGTAGTGGTAGACCATCTCGAGCCCGGCTGCCATGGCGCCGTGGTCCCCTCTGAGGTGCGCCCCGACCTTCAAGTTCTGCTCCACGGTCAGGTGCTCGAAGACCCGGCGCCCCTCGATCACCTGGATAATCCCCATTCGGGCGATCTCTTCCGCTGATTTCCGATCGATCCTCTCGTCCAGGAACTCGATGGAGCCCTCGGCCACCTCCCCGTTTTCATGCTTGAGGAGCCCTGAGATGGCCTTCAGCGTAGTGCTCTTGCCGGCCCCGTTGGCACCCAGAAGCGCCACTATGCCGCGCGGAGGGACCTCGAGGGAGACACCCTTCAGGGCAAGGATGACTTCCTGGTAGAGCACCTCGATGTTGTTAACCTTGAGCATCGAGATTAATACCCGAAAAACTCCCCGGCCCACTCTTTGGGCCATCGGACCCTCAGGTCCACGTTTTTCACCAGCTCGAACTTCCCGCCCTTGATCCGGTAGATGGGGACGACGGACCCGGGGCGGTGATCCGTGGCGGTCAGCGTGACCGGCGGGAGCCCGAGCCCCGGCGTCCAGCCGCTGAGGGTCTCCAGGGCCTCCTTGAGCCCGGGACCCGTAAGCTTGCCCGCCTTGTCGGCGCGCCGCATTCCTTCGGCCATCATGAGCACCTGGGCCCAGGACTGGGTGGTGCGAATCAGCCGGGCCCCCGGGGGGACGCCCGGGTTGATCTTCTTGCCGTACTCGAGCACCTTGTCCATGAGCGGGACCCTGTCGCCGTAGAAGGCGGTCACTGCGATCCCCATCACCCCCTCGGCGGCCGGGCCGGCGAGGCGAACTAGGTTCTCGTCGTACCCCCAGTTGTTGACGATGTGATCGGCGCCCAGCCCCAGGGCGTGGGCGTCCTTGATGGTGGCGGCCACAGACATCGTGGTGTTACCGTGCCAGGCGAGGTGAGGCTTGAAGCCCTTGGTCGCGAGCACCTGGCTCTTGGTGTCGAGAGCCACGAGCGAGACGTCCTGGTCAGGGCCAACCTCAAAGCCCAGCAACGCCGCGTGGTCCTTCAGCGCCTTGATCGGGGCGCTCGCGTACGGCACGGGGAAGGCGTAGAACATCACGACCCGCGGCTTCTCGCCTTTGGCCCTGGCCTCCCTGAAGCGCGGGTCCTTCATCCAGACCTCGTCGTACCAGGCGGTCATCGCGGCGCGGGCGTTGGAGGAGTAGTCGGTCCCGTAGACGAAGTTGTAGGGGGCCGTCTTCGGATCGGTGAGCTTGGCCGAGAACGAGTGGGAGAGGTACGGGATCCTGTCCTTTCCCACAGTGGGGGAGAGAGCCTCGGTGTCCCCGGTCCCCCAGCCGAGCACGCCTACTACCTTGTCGAAGTCCCTAAAGCGTTTATAGGTGGTGATGGCCTCAGGCACGCGGTAGCCGTAGTCGTAGAGGAAGAGCCTGATCCGCTTGCCGTTGATCCCGCCGGTGTCGTTCACGTACTGCACGGCTTCGCGGATTCCCAGGACGATGTCCTTCCCCACGTCAGAGGTCGGGCCCGTCAGGTCGTTGAGGGATCCGAGCTTGACCTCCTGAGCCCACACGTTTCCGGCGAGAAACGGAAGGGCAAGGGCCAGCGTCAGCAGAAAGAGCGTCAATCGTTTCATAGCGGGCCTCCTTTCTGTTAATACGCGAACGGCCAGAGGTTTAAATAGTTCTTCACCTGCTGCCACCTGTACGCCAGGCCCCGCGGTTCATAGAGCAGGAAGAGCACGATGGCCAGACCGAACGCGGCCTCCTTCACGTAGAGGAACCGCTCGGCCAGCGCCGGGAACACCTCGGAGAGCGGGATCACCGCGAACTTGAGCGCCTCGAGGATTCCGGTGATGAAGATGGAACCGAAGACGAGCCCGTAAAGGCTGCCGATTCCGCCGATCAGGATGACCCCCACGAGCCAGAGGCTCCAGGAGAATTGGAAGTGCTCCGGGCTCACGAAGAGGAGCGACGGGATCCACACTGCTCCCGCGACTCCACCGAGGACCCCCGCCGCAAAGTAGGCCAGCAACTTGTAGTAGACGACGTTGACGCCCAAGGCCTCGGCGGCGATGTCGTTGTCGCGGATCGCGATCCACGCTCGCCCCACCCGCGAGCGGAGCAGGTTCGCCAGCCCCATGAAGCACAGGATCGTCAGGGCTGACGCCAGGTAGTAGACCTTGATTTCACTGTCCACCGGCCATCCCGCGATGGTGATGGTCCCCGGCGGCAGGGAAAAGTAGTGCTCGCGCCCGCCAACCCGGCTCACGTAGTGGGTGATGATGAAGTCCACGGTGATGAACTGGGCCGCCATGCTGGTCATGATGAGGTAGAAGCCCTTGATCCGCGCCGACGGCAGCCCGAAGATCGCCGACCAGAGCCCTGCCAGGAGGCAGCCCACCACGGCAGCCACGGGGTATGGCAGGCCCCAGAAGAGAACCCCCATGGCTGTCACATATGCGCCCACGGCGATGAACGCGGCGTGACCGAGAGTGATCTGGCCGCAGTAGCCGATGAGGAGCTGGACTCCGAGGGCCGAGAGGATGGTGTAGAGGGTGATGTTGGCCACTGAGACCACATAGAGGTTGGCATAGAGTGGAAGGGTGAGGACGAACAGGACAAGGAAGGCCATCTTGCCCCGGACGAATCCGGTCTGCCACCACGCATGGGTGGCGGCGTATCTCTCGTGATACACCCCGCTCGGCAGGTAGGTCATACGCGCTCGATCTTGACCCAGCCCCAGAGGCCATACGGGCGGAAGAGAAGGATGATCACCATGAAGGCGAACGGGGCGATCTCCTTGACGCCTCCCTGGGTCAGGGGACCGATATAGGCGTCGGAGA
>CAZXPE010000097.1:0-8136 GCA_964642915.1 uncultured bacterium | reverse complement strand
TGCTCCAGCGGGGCACCCTCATCATCGCCTCACTCGCCCTAATCAAGCCCGGCCTCGCCACAGACCTCCTGGGCCTCGGCCTCCTGGCCCTCGTCGCCATTCCTCAGTACATCGCTTCCCGCTCCGCCGTCTCGTCGCGCTCAAGCCTTGAATCCGCCGGCGTCAAGGAGTGATTCTCTCCTCAGCTCAGCGGCGACGCTTGTGATTTTGTTTCCCCTTGTTCTCGCCGGAGGAGGCGTGGTCGCTGGGTTCCTCGCGTGGCAGTCGCTCCGCTGGCCGCTGATTCACGACGCTCCTCTGATGCACTACATCGCGCGGCTCATCAGGGAGGGAGCGGCGCCGTACCGCGACATCTTCGACATGAACTTCCCCGGAGTCTATCTTCTCCACCTTCTGGCTCTCTCGCTCTTCGGTCCGGGAGACCTTGGCTGGCGGCTCTTTGATCTCGTGGCCCTTGGAGGGACGGTCTGGCTGATCGTTCTCTACTGCCGTCAGTTCGGCCCATGGTCTGCCGCCGCCGGAGGGTTGCTCTTTGCCCTTTACCATCTGGCGGGAGGCGCGTGGCGGGTGGGCCAGCGTGATTTCATCCTCTGTTTTTTTCTTCTCGCCGGGCTCTACGGATCCTCTCTAGCCTTGGAGTCGAGGAGGCTCAGCCCTCTATTCCTCGGGGCGCTGGCGCTTGGCGCCGCGGTCACTCTGAAACCTCATTCGGCGCTCCTCCTTCCGCTCCCGCTCTGGATCGGCTGGCGGAAGATCAGCCCGTGGCTTCCCGGGGCCAGTCTCGCGCTCTCAGCAATGGGGCTTCCACCCGCGGCTGTCGGGATCTGGCTCTGGTGGGCGGGGGGCCTCGGCCCCTTCGTTGAGCTTGTCATGGGCTATCTCATCCCGCTCTACTCATCTCTCGGCCGGAGCGGCCCCTGGGAGGCGATCCGGTGGCAGAGCTACGGGCGGCTCTTCTGGCTCACCCTTGGAGCGCTGGGGGCCGTGTCGCTGATGATAGCGGCGGCCCGGCGCCGGCTTGAGACCCGCCGAGGGTTCTTAGCTCTGGGAGCCGTTTATGGCGTCATCCACTACGTCATCCAGGGCAAGGGGTGGGAGTATCATCTCTATCCTCTCGCGCTCTTCTCCCTCCTCCTGGCTGCGGCAGAGCTTCAGTCAACCAGGGAGCGGCGGGAGTGGCGCTCTCACGCGGCGCTCCTCGCCGGCTTCGCCGCCCTCGTCCTGATTCTCGGCGCCAAGGGAGCGGAAGCTCTGGATCCCGCCTGGATCAGAGAGAAGCAGCAGAGAGTGGAGGCTCTGGTGAGCGACCTCAGCGGCAGGGTCCCGCCGGGCGGGAGCATTCAGGTCCTCGACACGACGGAGGGAGGGATCCACGCGCTCTTCAGGCTCGGGGTCCGTCAGCCCACGCGGTTCCTCTACGATTTTCCTTTGTTCCACGACTCGGACCCGCCGATCGTTCGGCGCTTCCGCCAGGAGTTCATGGGAGCAGTGAGCGCGCACCCTCCCGCCTTTGTCGTCGTCTTCGAGAGAGGATGGCCCCAGGGCGGCTACGAGAGGATCAATCGCTTCCCAGAGCTTTCAGACTGGCTCGATTCTCACTACACCATGGAGCGGCAGGGGGACGGCTACAGGATCTATGAGAAGCGAAGCGGTCAGTAGGATCATCAGCGCTTACGACGACAGGATCGTCCGCGCCTACTGCTGGGCTCGGTTCAGGATCCTCCGCCAGCGCTTTCTCGACGAGATCGGCCAGTATCTGCCGTCTCGCGGGAGAGTCCTCGACATCGGCTGCGGCTTCGGTCTCTTCTCCCTCTACTACTCCTCGGTGTCGCCGGGCCTCCAGCTCCACGGCCTCGATCTCAACCCGAGGCGGATCACCATGGCCCGGCGCGCCGCCTCCAGCCTCGGGCTCACCAACGTCGTCTATGAAGTCGCTGACGCCCGTGACTACCGCTCTGACGGCAACTATGACGCCGCCTACATGCTCGACATCGTCCATCACGTAGAAGAGGAGAGCGTGCGCCCGCTCCTTGAGCAGCTCGCCAAGACGGTGAGGAGCGGCGGCCGGCTCATCATCAAGGACGTGGACACCCGCCCCGCCTACAAACGATGGTTCACTCACGCCCTGGACCGCCTCATGGACCCTCGCACTCCCGTCCGCTACTGGCCCTCAGAGGAGCTTCAGGCCTTGATCGAGGAAGTGGGCTTCACCGTCCACCGCCATCTGATGGTCGATCTCCTCCCTTATCCTCATGTCCTTTATATCTGCCAGCGAGTTGACTGAGATGCCCCGGCGGATGAATCCCAAGATCGCGCCGCCGTCCGTCGGCCGGGCCTCGCGGGAGCCTGAGGCCATTGCTCCCGACGGCTCAGAGATCCGCCTCCTCGCTACCGGGGCCCAGGGCGCGACACGAGCGAGCCTCTGCGAAGTGAAGCTCGCCCCCGGCGCGGTTTCTCGCCCGATCTCCCATCGCACCGTCGAGGAGATCTGGCACGTGATCGAGGGGCGCGGCGAGGTCTGGCGCTGTCCTCCCGGAGCAGAGGCCGATCCGGTTGAAGTCAAGCCGGGCGACACCCTGGTCATCCCGGTCGGCTGGCGATTCCAGTTCAGCGCCTCGCCTGAGACGGAGCTTCGTTTCCTCTGCTACACGTCGCCCCCCTGGCCCGGCCCCAACGAAGCCCTCCCCGCCGACCCAGGACCCCTGGGCAACCCCACCGTGTAGTTGTCAGGATGCAACCTTCAGTCCCCTGACCTGACGGACTTTCGCAAGCAGGCGAAGGTTCCCTTCATCCCGGTCGATGAGGCGCAGAACGTCATCGGCCGCCTTGCTCTGAAGCACCGTGCCGCGTTCCCACCGTACGACTGTCTTGGGACCCAGACCGAGGATTGACTCCAGAGCCTTCTGGCTCAGGAGATGTTGGCGGCGAATCCGTCGAATCTCCTCCGGCGCGAGAAGTCCCTCCCGTACCCGGCGAAGCGCCAGGAGGCGAGCCGAGGAAGCTCGGGCCTGAGCCCCCGTGTAGTACTCCTCTCCGCACGCGGCGCAGCGCATGAACCTGTCGCGAGGAATCCGATAGCCCTTCCCCCGGATGGTGACGGTTCGCACGGCTGCCACCTGCCGAGCAACGCCTTTCCCGCAGACCGCACATCGCTCCTGTTTCATTGGCATTCCTCCGATCACAGCGCCTTGAAGGAGATCACCACCCCCGTTTTCCCGCCTACGATCTGGACTTTCACGTATAGCGGCAATCCCGCGCACCTCGGTCGATAGACATCCTGCCAGAGCGTGGGATCGACCAAGGCAGTCATCGACTTATAGAAGTCAACCGACGCAAGCCCCAACACGCAGGCAACGATATCTTCGTCCGTCAGCCCCAAGGCCGCAGCTCCGTCCAGGGCCGACCGCGTGATGCGGCGGTTCTCCGCGTGGCGGATGAGTCGCTTCACCTCGGTCAGGACGTAGTGGGGGCGGCGCTTTTGGGCCACGCATCAAGGTAGCACAATGCTACCACCGACATCAAGACCCGTTGGCAAGAAGTTTAGCGTTTCGGCGCGGGATAGCAAAGGCGAGGAGAAGTTCCAGCAGCTCTTTGTGCCACACTCGATTTACTACTATCCGCTCCAAGCGCTCGATTTAGTCCAAGAAGACTTTATCGCGCGGCTGCTGGGAGCGCCCTGGAAAGGCGAGTAAGTAAATCTGCCTCAGTCCCGCCCCGCCCGCCAAGGGTCGGGGCTCCCCGCTCTGCCTCTCGCCTGCGGCTTGCCGCGCCTGGCCATGAATGGTTCGGCGGGACGGCACGACCCGTTGCATCCTGCGGGGCAAGTGGAGCTGAGGGAATTCGAGCCCCTGACCACTACTCAAGCTGCAGGTCGCGCTGGAAGAGGAGAACTCCCTCGTCCTTTGCCACTTTCCGCATCTCCGGGGTGAAGCCTGTCCGGCTGAAGAGGGCGAAGGCTTCCCGGCGTCCTTTCCGTCCCCACTGGACGCGGGCAGCCTTGGCCTTCAATTCCTGAAGGATGTTGGTGCCGAGAGGTTTCGGGCTCCACTTAGCCTCTCCGAACAGAATCGCGTTCTCCGCCTCGTTGATGCCGACGACATCGATTTCATCCTGATGATCCCACCAGCGACCGAAGCGTTGGAGCCGGAACGGAAGCGCATCGCTGCGGCGGATCGTCTCCCGCGCGATTCGCTCGTAGGCGCGGCCCAGCAGGTGCGGGAGGATCTCGCGGAAACGCTTGAGCGCCGGTCCGGTCTCGCCCAGGGCCAGGTCGCTGACGAAGGGGTACACGCACTCGAACCAGAAGGCGATGAAGGGGTCCTGGATGCTGTAGAGCGACCGCTTGGATCGGTGGGGCGCCTTCTCGGTGACCGGCACCTCGCGCTCGATAAGTTGGAGGGTGTCGAGCACGTGGAGGTATTTGTGGAGGACGTTCTTGGCCAACCCGGTGTCGTTGATGATCTCGCCGAACTTGCGCTTGCCCTGGCTGACCGCCCGGAGAATGGCCAGGTAGTTGCGGGGCTCGCGGAGTTCTTCCTTCAAGAGGAAGTCCACTTCGCGGAAGAGAAAAGCGCCGGGCGTGAGGATCTGCTCCCGCACGTTCTCTTCCAGCCTGGCCCCCAGGTCGAACTGGCGAAGGTAGCCGGGCATTCCTCCCAGCACCGCGTAGACCTCGACGCGCTTCTCGAACTGCCAGCGCGCCGGAAGAAACTGCCGGACGCCTGAGAAGTCCAGCGGCAGCACCAGGAGATCGCCGGTGCGCCGTCCGTAGAGCGGGGCGCGCTGGACGAGGGTCTCCGACTCCATCATCGCTATCGAGGATCCGCAGAGGATCAGGCAGAGCGGGAGACGGCTCAGGGTTTCGTCCCATCCCTTCTGGAACAGCGAGGAGGTGGCCGGGTTGTTCTCGACAAGGTAGGGATACTCATCAATGACGAAAACGAGATCATGGGGACGCCTCGTTTTCCTTCCGGGCAGCTTTGCCTTCAGATACTCGAAGGCCTCAAGCCAGCTTTCGAACCCTTTGCGCCCGATGAACGGATCGTCAAAGTGCGCCCCCAGGCGGGTGGCGACTTCCCTGAGCTGATCAGGCTCAGGCCGGCGGTCGGCCAGCACGTAGACAGCGGGCTTGCCCCGGATGAATTGCTTGAGAAGCTCTGTCTTCCCGACCCGGCGCTTTCCGTAAACGATGAGGAACTGCGGATCGCGGGCGCTCCAGCGCTGCTCCAGCCACTCCAGTTCTCCCTCGCGGTTGACGAACTTCATTGACCCCCTGGCCCGAAGGCGAGTCTACTCTTGAGTAGTATACTCCAAAGTAGACTTTTAACAGCGCTCCGCCGGGAGGCTTTTGAAAATGACTTCGGGGTTGCGGATCGATCCGCAACCCCGCGAGAAGATTTGGTGGAGCTGAGGGGGCTCGAACCCCTGACCCCAAGACTGCCAGCCTTGTGCTCTCCCAACTGAGCTACAGCCCCACTGACGCGAGTAACCTTACCGCGAGCCCCTGAAGTTGTCAAGAAACGCCGGGACTTGCGCCTCGCGGAGCGGCTCAGGTACACTCAGCCTGCCCCTGACGCCGGGATGGTGGAACTGGAAGACACGATGGACTCAAAATCCATTGGGGCTCACACCCCGTGGGGGTTCGACTCCCCCTCCCGGCACCATCAAATCCAGCCGTTCCACCAGTAGATGGCCAGAGCGACATATTCGTAGAGCACGAGTCCTGTCAGGTTGAGCCGTCCGAGGATTAGCCCCAGGTCCAGTGTGACCCATTCTTTCCACCAGGGGGTTGGCTTGGGTGGCTTCAGCGCCGGGTCAACTGTCCCGGGGATGACGGGGACTCCGGCTTTGCGAAATGTCTGAAGGGCGCGGAATGAGTGAGTGGGGGACGTGACGAGGATGACGGATGTGATCCCACGGGCGCGAGCGATCTCTCTCACGGCGAGGGCCTGCTCTGAAGTTCGGGGAGCCCTTGTCTCGACGATGAAGCGTTCCTGAGGGAAGCCCAGCTCGCGAGCCACCCGCGCCATCTGCCCCGACTCGGAGAGGAGCGGGTCCACGGGGTTCCCGCCGGTCAAGATCACGAGCGGCGCATAGCCGTGCCGAAGGAGGCGGAGAGCATAGATCAGCCGCCGCTGGGTGATGTCGTTGAGGACGCCGTCGTATCTCACCCCGCCACCGAGGACCACGATGGCGTCGGCTTTCTCAAGCGGAGTATAGATGACGAGCGGCCTAGCTGCCCAGTTGGGTAGCGGCGTCTGGGTCAGGATGACGACGACGCCTCCGATCGCGGCCAGGCCCCAGGTGATGAGCGACCGCAGGCGGCGCAGCGCGGTTGGTCGCTTCAGAGCCATCCGTTCCACCAGTAGTAGAGGATCCCTGCGCCCTCACGGGCGACGCCGTAGGCGAGCCAGAGGCGGGGCCAGGGCTTCCGTGTCAGGTGGGGTGCACCGTCGGTGGGAGCAGAGAGCACCTCGAATCCAGAGCGGCTGAAGACCCCGGCGGCTCGCCGCATATGGAGGGGCGAGGTCACGAGGAGAACGCGGCGGATCCCCCTGGGCCCCAGGATCCTGGCGGCCTCCGCTCCGTTCTCAGCCGTTCTGCCTGACAGCTTCTCCAGAATCAGCACCGCCGGGGGGAGGCCGAGTTCGCGGGCGATCCGGGCCATGCTCTCAGCTTCGGAGGGGCCGCCGGTCTTCTCAGGGTCGCCTCCTGTCAGGACGATCAGGGGGGCGAGTCCCCGCCTGTGGAGCCGTATGGCGTAGATCAGGCGGCGGAGCGAGGAATCGCTCGCGCTCTCATCGGGGGCTTTGCCACCTCCGAGAACGATGATGGCCTGAGCCGGCTCAAGCCGTTCAGGGACCAGAAGCCGCTCTGCCGCGCGATTCGGGAGCGGGGTGTAGGCGAGGAGCGCAACCCCTCCGGCAGCGAGAAATACCGTTGCCCAGAGCCAGAATCGCCCTCTTCGCCTGCGCGCCATATCCGCTACCTTACAGTATCCTCGGCCTCACGCCAACAATCGGCGCGATCTCTTCAGGGGCCCGGACCGCCGTGGTATACTCCCCTGGGTGGTTTGACCTCCAGCGGGAGGATGTTCTTGTCCTACTATCTGCCGGTGCTGATCTACGCGGGGCTGATCGTCGCCTTCGCGGTAGTCTCGCTGGCTGCGGCGGCTCTCCTCCGTCCCTCCCGCCCGGACCAGGTCAAGCTCGCCAACTATGAGTGCGGTGCCGAGCCGATAGGCGAGGCATGGGTTCAGTTCCCCGTTGGCTTCTACCTCGTAGCGCTCGTCTTCATCGTCTTCGACGCCCTGGCGATCTTCCTCTTTCCCTGGGCGCTGGTCCTCCGCGGTCTTGGCCTTGCGGGGTACTGGGCGATGGCGCTCTTCCTCTTCATCATCTTCCTTGGCTGGCTCTACGCCTACAAGGAAGGGATCCTCGAATGGAAATAAAGCCGCCCGTCCCTCAGGTGCCGGCCCCCGGCTGGCGGGAGATCAAAGATCTCCAGGAATGGGAGCAGCACCACCGGAAGCGGACAGGCGGCGACAAGGTTTCGAAGCCTCTCGAGAGCATCGCTGAAGCCATCTATCAGTTCCCGGGCGGGTGGATCGTCACCGGCTCGACTGAGAAGATCTTCAACTGGGCGCGAAAGTCTTCGATCTGGCCGGTGACGTTCGGGCTGGCGTGCTGCGCCATCGAGATGATGGCGACCTTCGCCTCGCGCTTTGACGTTGAGCGCTTCGGGATGGTCCCCTGGGCCTCCCCGCGCCACGCTGACCTCATGATCGTCTCGGGGACGGTCACGATCAAGATGGCGCCCATGCTCAAGCGCATCTACGACCAGATGCCTGATCCCAAGTGGGTGGTTTCCATGGGCTCCTGCGCCAACTCGGGCGGCCCGTTTCGTCACGGCTATCACGTGGTGAAGGGGGTTGACCGAGTGGTGCCGGTGGATGTCTATGTCCCCGGCTGCCCGCCGAGCCCGGAGTCGCTGATGTACGGGCTCCTCAAGCTCCAGGAGCAGGTCGGCGAGTTCCAGAAGACCGGCCAGCGCCCCGCCTCCGTCCCGATCGGCTCATGACGGCTGAACGGGCGAGGGCCCTCATCCAGGAGCGATTCGGAGTCCAGCCCTCGGGCG
>CAZXPE010000096.1:5824-8261 GCA_964642915.1 uncultured bacterium | reverse complement strand
CGCATCGCGTTGTTCGGGGGGACCCCGGTGGTCTCTCCGGGAAGTGCCCGTCGCTGGCCCGTGTTGACCCCGGCCGACTACGAAGCGGTTCGGCGCGTGCTCGATCGCGGGGTCCTGTCGGGTCGCGGCGCTCCAGAAACGAATGGGCTGGAAGCGGAGTGGGCATCCTTTGTTGGCGCTCGTTTTTGTCTCGCCACGAACAGCGGCACAGCCGCCCTCCACATCGCGCTCGCCGCCGCCGGTGCGGGGCCCGGCGATGAGGTGGTCGTTCCGGCGCTTTCGTTCATCGCCACGGCCCAGGCGGTCCTCCACCAGGGCGCGTCGCCAGTATTCGTGGATATCGACCCCGCGACCTATACCATAGACCCTGAGAGGCTCGAGGCCGCAGTCACGTCCCGGACAAAGGCGGTGGTTCCCGTTCACCTTCACGGTCTCCCCGCCGCGATGGATGCCATCAACACGGTGGCGGCGAGGCACGGTCTGGTGGTGATCGAGGATGCCGCCCAAGCCCATGGAGCTCGCTACAAAGGCCTCCGGGTCGGAACCTTAGGCCACATGGCAGCGTTTAGCCTGAACTCGACCAAGAACCTCCCAGCAGGTGAAGGAGGGCTCTTCGTCACCGACAGCCCTGAGTTTCTCAGGCGGGCCGCAGTGGTTCGGTTCGACGGGATCGAGTGTGATCGGGAATCAGAGTGGGACCCCACCCACCCCCTTGATGAAGAGGCGGGATCCTTGGCGTCCACGGTGGGGTGGATGTATCTGCCGGGCGAGCTGACGGCAGCCCTGGCGCGTTCCCAGCTCCGGCGACTCGACCAGACCAACGCGGCGGGTCAAGTCACGGCGCGACGTCTCTCCGACAGGCTGACCGGGCTCCCCGGTGTCGACCCTCCAGTCGTCCCTCAAGACCTGAGTCACGTCTTTCACAAATACCGGGTCCGGCTCCGACCCGAAGCGCTCGGTCTCGATTGTCCGCCTCTCCTCTTCCGCGATCTGGTGCTCCAGGCGCTCAGGGCCGAGGGGGTCGAGGCGGTCCTCTGGCAGACCGTTCCGCTTCCGGATCATCCACTCTTCCGGAACCAAAACCGAGGAGCCGACTGTCCCGAGACCCGGCGCCTCTTGGATTCGTCGCTGATTCTTGGCTCCCAGTCGTTTCCCCTCTTTGCCCAAACCCCGGAATTGGCCGATGCCTACGCGGATGCCTTTAAGAAAGTCTGGGCGCATCTCCCCGACCTCGTGACCGCGGGAGCCCGGCGACATGAAGGATAGAGAGGCGCTCGCCCTTCACGGCGGCCCCCGTGTCCGCGACCGCTTCCTTCCCTACGCGCGGCACCAGCTTGACGATTCAGACGTGGCGGCGGTGGTGGATACGCTTAAGGGAGACTGGCTGACCCAGGGGCCGACGGTCTCCAAATTTGAGGAAGCCGTCGCGGGGGCCGGAGGGGCGAAACACGCGGTCGCCTTTTCAAGCGGCACGGCGGCGTTGCACGCAGCCTGCTGGGCCGCCGGGCTTGGAGCGGGCGATGAAGCCATCACGTCGCCGCTGACATTCGCGGCGACTGCCAGTGCCATCGTGTACCAGAAAAGCCATCCCGTATTCGCCGACATCAGGGCGGGGACTCTTACCATCGACCCGGAGGCCGTGACGAAAGTCGCCACAAAGAACACGAAAGCGCTCCTGCCTGTGGACTTCGCCGGGGTGCCGTGCGACTACGACGCTCTCCTGCCGCTGGCACGAGAGCGGGGCTGGGTGATCATTGCTGACGCCGCTCATTCACTCGGGGCGCGATATCGCGGGAGTCCCGTCGGGTCCTTGGCCGACATGACCGTGTTTTCGTTCCATCCCGCCAAGCTCGCGACCTCAGGAGAGGGCGGAGCGGTCGTGACCGACCGCGTTGAGTACGTCGAGCGCCTGAGGCGCTTTCGCCACCACGGGATCATCTATCACGACGCCGACCGCCCCTGGCGCTACGCGATTGACGAGCCGGGGTACAACTACCGCCTCACCGACCTCCACTCGGCCCTCGGGCTGAGTCAGCTCGCCAAGATGGAGCGATCCTGGGAGCGACGGGAGGCCTTGGCCCGGCGCTACCGTGAGCGATTGGCCGACTCGCCGTTCTTGGATCTCCCCGCTCTCCCGGACCACGGGCGTCATGCCTGGCATCTTTTTCTTGTGTTGCTCCGGCTCGATCGGTTGCGGGCGGACCAGGACCAGCTCATGATGGCCGTCAGAGCTGAAAACATCGGCGTCCAGCTCCACTATCCCCTGGTTCATCTCCATCCTTTTTATCGGAAGACCTTCGGCTACGGAGATGGGCTCTGCCCGGTGGCTGAGTCCGTCGAGCGCCGCCTGATGACCCTCCCGCTCTTTCCCGCCATGACAGACTCCGACCAGGACGATGTCTTCAGGGCCCTGGACAAGGTCTTCTCCCACTTCTCC
>CAZXPE010000096.1:0-5724 GCA_964642915.1 uncultured bacterium | reverse complement strand
CTCTCGACGCTTCTCTTCAGACTGGCGAGATCCCACCCCGGGCTTCCCCTCCGGTTTGTCAAAGTTCTACCGCTGTCGCTCCTCCATGCTCTCCGCGGCGTCGCTTTCCGCCGAGTGGTGGCGCTTGCGGCTGAGCGGTCGGCTTACTACCGGGAGGAGTTCGCAAGGCTTGGCCTGGACCCGCGGCGAATCAGAAGGCCGGAGGACCTCGGCGAATTTTTCGTGACACCAGAGCTGCTCAAGACCCGCCCCGAAGCGCTCCTCTGCGGCGACCCTGACCTTGCTCTCGAAAGCTCGGGAACTACGGGGCAGATCACGCGAATCTACCTGAGCCGCGGCGAGCTGGAGTATAACGCCCGCCAGGGACTCTTCCTCCTTGGCCTCTACGGCCTGGGCAAGGGAGACCGGCTCCTCTGCACTCTTGACTACGGCTTCGGTCTCGGAGCGCTGCTCGTCGAGCGCGGGTTGCACTACACAGGCCTCTTCGGGATGACCGTGGGGCGGGTGGATCCTGAGGAGGCGTACCGTCGCCTCCCCCTCTACAGCTTCAACGTCATCGTGAGCGATCCGTTTTGGCTCCTGAGGCTCACTGAGATCGCGAGCGAGCGCGGGCGCCCGCACCAGCTCAAGCTCCTGATCGGTGGCGGGGAGGGGGTGACCGATCGGGCGCGGTCTGTCCTGGAAACGTTCTGGGAGGCCCCACTCTGCATGACCTACGCATCCACCGAGGCGGCCACCATCCTGGGATTCGAGTGCAACTACCGTGGCGGCTATCACGTGAACGAGTTCGATTTCTTCGTCGAGGTTGACAGGCCGGATGCCGACGGGTACGGGGAGATCGTCCTGACAACGGTGAGCCGCAGAGTGATGCCGCTCATCCGTTATCGAACCGGTGACGTCGCGCGGCTCCACCAGGAGCCGTGCCGCTGCGGGCTCCCGTTCAGCAGGCTCTCTCCGCTCAGGGGGCGGACGGACGAGGTGGTCTCCTGCGCGTGGGGGAACGTGCACCCGCGCTTTTTTGAAGATCTCCTCTCGGAGGTTCCGGAGATCGGTCTCGATTGGCAGGTCGCCCTCATCGAGCGCGACCTGAAGCCGGTCTTCCAGTTCAGGCTCGAATCGAGCGACGGCGCCGGGAAGCGCGAGGAGGCGGTCCGCCAGATCTTGAAGACGCTGGAGCGCCGTCACCCCAACGCCTGGGATGCTTACCGCCGGCGCATGGTGGAGATCGATTTCAGCTTCTTCGAAGAGGGAACGCTCCGCCAAAAGCGGAAGCTGCTCAGGTTCGTTGACGAGCGAGGGAGCGGATCTCCAGCCTGGGCTCAGGAGGCGATCCATTATTAGACGTCCGCTTGCTGCCCTTGCGCTTGCCGGTTGCCTGGCGTTCCCCGTTGAGGCGGCTGAGGACCCGGAGAAGCTCTTGGCAGGGATGGAGGCGGCCTACGCGATGGTGAGCGATTACACCGCCCGCTTCGAGCGTCAGGAGCGGGTGGGAGGGGAGCTCCGTCCCCGCGAGGAGATCCTTCTCAAGTTCCAGCGCCCCCGTCGCATCTACCTCAAGTGGCTCTCAGGCCCGTCCCGGGGACGGGAAGCGATCCTGGCGGAAAGGGATCGCGGCGACAAGGTGGCGATCCATGAGCCCGGTGTTCTCTCCGGGTTCTTCACATTGCTCCTTGATCCCGATCACCCGCGGGTCATGAGGGAGAGCAGGCATCCCATCACTGACGTCGGCATCGGCCGCCTGATCGAGCTGATCGGCGACAACGCCCGCCGGGCTCTGGCCCGAGGGGAACTCCTCCTGCTTGACCGGGGCGCGGGAGAGGAAGAAGGCCGAGGCGTCAGGCGGGTCGAGGCTGTCCTTCCGAAAGATCCGAAGAAGGGATACTACTGCTACCGGCTCCTTCTCTCAGTTGACGCCGAGAGGGGGCTTCCGGTGCGGGTGTTGATCTACGATTGGGATGACCGCCTGGTGGGCGACTACTCCTATCGTGAGCTTCGCCTCAACCCGGGCCTGAGCGCCGAGGAATTTGACCCGGGAAACCCCGCCTACGGGTTCCCCCGGTGGAAGCTCACCCTCTCCAGATGAGCGAGCTGTCGTCGTCAGCCGCGGAGCAAAGAGTTGAGCGGGTGCTGGTCCGGCGGCTCCGTGACGGCGTTCCCGACAGCGCCATCCTCGGGGTCGGAGTGGATCTCGTCGAGGTTGATTCTTTTCAGGCGCGGCTCGCGGGGAGGGAGGACCTGATATCCCGGCTTTTCACCGAGGCCGAGCTGGAGTATTCCCGCTCCAGGAAGAGGCCGTGGCTTCATCTGGCGGCCCGCTTTGCCTCAAAGGAGGCATTCTTTAAAGCCCTTGGCACAGGGCTCACTGACGGGCTTTCCTGGCTTGACGTCGAGGTGACTCGCGACGAGGCCGGAGAGCCGGGGCTTGTTCTCAGGAGGGCTGCTCAAGCCTCGGCAGATCGCCGGGGGCTTGGCCACGCGCTCCTTTCTCTGGCTCACGGGCGCACTTACGCGATCGCCGTCGTCGTGTTGCTTCCCTGACCATGAGCTACCGGTTCATTGACCGCGTGATTGCTCTCGATCCCGGCCCTCCCGCGACTATCAGGATCGCCAAGACCTTTCCCCCGGAGGACCCTTGCGTCAGCGGCCCGATCCACACGGACCGGGTCCCGGCGTCGATGATCCTCGAGGCCCTCGCCATGAGCGGCGGCCATCTGATCTTCCACCAAGCGGCCGACGGAACCGTTCCCTTCCTCTTGAAAGTGGAGGAGGCGAGCTTTACCCGCTCGGTTTCTCCTGGAGAATTGCTTGAGGTCCGCGCCGAGATCCTGGCGGTCTCCAAGGGCCTGAACGGCGTGGGGATCGCACAAACGCGCGGGGTGGTGCTGGCAGGCGGGGAGCAGGTGGCCGACGCGCGGCTCCTCTATGCGCGCATCCGTGTTCCAGGACTTGAAACCTCGCGGGCAGGGAAACAGCATGAGTGAACGCCGGGTCGTCATCACTGGACGCGGCGTGGTTTCCTCCCTCGGGATCGGCATAGAAGCCCACTGGGAGGGGTTGATTTCAGGCAGGTCGGCAATCCGTCCCATTCCTCGCCTCCTGGCGTTGGGCCTTCCAAGCGCTCAGGGGGGTGAGATCTCTTCGGAGAGCCTTCTTCCCCACCTCGCGAGGCTCCCGAAGAAGCAGCAGAAGCTCTACAACAGGGCCACGCTCCTAGCCGGGGTGGCCTCGGCACTGGCGATCGAAGATGCCCGCATCGATCCCTCGCAAATAGACCCGAACCGATGCGGGATCTTCCTTGGCACCGGTGTCACCAGTTGGGATCTCTCGGGCCTCCTGCTTCCTTACCTCGAAGCCGTGGAGTCGGAGGAGACGCCTGGGGTCATAGACCTTGCCAAGGCCAACGCGTACTGCCTCAAGGCAATCAACCCGCTTGATTTCTCGCTCAAGACTCTGCCGAATCTTGCTGCGGGCCACCTCGCGATCGCCCACAATGCCCGGGGATTCTGCCGGGCCTCGATTGAAGGCCCGATCGGGGGGATCCAGGCCATGGCTCAGGCCTACTGGGCGATCCGCGAGGAGGAGCTTGACTTGGCGATCTGCGGCGGGGCAGACGCGCCCCTGGAGGAACTCCTCTTCACAAGCTCCTGGGGGATGGGATTCCTGGCCCCCGATGATGGAAACGGAATTGCCTGTCGCCCTTTCTCTCGAGACCGCCGGGGGACCGTTCCGGGGGAGGGAAGCGGCATCCTGATCCTCGAGGCGGACGATCACGCCCGCCGGAGGGGCGCTCGTGTCTTGGGTGAGCTACGGGCCGTTTCTGTGGTAGCGGGGGAAGGCCGTCCTACTGCCAAGACTGATTCCGCATCGTTGGCTGAACGGTTTAGCCTCGCAATCTCACTGGCGCTCTCCGGGGCTGGCGCCGACCGTCCCGATCTGATCGTCGCCCACGGCGAAGGGACGGCCGTCAGCGACTTGGCTGAGGCTGAGGTAATTATCCGCCTGTTCGGCGAAGGCGGCGCGGGGACCCCGGTGACAGCCTTCAAGCCCGCCCATGGGCACCTCTTCGCGGGAGCCGGTCCGGTGGAATTTCTGTCTTGTTTGGCGGGGTTGGAGCACGGTATCATTCCCCCCGTGGCCGCCACCGGAGAGATCGACCTCCTGCGGCATCTTAACTTAGTGACAGGGGTTCCCCGGAGGGGTGATCCTCTCGGCCTGGGTCTGGTGAATGCTGTAGGCCTCCTTGGCGAGTGCGCGTCTGCTGTCGTCGCCCGGGTCGAGGGATAAGATGCGTGTCGATCTGACAGGGAAGACCGCATTGGTAACCGGCGCCTCGAGAGGGATAGGGCGGGCGATTGCCCAGGCCCTGGCCGGGGCAGGCGCCACGGTCTGCCTGAATTTCAGGACCAACCGAGATCAGGCGAAGGACGCCCTGACAACCATCGAGTCGCGCGGGGGGAACGGCTTCATCTACCAGGCTGACGTTTCAGATGGGGCGCAGGTGGAGGCGATGGTGGAAGCTGTCCTTGCCCGGTCAGGGGGGCTTGACATCCTGGTGAACAATGCCGGCCTCACCAGAGACCGCCTCCTTCTTGAGATGGACTACTCTGATTGGGAAGCGGTCGTTCAGACCAATCTCGCCGGGGTCTATCACTGCTGCAAGGCCGTCGCCCGGAGCATGATCATGCGCCGGTGGGGCCGGATCATCAACCTGAGCTCGGTGACGGCGTCGAGGGGGGCGAAGGGGCAGGTGAACTACGCCGCCTCGAAGGGCGCTGTCGAGGCGCTGACGCGCTCTCTGGCCATCGAGCTGGCCCCGAAGGGAGTGACTGTCAACGCCATCGCCCCCGGGTTGATTCAGACAGACATGAGCCGGCCGATCCTGGCGATGGCTGAGGGTGTGATCAGGGAGCGGGTCCCGATGCGGCGTGTGGGAACAGCCGAGGACGTGGCCCCGCTGGCGGTGTTTTTGGCTTCAGAATCGGCCGGGTATCTTACGGGTCAAGTCATCGCTGTGGACGGCGGGCTGATTTAGCAGAGGAGGCGGCGTGGAGCAGAACGAAACGAAGATCTGGACAAAAGAGGGAGTCGCTCAGGCTCTCCGGCATATCCTCGTCGATTCGCTGGGGGTCGAGGCATCGGCTGTCACCCCAGAAGCCTCGCTGGTCCATGATCTGGGAGCCGAATCGATCGACTTCCTGGACATCAGCTTCAAGGCCCACCAGACATTCGGCGTCGATCTCCCCACTCGCCTGATCCAGGACAGGATCCTCGATTGGCGCGGGCTTGGCGTGCTCGCCCAGGTCCTTTCAGAACGCCACGGCCTCAGCGTCCCAGCCGAGGAGCTTCGCTCGATCCATCCGCCGAGCGTTCCTGCAGTCCTTCAGCATCTCCGGCAGACTCACGGCCTCAGCGTTCGAGACGGAGAGGAGGAGGCGCTGGCCTTGGCCCTTGCCGAGCGCTTGGTTTCTGAGATGGGGGGGATGGGTCTTGACATGAACGGCATGAATACCGCGGCTCTCGCCACCCTCATCGTCGATAACCTTCACTCCACCAAGGTGATGGAGCAGATCCTCCGGCGGTTTACCGTTCAGGCGCTGGCCGGGTTCGTCGTAGCGCAGTTGGCCAAGCATTCCCGGCTCGCGCCTGCCTGACCCACCGGAGGCGTACTCCCTGTACGTTGAGGATCGGCGACGACCGAGGACGCAGAGATGCGACGGTTATCGG
>CAZXPE010000095.1:397-8264 GCA_964642915.1 uncultured bacterium | reverse complement strand
ACGCTTCGTCCTGGCGCGGCGCCCCTGGCCTGCCGCTATCTGGCACCTGGATCTCCTTCGGCCCGCCCGCTCTCTCTGGGGGTGGCGCCTTCCCGACTGCCGCCTCGGGACAGTGGAGCGGCATCTGGGGGTGAGCCGGGAGGAGGACGTGCCGGGAGCGCTGATCCCCTCTCTCTACTTCGACTATCTCAGGCGGCGCTGGCCGGGGGAGATGCCGAGGGTCTTCGCCCACAACAGGGCTGACGTTCTCTCTCTGGTCACCCTCGCCGGGTGGGTGGCCCTCGCCCTCGCCGAACCTGGACGGCTCGGCCTCTCAGCCGAGGAGTACGCAGGGCTTGGCAGGCTCTGGGAGCGGGCTGGGGAGGACCGGAGCGCAGAGTGTTATCGGGCGGCTCTCGACCTGGGACTGAGGAGCCCGGCCCGTGAGCGCCTCCTGCTGAGGCTCGGGCTGCATGAAAAGCGGCGCTCCCGGTGGGAGGCGGCGTGCGAGCTCTGGGAGGCGTCTCTGGGCGGTTCGGACGGGTTCGATGCGCGCCCCTGGGAAGAGCTTGCCAAATACCACGAGCATCGCTCCCGCGACATCGGGACCGCCCATCGCGTTGTGACGACAGCCATCGCTGTCGCTACAGATGCCGGTGTTGATCCGGAGATACTCGAACGCCTCCGCTACCGCAGCGACCGCCTTGCCCGCCGATTGTCAGTCAGGAAAGGCGACGACGTGGATCACGTGGGCCTCTGCCCGGACCCGGCTCCCCATCGGATAGACCGTCGTTGAGGCTTGCGAGGAGTGGACCCGGTGGCCGGACGAAAGGCGGATGCAGTAGAGATTTTCAGGACCCCTGAAGTGCCTGTGGACGATCGTTGCCTCGCCGTCGGGCCTGAGGGTGAAGGAGATGTCATCAGGCCTGATCATGACCTCTACTTTATCCCCGACAGGACGCCCCTCGATGTTCGCGAAGGTTCCTAGCTCGGTGACGATCCCTTCGGTGGTCACGAGGCCGGGGAGGAAGTCAGCGGCCCCGACGAACTCGGCGACAAAGCGTGAGGCGGGGTGGTGGTAGATCTTCTCGGGCGGGCCGAGCTGCTCGATCCTCCCCCTGTGCAGGACCCCGACGCGGTCAGCCAGGGTAAACGCTTCCTCCTGGTCGTGGGTGACGAAGATGGCTGTCGTGCCGGTGTTCCGGAGGATTTTTTCGATCTCCTCGCGCATCTCGGCGCGAAGGTCTGCGTCGAGGTTTGAGAACGGCTCGTCGAGGAGCATGAGAGCGGGCGCCGGAGCGAGGGCGCGGGCCAGAGCCACCCGCTGCTGCTGGCCGCCTGAAAGCTCGTGAGGATAGCGGGCTCCGAAGGCATCGAGCCCGACCAGTTCGAGGATTTGCACAGCTCGCTGCCGCCGGGCCGGCCTGTCGAGGCGATGGAGGCCGAACATTACGTTTTCCTCAACAGTGAGATGAGGGAAGAGGGCGTAGTCCTGAAAGACCACTCCGACCCCCCGCTCCTCGGGAGGGACCCACCTGTCAGGCCCCGCCATGGTTTGACCCCGGATCACCACGAGGCCCCGATCAGGCATTTCAAAGCCGGCGATCAGTCGGAGAGTCGTAGTCTTCCCGCACCCTGAAGGCCCCAGGAGCGCCAGAATCTCTCCCTGCTCCACAGTCAGGGATAGGTCATCAACGGCGGCGAGCTGGTCGGGGGCGAAGCGCTTGGTCACCTGGCTGAGCGAGAGGATGGGCGTGGAGGTCATGCGGCTATTTCTTCAGCACTTCCGGGTTCACCGGATTGGGAGGCGTCTTCCCCTGCACGACGGCCAGGCAGTTCTCGATCGCCATGGCCGCCATCCTGGTGCGGGTCTCCCGGGACGCGCTGGCGATGTGAGGGGCCAGGACCACCTTGGGAAGCGTGAGGAGACCCGGATGGATCCTGGGCTCCTCTTCGAAGACATCGAGGCCGGCCCCAGCGATCCACCCCTCCTGGAGCGCCTGGACCAGCGCGGCCTCGTGGACGATGGGCCCCCGCGCCGCGTTGATCAGGATCGCCGACCGCTTCATCACAGTGAGCTCTTGAGCGCCGACGAGGTGATGGGTCTCTGGAATGAGAGGGGTGTGGACGGTCACGAAGTCGGATTCCTTGAAGAGCGTCGCCTTGTCCACCCACGTCGCCCGAAAGGCGCTCTCGGTGGCCGGGTCCGCCTGCTTTCTGCTGTGGTAGAGGACTCTCATCCCGAAGCCCTGAGCCCGGCGGGCCATCGCTTGCCCGATTCTGCCGAAGCCGAGGACCCCGAGTGTCTTACCGTTTACGTCCTCGCCGAGGAGCGTCATGAACTGCCATGAAGTAAACTTGCCCGCCCGCACATACTGATCGGCTTCGACCACCCGGCGGGCCGTAGCCATCAGGAGCGCCCAGGCGAAATCAGCCGTGGTCTCAGTGAGGACGCCGGGAGTGTTTGTGACCACCACTCCACGGCGGGTTGCGGCGGCGACGTCGATATTGTTGTATCCCACCGCGACGTTGGCCACGACCTTGAGATTCGGCGCCTCTGAAAGGATCTCGTCATCTATGGTGTCTGTGAGAAGGCAAACCAACCCCGTCCTGTCTTTGAGTCGCGCGATCAGCTCCGCCTTGGGGAGCGGATGACTCTCGGCTCTAAGCTCTATCTCGCACGCCTCGGGGGCGAGCCTCAGAGCCTCTTCAGGAATCATCTGGGCGACCAGCACCTTCGGCCTCATTAGACCCTCCCGGCCTGTAGAATCAGGTGAAGCGACAAAAACAAAAAAAAGAGGAAGAAAAAATCAAAAAAGGCAGAAACATGACCGATGAATTGCCCAAGCCGTCCCGGAATCATTCAAACCAAGCCAATTTTTTGCTTGATTCGGTTTGAAAGCCGGACTATATTAGCACTCGCTCCAGGTGAGTGCTAACATTCTTCGATGAGTCCAAGAACACCTAAATCTCGAAAGGGAGGGATGCACACTATGAAGATTCGTCCGCTTCATGATCGTATTCTCGTCAAGCGCCTGGAAGAAGAGGAGGAGCGTCGCGGCGGAATTATCATCCCCGACACCGCCAAGGAGAAGCCTCAGCGGGGGAAGGTCATCGCGGTAGGGAACGGGAAAATCCTCGAAAGCGGCCAGCGGGTCCCCGTGGACATCAAGGTAGGGGATCAGGTGCTGTTCGGGAAGTGGGGGGGGAACGACATCAAGCTGGGAGATGAGGAGTATCTCATTCTCGAAGAAAAGGACGTGCTGGGAGTCATCGAATAATCGGGTCATCACCGCACCTCAATTCGAAGGAGGAGAAAAACAATGCCGAAGCAGCTCTTATTCAGTGATGAGGCCCGGGCGGCCCTGCTCCGCGGGGTCAACATCATGTCGTCGGCCGTCAAGGCCACCCTTGGGCCCAAGGGCCGGAACGTGGTCATAGACAAGAAGTTCGGGAGCCCGACGATCACCAAGGACGGTGTCACCGTCGCCAAGGAGATCGAGCTGAAGGATGGCTACGAGGACATGGGGGCCCAGATGATTAAAGAAGTCGCCTCCAAGACCTCAGACATCGCAGGCGACGGGACGACCACAGCCACGGTGCTCGCCCAGGCGATCTTCCGCGAGGGGCTGAAGAACGTCACCGCCGGCGCCAACCCCATGGGGCTCAAGCGGGGGATCGAGAAGGCCGTTGACTCCGTGGTCGAGGAGCTGAAGAAGCTCTCCAAGTCAACCAAAGACAAGAAGGAGATCGCCCAGGTCGCCACCATCGCCTCCAACAACGACAAGCCGGTCGGCAACCTGATCGCCGAGGCGATGGAGAAGGTCGGAAAGGACGGAGTGATCACGGTCGAGGAGTCGAAGTCAGCCGAGACCGTTCTGGACGTGGTCGAGGGGATGCAGTTCGACCGCGGCTACCTCTCTCCGTACTTCGTGACCGATCCTGAGCGGATGGAGTGCGTCCTCGAGGACGTCCAGATCCTGATCCACGAGAAGAAGATTTCAGTGATGAAGGACATGCTCCCGCTGCTGGAGCAGGTGGCCAGGTCAGGCAAGCCGTTCCTGGTGATTGCAGAGGACGTCGAGGGGGAGGCGCTGGCGACGCTGGTGGTGAACAAGCTGCGCGGCACGCTCCAGTGCGCCGCTGTCAAGGCGCCGGGCTTCGGCGACCGCCGCAAGGCGATGCTCGAGGACGTCGCGACCCTGACAGGCGGCAAGGCGATCACCGAGGACCTCGGCATCAAGCTCGAGAACATCAAGCTCGAGGACCTCGGGAGGGCCAAGAAGATCGTCGTGGACAAGGACAACACCACGATCGTCGAGGGAGCCGGCAAATCGTCGGCGATCGAGGGCCGCATCAAGCAGATCCGGGCCCAGATCGAGGAGACCACGTCGGACTACGACCGCGAGAAGCTTCAGGAGCGGCTGGCGAAGCTGGCCGGCGGCGTGGCTGTGATCAAGGTCGGGGCGGCCACAGAGACAGCGATGAAGGAGAAGAAGGCCCGCGTGGAGGACGCCCTGAACGCGACGCGCGCCGCAGTCGAGGAAGGGATCGTCCCGGGCGGCGGCGTGGCGCTGCTGAGGGCCGCCAGGGCTGTTGACAGCATTAAGCTCGATGGCGACGAGAAGGTGGGAGCGCAGATCGTGAGGCGCGCTCTCGAGGAGCCCATCCGCCAGATCGTGGAGAACGCCGGCCAGGAGGGGTCGGTGATCGTGGAGAAGGTGAAGAGCGCCTCGGTCCAGACCCAGGGTTACGACGCAGAGGGCATGGAGTACGTGGACATGTTCCAGGCGGGGATCATCGATCCTACCAAGGTCGAGAGGATCGCGCTGCAGAACGCCGCTTCCATCGCCTCGCTGCTTCTGACCACCGAAGCCCTGATAACCGACATCCCGGAGGAGGAGAAGAAGGCTCCGCCGATGCCCCACGGTGACATGTACTAAATCGCGAGTCATCCCGAAGGGAAGACGGCCCTTGCCGGTAGCGGCAGGGGCCGTTTCTTTTGCGGCCCGAACCACTTTACGTGGTGAGGGTCGCAGTGGTAGCATGAATGCTCATTAACCGCTGAATTTACCGGCACGATATGGACTACAAGGCCACGCTGAACCTGCCTAAGACCGACTTCCCAATGAGGGCGAGCCTTCCCAAGATGGAGCCGGAGATTCTTCGCCGGTGGGAGGCGATGGACCTCTACTCGAAGCTTCGCGCCGCCTCGAATGGACGCCCGCTCTGGATCCTCCACGACGGCCCTCCGTACGCCAACGGCCACATCCACATGGGCACGGCGCTTAACAAGATTCTGAAGGACTTCATCGTCAAGTCACGCTCGATGCTCGGGCAAAATGCCGTTTATGTCCCCGGCTGGGACTGCCACGGGCTCCCCATCGAGCATCAGGTGGACAAGGAGCTGGGGCTGGACGCCGCCTCCGGGGATATTCGCCACGCTATGGACCCTGTCGAGAAGCGGCGCCGCTGCCGGGAGTACGCGAGGAAGTTCATCGGCATCCAGCGGGAGGAATTCCGCCGCCTCGGAGTCTTCGGCGACTGGGCGAACCCCTACCTGACCATGGCGCCTGCTTACCAGGCCACCATCGTGAGGGAGTTCGGCCGCTTCGTCGGACGGGGAATGGTGTACAAGGGGCTCAAGCCGGTTCACTGGTGCATGTACTGCAAGACCGCGCTCGCCCAGGCCGAGGTGGAGTACGAAGAGCAGATCACGCCGTCCGTGTACGTGAAATTCCCGGTGAAGTCGGCCCCCCCCGCAGTGGAGCAGGCGCTCAAGGACCGTTCGACCTCCGTCCTGATCTGGACCACCACCCCCTGGACCCTGCCGGCCAACCTGGCGATCGCGCTCCACCCCGAGGCCCAGTATGTGGCTCTCGTGATCGACGGGGAGCTTGCGATCGTGGCGAAGTCGCTGGCTGCCGCGACGCTCCAGGCGGCCGGCTCCATGGACGTCGCCCTGCTGGACGGCTTCTCGTTCACCGGCGCGGAGCTCGGCGGGATGGTCTGCCGTCACCCATGGATCGATCGAGAGTCGAAAGTGGTGACGGCTGAGTTTGTCGCCATGGACCAGGGGACCGGCGCCGTCCACATCGCCCCCGGCCACGGCGAGGAGGATTACGAGCTGGGGAAAAAGGTGGGCCTCCGCGTCTATAACCCGGTCGATGATGACGGCCGCTTCGTCGCCGACGTTCAACATTTCGCCGGGATGACGGTCTGGGAGGCCAACCCTCGCATCGTCGAGCACCTCAGAGCTAACGGGACGCTCCTTGCCCAGCGCGACCTCTCCCACACGTATCCGCACTGCTGGCGCTGCAAGAATCCGACGCTCTTTCGCGCCACCGAGCAGTGGTTCATCTCGCTGGACCGGGCGGTGCCCCAGCTCGGACGGGAGAGCCTGCGCACGCGCGCCCTCGACGCCATCACCACCGAGGTGCGCTGGATCCCGCCGTGGGGTCAGGAGCGGATCTTCAACATGGTCGCCCACCGCCCTGACTGGACTATCTCGCGCCAGCGGGTCTGGGGTGTCCCGATCGTCGCCTTCTACTGTGCCGGGTGCGACCACCTCCTCCTGGAGGAGCGGCTGATCGAGCACGTGGCTGATCTTATGCGCGAGGGAGAGGGCGCCGATCTCTGGTATTCCCGGGAGGCGAAGGAGCTGCTCCCCGCGGGAACCACGTGCCCCGCATGCGGCGGGAGCGACTTCAGGAAGGAAACGGACATCTTGGATGTCTGGTTCGACGCGGGGTGCAGCCACGCGGCGGTGCTCGAGACACGCCCCGATCTCCGCTGGCCCGCTGAGATGTACCTTGAAGGCTCCGATCAACACCGCGGATGGTTCCACTCATCGCTCCTCGAAGCGGTCGGAACCAGAGGCGCCCCGCCGTACCGCTCGGTCCTGACCCACGGCTTCGTGGTTGACGGAGAGGGGCGGAAGATGTCCAAGTCACAGGGGAACTACGTCACCCCCCAGGAGCTGATCCCCAGGTACGGCGCCGAGGTGCTGCGGCTATGGGCCGCCGCTGAGGATTACACTCTCGACATCAGGCTCTCGGAAGAGATCCTCACGAGGCTGGCCGACGCCTATCGCCGGATCAGGAACACCTGCCGCTTCCTCCTGGGGAACCTTTTCGACTTCAACCCGGCCGGAGACCGGGTGGGCTACCTCGGCCTCGACGAAGTGGACCGCTTCATCCTCCTCCGGCTGGGCCGGCTCATCACCCGGGTGCGCAGGGCCTACGAGGAGTACCAGTTCCACACGGTCTTTCACTCGCTCCACAACTTCTGCGCTGTGGACCTTTCGGCGCTGTATCTCGACATCATCAAAGACCGCCTCTACACCTCAACGCCGGCGGCTCCCGGGCGGCGGGCCGCCCAAACGGCGTGCTACGAGGTTCTCACCGCGCTGACCCGCCTTATGGCGCCAATCGTGACCTTCACAGCCGAGGAAGTCTGGAAGTCGCTCCCCGGAGAAGCTGCTGCCGAGAGCGTACACCTGACGCTCTTCCCCGAGGCATGTCAGGAGTGGCTCGATGAGACGCTTGAAGAGGAATGGGACCGGTTGCTGGAAGTGAGGCGAGAGGTCGCGCGGGCCCTCGAGGCGGTGAGGCAGCGAGGGGGAATCGGGAGCGGGCTCGAGGCGAGGGTAGTCTTCACCGCGGCTCCCGAGGACCTTCCCGGCCTCCTCGAACGAAAGCGATCTCTCCTCAGCACCCTCTTTATCGTCTCCGATGTCCTCCTCGATCGGCGCTCAGGAGACGCCCCGCTCCATCGCCATGAGAGCCAGGAGATCCCGGGGCTCATCATCGAGGTTGACAAGGCCCCCGGCAGGAAGTGCGAGCGCTGCTGGGTCTGGAGCGAGCGCGTGGGAGAGGATCCCGCGCAT
>CAZXPE010000095.1:0-387 GCA_964642915.1 uncultured bacterium | reverse complement strand
GAACACGCCATGCTCTGCGGGCGTTGCGCGGGCGTCATCCGCGCAATGGCATGAAGGCTGTCGTTCTCATCGCGGCGGCGGTCTTTGTCCTGGACCAATTCACCAAGCTCCTCGCCGTGGGCGGGCTCAGGCCGGGCCTTCCTGTCACTGTGGTTGACGGTTTCATCTCTCTAACTCTGGTGATGAACCCGGGGCTCGCCTTCGGGATGCTCGCCGGGCCGTCGCCGGTCGGCCGCTGGATTGTCGCTCTCCTTTCACTCGGAGCCCTCTGCCTTCTGGGAATCATGTCGGTTAGGCTCCTTCCGAAGGCGGGGAGGTGGGGGACAGTGACTCTGGGGCTCATCTTCGGCGGAGCGTTAGGGAACCTCCTCGACAGAGTCCGATTCG
>CAZXPE010000094.1:0-8306 GCA_964642915.1 uncultured bacterium | reverse complement strand
CGCCCACAGGCGCCGCCCCGATCGTCACGGCCTTTGGCGCCTGAGCCCGAGCGAGAGCCGGAAACAACACTATTCCCACTACAGCCACGACCACCGGCACAATTCCGCGCCCGACGATTGACTTCGCCCTTCCTTTCATGATCCTTCTCCTTTCCCTTTGGACCATCGGCTGCAATCAGCGCCTTCAGGCGACTCCCGCCTGTCGGCCTCTCTCGATGAGTCTCCTTGCCCGGGTGAGGTGAGGCGTGTCCACCATCTTCCCTTTCCAGGCGAAGGCTCCGCTCCCCCTCCTCATATGCTCTTCGAAGGCGGCAACCAGCTCCTGAGCCTCGGCCATCTCTTCCTTCGAGGGGGTGAAGACCTCGTTGATCACTGCGATCTGGCTCGGATGGATTGAGACTTTCCCGGTGTACCCCATCCAGACCGCCTCCTCGCACTCCCGCCTGAGTCCTTCTAGGTCGGGCACGTCGGTATAGACCGTGTCGATCGCTTCGACACGGGCAGCGGCGGCAGCCACCGCTGTCATCACACGGGCGTAACCGGGGATGTCAAGGTATCGCCCCTGCTCGTCGCGGGTGCGCTGGAGCCCCATCGCCGCCGAGAGGTCTTCTGTCCCCCAGGAGATGGCTGCGATCCTGGGGCTCGCCGCAGCGATCTCTTTGATGTTGAGGAGCCCTTCGGGTGTCTCTGTAGCGATCGGGACGAGACAGGTGCTTCCCTCGTGGAGGCCGTGATGCTTCTCCAGCCCGTCGAGGATGCCGGCCACAGCGCGGATGTCAGCGGCCGACGACGGCTTCGGGACCACATAGCCGTCCGGCCTTCCCCCGATCGTCCCCTCGATGTCCGCCTCGCCGAAGCCAGAGGCAAGCGTGTTCATCCTGACCCACCGCTCCCTTCCTCCGAAGTCGAGAGTCTCGAGCCAGCGGAGGGCGGCTTCCCGAGCCTCAGCTTTCCGATTGGCCGGAACCGAGTCTTCCAGGTCGAGGATCAGGCAGTCGGCGGGGAGGGTGAGCGCCTTCGAGATCATCTTCTCGTTGCCGCCGGGAACAAAATGTAGTGAGCGCCTCACCGGCTATGTCCCTTTGCGGCGCATCATCGCCGCCCTGCGGCAACGCGCGACGATCTCACCGTGCTGGTTCCTAGCGCGGTGCTCGAAGACCACGATCCCCCACTCGGGGCGCGACTTCGACTCGCGCTTCTCCACGACTTCCGTTTCGGAATATATCGTGTCGCCGTGGAAGACCGGCTTTGGAAACTCGGCCTTCTCCATCCCCAGGTTCCCCACAGTGGTGCCGAGCGTGGTGTCTCCCACAGAGAGGCCGATCGTGATCCCGAGGGTCAGGAGGCTGTTGACCAGCGGCTTGCCGAACTCCGCCGACTTCGCGTACTCGAAGTCGAGATGGAGCGGCTGGGGGTTCATGGTGAGACAGGTGAAAAAGACGTTGTCCGCCTCGGTGATCGTTCGGCCCGGCTGATGCTTGAAGACGTCGCCGACGTTAAGTTCTTCGAAGAGCTTTCCGGCCATGAGTGTGCCCCGTGCGTTTCGAGTGACGTGACGAGTGCGACTCTACTGAATCGGCGCGCAGATTGTCAATCGAGAATCCCCCATTTTCGGCAGCCGCTTCATCCACACGTTACCCACATCTTGTGGATATTTTTCCCAGCCACTACAAAATATAGGCCGTGACAGGGTGGCAAGGCGGAAAGTCCTCTGTTGACAGGGGTTTAACCTTCGACTAGAGTGTGGGTGGCTTGAAAGCCCCGAACAATCGTTAAGATAGCCCTGAGAGGGGGCGGAGGGGTTCATGATCACAGTTCCGGCTCACCGGGTAAAGCAGTTCGGCGTTGAGTTCTATCAAGCCTCTTTCTCGGCGAAGGACATCGACAGGCTCGTGAAGTTCGAGGTCCTCGGCTACACCGGGGGGCCTCCCAGAGAAATACCCAAAACCAAGCGATCTAACCGCGCCCGGGTCAACTGGGAGCTTCTCGAAAGGCGGATCGGCGAGAGCGAGCTTGCCTACCAGCGCCCTGTCATCCGGCGAAAGATCGACGAGCTGGTGAGCTACTACCGGGAGTGCAAGGACGCCGGAACGTTGCCGGCGATCCCGGGAGCGGTCATCATCACCTCAGAGAAGCGCTTTACCTTCACCCCGGCGGCGAGCCATCACGATCTCGGGCTCCTCCAGATCCCCGAGGAGCACGGTGTCCTTCGGGTCCTGGACGGCCAGCACAGGCTCCTGGCGCTCCACGCCATGACCCTGGCAGGGGAGATCTTGCCCGTTGAGGTCCCCGCTGTCCTCTTCGACAGCCTTGAGGCCCGCGAGATCGTCGAGCTGTTCGTGACAATCAACGCCAAGCACACGCGCCTCAACCCCTCCCACATCGTGAGCCTCGCGGGGAGGAAGCTCTACCCCGACCCGAACCAGGCGCTGGCCCACGACGTGATTCGATCACTGAACGAGGACGAGACCTCGCCCCTCCACGGCGAGATCAAGATGCTCGGGACGGGGCACGGGCGCGTCTCCCAGGCCCCCCTGGCCGAGGAGATCGTGGAGTTCCTGGAAACCGTGGAAAAGGTCGGATCAGGGGCCCGGCTGCAGGAGATCAGGCAGGGGGCGAAGCGCTTCTTCCTGAACTACGTGAAGGCCGTCGCCGGGGCCTTCCCGTCTGCCTGGGCCGGAAGGAAGTACTCAATCAAGACAGGGGCCGCTCTCAGGGCCTTCATCCGAGTGGCGCCTGACGTGATCGCCCGGGCCAGGGAGCTGAAAAAAGACCCCTTCGACATCCACGCCATCCGCGAGGCAGTGAAACCGTGGGGAGAGCGCCTCCGCGACAGGCGTTTTGAAACCGAGGGGGAGTGGAAGCAGAAGCTCGCCGGCGGCACCCGCGGCACCGTCGAAACGCTCACGAGGGAACTGAAGGACGTTCTGAAAGCCTGAGTGCCGGGACTGCCGTTTCTTTCACTCCTCCCAGGGAAAGTTGGCGTCAAGTATCTCGTAAGTCTTCTTCCCGCCCGGAGTCTGGGCCACCACGCTCTGGCCGATCTCCTTACCGATGAGGGTCCGGGCCAGAGGGGCCATTATCGAGATCTTCCCGTTGGACGGCTCAGCCTCATCAGAGCCCACGATCCAGTAGCGGACCTCTTTCCCTTCCTGGTCCTTCAGGAGAAGCGTTGACCCGAAGGTGACCCGGTTACCGTTAGTAGGAGGATCAATAACGTCGGCCCTCCCGACCTTCGACTCCAGATCCTTGATCCGCCCCTCGATAAACGCCTGCTTCTCCCTGGCAGCGTGGTACTCGGCGTTTTCCGACAGGTCGCCATGGGCCCTGGCCTCGGCGATGGCTTTGGTGATTAGCGGGCGCTCCTCGCGCTTGAGCCTCTCCAGCTCGGCCTTCAAGCGCTGGTGCCCCTGGTGGGTCATTGGGGTGCGTTGAACTGTCATTGAAATCCCTCCTCCTTGCAAAACCGGTCTGTCCGGACGAGCCCTTATTCTACGGCATTCTCAGCCGGGCCGTCGAGTTCCCGCGCAAGGAGCGACCGCAATAGTTTACACTAAAAGCCATGCGCCGGTGCCTGCTGGTGATCGCCATTCCTCTCATCCTCTGGGGCAGCGCTCAGTCGGATGCCCAGGGGTCCCAGCCCAAGAAGGCCCAGGAGGTGAAAGCGTTCCCCATCACCGTGGCCAGGGTGGAGGCCCGCTCTGTCCAGCGGAGCGTTGAGACCGTGGGGAGCCTTCTGGCCTGGGAGGAGGTCCAGGTCAAATCGGAGCTTCCCGGCACCCTGGACCGCCTCCTCGTTGACCTGGGGGACCGCGTTCCCTCAGGCGCCGTCCTCGCCGAGTTCGACAAGAGGGAAGCCCGCCTGTCAGCACAGCAGGCCGAAGCCGACCTCCTGGCCAGCCGCGAGACCCTGGCGCGGGCCCGCACCTCAGTCGAGGCGAGCCAGGCGAACATCACGCGGGTCAAGGAGCAGGCGACATCGCTCGAGGCCGACGTGGCGCGGGCCCGAGCCCAGCTCGAATGGGCCGCTCTCGAGCTTGAGCGGAGCCGCCAGTTGCGCGCCAAGGATCTGATCGCTGCCCGCGACGTTGACAACGCCAGGACCCAGAGCGAGGTCGCTGCCGCCCAGCTCAGGATGGCTGAGAGCGCCCTCGCCCAGCATCCCGACCAGTTGAGAATCGCCCAGGCCCAGCTCGATTCCGATCGCGCCGCCCTGAAAGCGGCAGAGGCCCAGGTGAAGCAGAGAGAGGCTGCTCTCGGCCTTGCCCAAAAGCGGCTGGAGGACACGACAGTGCGCGCCCCCCTGGCCGGCTCCATCGCCCGCCGCCACGTCTCAGCGGGAGAGTACGTGAGAGAAAACTCCGCCCTCTTCACCCTCGTGGTCTCCGACCCGCTGAAATACGCCGGCACGATCCCCGAGCGCTTCGCCCCCGAGGTCTCGCCGGGGCAGCCGGCCCAGATCAGCGTTGAGGCTTTCCCCGGCCGGAGCTTCACCGGCAGGGTGACGCGAGTGGCGCCGGCAGTGGATGTCCAGACCCGCACTCTCTCCATCGAGGCGCGGGTGCCGAATGGAGACGGAAGGCTCAAGGCGGGCTTCTTCGCCAGGGGGGCTGTCCTCACGCGAAAGCAGGAGGGCGCGGCCTTTATCCCCGCCGAGGCGGTGGTCTACTTCGTGGGGATCACCAAGGTCTTCGTGGCGTCCGACGGAAAAGTCCAGGAGCGAATGGTCAGGGCAGGCGCCCGCGAGGCCGGGTGGGTGGAGATCATAGAGGGAGTCAAGCCCGGAGAGACTGTCGCCACCGGGAACCTTTCCCAGCTCTGGAACGGCGCTCCGGTGACGATCGTCGAGAGAAAGCCGGGGGAAAAGTAGCGTGGGCTTCCTCGAAGTCTTCGTCAGACGCCCCGTCTTCACCACGATGTTGATCGCCTCGCTCGTGGTGCTGGGCGGCGCCTCGTTCGTCCAGCTCGGCGTGGACATCTTCCCGAAAGTTGATCTGCCGACGATCACGATCACCACCCGCCTGCCGGGAGCCAGCCCCGAGGGGCAGTCACAGGTCTTCGCCACATTCGTGCTCGAGAGGAACGTCCAGGAGGCGGCCAACGACGTCAGGGAGAAGGTCGCAGCGGTGGTCTCCCGCTTCCCCCAGGGCACCGACGCGCCGATCGTCGAGAAGTTCGACCCGGACTCGGCTCCTGTCATGGCCCTGGTCGTCTCCGGCCGCCGCTCGGCGCGGGAGGTCACAGAGATCGCCGACAAGCGGATCAAGCGCCAGCTCGAGACCGTGAAGGACATCGGCGCCATCACCCTCGTCGGAGACCGCAGGCGTGAGATCCAGGTCTTCGTTGACCCCGGAAAGCTCACCGCCTACGGGCTCTCGATCCAGCAGGTCAAGGAAGCCCTCCAGCGCCAGAACGTCGAGATCCCCGGGGGCCGGATCACAGCGGGAGGGCGCGAGGAGGGGCTCAGGACACTCGGCAGGATCGAGTCCGTGGAGGCGTTCAGCGACCTGATCGTGGCCGACTTCAAGGAGGGCCCGGTCAGGGTCCGCGACATCGCCACCGTGGCGGACGGAGAAGAGGAGCCCCGCACCCTCTCCCGCCTCGACGGCGAGAACGCCGTCTCACTCCTGATCCGGAAGCAGTCGGGAACCAACACCGTCGCCGTCGTTGACGCCGCCAAGGCAAAGCTCGCCGAGATCAAGAAGGGGCTCCCTTCCGACATCCAGTTCCAGGTCGTCCGCGACCTCTCCCGCTTCATCAAGCGCTCCTTCCACGAGGTGCAGGACCATCTCCTCCTCGGCGGCCTCCTCGCGAGCCTCATCGTCGCCGTCTTCATCGGGAACCTCCTCTGGTGGGAGGGAGCGGCGATCGCGGCGATCGTCGCTGCCGTCGGCGCCGCGTTCCTCTACGGGAAGGCCGAGCTGCTCCTCCAGGTCACGGGCGGGGCCATCGTCGCGACGATGATCTTCTTCCTCGCAGTGAAGAAACTCAGGCCCGCGTTCGTCGCCGCGCTGGCGATCCCCTGCTCGATCATCGCCACCTTCACCGCGATGAGAATCGCCGGCTTCACCCTCAACAACCTCACGATGCTCGGCCTCTCCCTCTCCACCGGGATCGTCATCGACGACGCCATCATCGTGCTGGAGAACATCTTCCGCCACTCTGAAGAGGAGCGCCGGCCCCCGTTCGAGGCCGCCATCGTCGGGACCAGGGAGATCTCCCTCGCCGTCATGGCGACGACTCTCTCGCTGGTGGTCATCTTCCTTCCGGTCGCCTTCATGGGGGGGCTGGTCGGGAAGTTCTGGAACTCCTTCGGCCTCACCGTTACCTTCGCCATCATGGTCTCCCTCCTTGTCGCCTTCACCCTGACCCCGATGGCGGCGTCGAGGATCCTGGCCGGCCACGACGAGAACGGCCCCCAGGCGCCGACCTCAAAGGAGTCCCGCCTCTACCGCGCAGTCGAGTCGCGGTACGAACGGGCCCTCGGCTGGTGCCTCCACCACCGGGCCATGGTGCTGGTGGGAGCGCTCCTGATCCTCGTCTCCGGGTGGTTCCTCCTCAAGGCCTCGAGGCTCGAGTTCATCGTGGACGACGACATGAGCGAGTTCGAGGTGGTGGCCGAAGCCCCTCCGGGCTCTTCGCTGGAGCGCTCTGCCGAGATCGCTGGAGCGTTGGAGAAAGAGATCCGCGCAATCCCCGAGGTCAGGACCCTCTTCACCACCATCGGGGTGCGCGGCCAGCACCGCTCCAACGTGACCGACATCTCCATCTACGTGGGGCTCTCCCATCTCTCCGAGCGGAAGCGCAGCCAGGAGGAGCTGAAGCAGGAGGCGCGGCGGCGGCTCGCAGACTTTCCGGGGCTCAGGATCAGCGCCCAGCAGATCAGCCTGATCGGCGGGGGAGGCTTCAGGCAGACCCCCTTCAACCTGATACTGCGCGGGCCTGACCTCCAGCGGCTGGAGCAGTATGCGGCCTCGGCGATCAAGACCCTTTCGGAAAAGCCCGGCTTCGTTGATCTCGACACAGCGCAGTCTCTCCGCCAGCCGGAGACGCAGGTCTCAATCGACCGCCAGAAAGCCTCCGACCTCGGAGTCCGCGCCGACACGATCGCCTCGACACTGAGAACGCTGGTCGGGGGAGAAGAGGTAGGGTTCTACCGGGAGGAGGGCGAGCAGTACAACGTGAGGCTCAGGCTCAAGGAAGAGTTCAGGAACAACCCCTCGGTCATCCCTGAGCTGACACTGCCGGGGTCGGGGGGGAGGCTGGTCAAGCTCTCAAATGTCGCCAGGCTTCACGCCGGAACGAGCCCCGGCCAGATCGAGCGCTACGCCCAGGAACGGTCGATCACCATCATCTCCAATCTTCACAAGAAGCCGCTGGCTGAAGCCATTCAGGAGGGGCACGCAGCCGTGAGGGAGATCAGGATGCCTTCCGAGTACGGCACCGTGACGACGGGGCGCGGCAAGCTCCTCGCCGAGGCCCTCCAGAACTTCCTTATCGCGTTCGTCCTCGCTCTGGCGTTCATCTACATCGTGCTGGCTGCCCAGTTCGAATCGTTCATCCACCCCGTCACCATCATGGTCTCGCTGTTCCTGGCGATCCCCTTCGGCCTCCTCACCCTCATGATCGCGGGGATGACTCTCAACATCTACTCGATCATGGGCTTCTTCCTCCTGATGGGGGTCGTGAAGAAGAACGCCATCCTCCAGGTTGACTACACCAACGTGCTGAGGGCCCGAGGGCTGCCGCGCGCCGAGGCCCAGATCAAGGCCGACCGCGCCCGCTTCCGCCCGATCCTGATGACCACTCTGGCGATCATCGCTGGGATGCTCCCTGTAGCGCTCGGGCGGGGAGACGGCGCGGCCTCCCGGGCCTCTCTCGCGACCGTGGTTGTGGGAGGCCAAGCTCTCGCTCTTCTCGTGACCCTTCTCGTGACGCCGGTGATCTACTCGACCTTCGACGACCTCAGGGGGCTCCGGGTCTTCTCGTGGGTCCGCTTCCCTCGCTGGAAGGAGGCGCTCGCCGCGCGCTGGCAGTGGGTCAACGGCCGCACCGCCAACACCCCCCGCCCCGGCAGATAAGCCTCCTCCCCCTCAGAACGATTCCCTTGCGATTCCCGGCGTTTCCTCGGTAGGATACCTGCACAAGCGTTCGAAGAGGAAAGGGAGTGGCCGACATGGAAAAGATAGAACATCTTCATATCACCGTCGCCGAGGGCGTGTGCGGTGGAGTCCCGATCATACGGGGAACACGCACGTCGGTCGCCCACATCGCGGGCTACTACCGCCTCGGGCTTTCCCCCGAGG
>CAZXPE010000093.1:2036-8352 GCA_964642915.1 uncultured bacterium | reverse complement strand
GGCAGCCGCCCGCGCCATTGCCTCCCTCATCGGAGAACATGAGCTTCGTGAGGATCGGATCATTCCCGACATGATGGACTTCCGGGTCCCCGTGGCGGTGGCTACTGCCGTGGGGACGGCCGCCGTGGAGACCGGGGTTGCTCGGAACCCGCTGAGCCCGGCGGAGATCGAGGCGCGGGCCCGCCGGATGATCTACGAGGGAAGGCCGTGCTGACGGACGAAAATACTTCGTGCCGAGAAGGAGGACGACCATGAGCAAGGACACGCTGACGATCATCGACAACCGCACTGAGAAGAGCTACGAGGTCCCCATCATCTACGGGACCTACCCGACATACGGGGCGGCAATACGGGCGGAGGATCTCCGGAAGATCAAGGTGTCCGATGACGACTTCGGGCTCATGAGCTACGACCCCGCTTCAGGAAACACCGCCTCGTGCCGTAGCAAGATCACCTTCATCGACGGGGAGCGGGGCATCTTGAGGTACCGGGGCTGCCCCATCGAGCAGCTCGCCGAGCAGTCCACATATTTGGAAGTCGCGTATCTGATCCTCAACGGCGAGCTGCCCACCCGAAGAGAGCTGGACGGCTGGGTCCACGAGGTCACGCACCACACCATGATCCACGAGTCGATCAAGAAGTTCCTTGACGGGTTCCACTACGACGCCCATCCCATGGGGATCCTGGTCGGCACCGTGGGGGCGCTCTCCACCTTTTATCCGGACGCCAAGAACATCCAGGATCCGGAGTGCCGCCGGAAGCAGATCACCCGGCTCATGGCCAAGATGCCCACGCTGGCGGCCTTCGCCTACCGGCACAGCCTGGGGATGCCCTACGCCTATCCGGACAACGACCTCTCCTATGCGGGCAACTTCCTCAACATGCTCTTGAAGACCACCGAGCTGAAGTACAAGCCTGACCCGGCGCTGGAGCGGGCCCTGGACGTCCTCTTCATCCTGCACGCCGACCACGAGCAGAACTGCAGCGCCAACACCATGCGCTGCATCGGAAGCTCTCACCCGGATCCGTACTCCACCCTGGCGGGGGCCGCGGCCGCATTGTACGGCCCGCTCCACGGCGGCGCCAACGAGGCGGTGCTCAGGATGCTGGCCCAGATCGGGTCAAGGGACAAGGTGCCGGCGTTCATCGAGGAGGTGAAGGCGGGGAAGGGGCGATTGATGGGCTTCGGCCACCGGGTCTACAAGAACTACGACCCGCGGGCCCGGATCATCAAGAAGATCGCCGACGAAGTCTTCTCTGTGACGGGGACGAATCCGCTCCTGGAGATCGCGCTCGAGCTTGAGAGGATCGCCCTGCAGGACGACTACTTCGTCACGCGCAAGCTCTACCCTAACGTGGACTTCTACTCGGGGATCATCTACCAGGCCATGGGCTTCCCGGTCGATATGTTCCCGGTTCTCTTCGCCATCCCGCGGACCTCGGGGTGGCTGGCCCAGTGGGAGGAGATGCTCCTGGATTCCGAGCAACGGATCAACCGGCCTCGGCAGGTTTACGACGGGTATGACATCCGCGACTACGTGCCGATGGCCAAGCGCGGGTAACCGGCAGGAGGTGCGCCATGAGACCGAAGATCACTATCGTCGGAGCAGGAAACGTAGGGGCGACGGCGGCCCACTGGGCCGCCGCGAAGGAGCTGGGGGACGTCGTCCTGGTTGATGTGATCGAGGGGCTCCCCCAGGGGAAGGCGCTCGATCTCTGGGAGGCCGGCCCCCTCGAGGGGTTCGACTGCCGTGTCGTGGGAACAAACAACTACGCGGAGACGGCCAACTCGGAGGTGGTCGTGGTGACCGCAGGGGTGGCCCGCAAGCCCGGAATGAGCCGGGAGGACCTCCTGGCCACCAATAAGGCGATCGTGGAAGGGGTCATTGACGAGGTCGTGAAGACCTCGCCCGGAGCGTTTCTCATCATGGTCACCAACCCTCTCGACACGATGACGTATCTCGCTGCCAAGCGGAGCGGGTTGCCGAGGCACCGGGTCGTCGGACAGGCCGGAGTCCTGGACTCAACGCGCTTCAGGACGTTTGTCGCCCACGAGCTGGGGGTCTCGGTGGAGGAGACTCAGGCCCTGGTCCTGGGCGGTCACGGCGACGAGATGGTGCCGCTCCCGCGGTACTGCACCGTGGCGGGGGTGCCGATCACCGAGCTGCTCTCCAAGGAAAAGATCGACCGGATCGTGGAGCGGACGCGGAAAGCCGGCGGGGAGATCGTGGCGCTCCTCAAGGCCGGTAGCGCCTATTACTCGCCGGGAGCCGCTGTGGTCCAGATGGTTGAGGCGGTGCTCCGGGACAAGAAGCGGATTTTCCCCTGCTCGGTCCTCCTCGACGGGGAGTACGGGCTCAAAGAGATCTGCTTCGGCGTTCCGGTGAAACTAGGCCGCGATGGGATGGAGGAGGTTCTCGAGGTCGCTCTCACAGAGGAGGAGAAAGCTCTCGTTCAGCGCTCAGCGGATGCGGTGCGCAGGAGCATCGCCGAGCTGAAGCTGTGAGGGAGGCGATGGTGGAAGCCGAAGTCAAGGGGCCGGGCGGCGGAGAGTTTCTCCTCGTCGAGGCGATCCGCTATCGGGCGTGAAGATGAGACCGTCGGCGAGCTGCGAGGCGTGTCCTCACGGCAAGAACGGCCTGTTTTGCGTGCTGCCGTCGAGCGAGCTTCACGAGCTGGGGACGCGGAAGCACACGAGCCTCTACAAGAAGGGGCAGGTGGTCTTCCACGAGGAGAACACCCCTGTAGGGCTCTTCTGCGTCTTCTCAGGCGCTGTCAAAGTCGCCAAATCGGGGCCGGCCGGTCGGGAGCAGATCGTCAGGCTGGCCCACCCCGGAGACGTGGTGGGGTACAGAGCGCTGTTCTCCGACGAGCCATACAGGGGGACGGCGGTGGCTCTGGAGGACTCGCTTCTCTGCTTCATTCCTCGTGATGCAGTGCTTCCCCTCCTCACCCGCTGTCCGACCCTCGCCCTTGCCGTGATTCGGAAGCTCTCTCACGACCTCAGGATAGCCGAGGAGTGGGTGCGCGACATGGCGCTGATGAGCGCGCGGCAGCGGCTCGCAGAGACGCTCCTCATGCTTCAGATGACCTACGGGGTCCGCGACCGGGACGGGGTCCGTCTCTCTCTGCTCCTCTCCCGCCAGGAGCTGGCAGAGATGGCAGGGCTGGCGACAGAGACGGCCATTCGTCTTCTCCACGAGTTCCGCGCCAAGGGGATCCTCTCAATCCAGGGCCGCGAGATTACGATCCGTGAGCCCCAGGCCCTTCTCCGTCTCTCAGGCCTTCACGGCCTAGCCCGCCTGACCGAGGAAAATCAGGTCACGACGTGACCGTCTGAACACCTATTGATGCCATCACCGTCGGTGCTCGGGAGAGTCGCCATCGTCGGCATCGGCCAGACTGAGTATCGGGCCGCGGCGCCCGATCGAGTCTACTACGAGCATGACTACGAGGCGGCGCGACTGGCCCTGGCCGACGCCGGGCTTGACCGCGGCGACGTGGACACCGTCATCTGCTCAGGCTGGGATGCTGTGGATGGCCGCACCATCTCCGACATGCACACCGCGATGGCTGCCGGCGGCTACCTGAAAGATTCGAGCCACGTGGGGGAGGACGGCATCATGGCCCTCGCCTACGCCTATATGCGCCTGGCCGCAGGGCTCTTCGACATGGCGCTGGTGGCAGGCCACGGCCACGCCGAATCCTCTTTCGAGACCGTGAGCCATGTCGTCTTCGATCCGCTCTTCCTCCGCCCTCTGGGCCAGAGTCACCTCGTGAGCCTGGCACTCCAGGCGTGCGCCTACTCGGAGCGGCACAGGATCAGCGAGGAGCGCGTGGCCCGGGTGGTCGTCAAGAACCGGAAGTGCGGAGCCGGGAACCCCCGGTCCCACCTCCGATCGGAGGTGACTGCGCAGGAGGTGCTTGACTCAGACCTGATCTCTTATCCCTTGCGGGCTCTTCACTGCCCGCCTCAGTCAGTGGGCGGTGTGGCCCTCATCCTGGCGGGGGAGCACGCGGTCCGCCGCTCCTGAGCGCTGGAACGTGGAGGCCTGCTCTGGCGCTGGAGCCGCCAATCGGCCGTTCATGAAAATCACGACGGGTGGCACCACGGGCGGCTCCACGGCGCTGGCCGGCTACTACCACGTGGCCTCAGGGCTCTTCGATCTCGTCCTGGCTGTCACCTCCCAGCGGGTTGGGGAGACGCTGGAGGCCCAGCCCGTACTGAACACCTGCATCGACCCGGTCTACGAGCGCTGGCTCGGAGCCGGCGCCATCTCCATCGCCGCGCTCCAGGCCGCGCGCCACTTCTGGCGCTACGGGACGACTGAGGAGGATCTGGCCCGGATCGCTGTGAAGAACTACGCCAACGCCTGTCGCAATCCCTGCGCTCATCTCCGGCGTCAGCTCACGCCGGAGGAGGCCCGGGGGAGCCGTCTGATTTGCTGGCCCCTGCGCCTCTCCGACTGCTGCCCAAGCTCCGACGGTGCCTGCGCCCTCGTCTTCGCCTCGGAGCGGAGCGTCCGGCGCCTCGCCGGCCAACCGGCCTGGGTCCTCGGGGCCGGCCAGATCACTGACAACTACTGGGTGGGCGACCGGACCTGGTACGAGGAATGGGACAGCCTCTCTCTGCTGGCGCGCCGGGTTTACAAGCAGGCCAGGATCGAGAAGCCGCTGGAGGAGCTGGACGTGGCTGAGCTCTACAATGCGTTCTCCATTCAGGAGATCATAGAGTACGAGGCTCTCGGTTTCTGCGAGCCGGGAAAGGGAGCGGATCTCGCCCGCCGGGGCGTGACAGCGATGGAAGGCCAGCTCCCGGTCTGCCCCTCAGGCGGCGTGCTCACGACGAACCCCATCGGCGCTTCGGGGCTGATCCGCGTGGCCGAGGCCGCGCTCCAGGTGATGGGCAGAGCCGGCGAGCGCCAGGTGCCGAGCGTGAAGAAGGCGCTGGCTCATGCCTGGGGAGCTGCCATCGGCTTTCATACGCTGATGATCCTAAGCAGTCAGCCGCCCTGACAGAGGAGGAGCAAGGATGGCCGCTGAGCAGGAGCCGATCATCATCCCGGGCCGGTGGGACCTGCCGTTTCGCTACACGGCCGGCCGGGTCGCGAGCCACTTCCTCAACGCCCTCAAGGAGAAGCGCATTCTCGGCCTGCGCTGCTTCCGCTGCAGGCGAGTGCTGATGCCGCCCCGCCCCTTCTGCGAGCGCTGCTTCGTGCCTCTGGAGGAGTGGGTGGAGGTCGGGCAGGAGGGCACGCTGGAGGCATTCACGGTCACTTACGCCCGCTTCACGGGTCTGCCTGAGCCGCCGTACTGCACGATCCTGGTCAAGCTGGATGGCGCCGACACAGCGCTCCAGCACCTGCTGGGAGAGGTGGAGCTGGCCGACGTGGGGCGGATGAGGGCCGAGGTGCGCATCGGCATGAGGGTCGGAGCGGTCTGGCGGGAGGAGCGCGAGGGGAGCATCCGGGACATCCTCCACTTCCGGCCCTTGGGTTGATTTGCTCCACTTGAGTTGTCATGTTACTGTTGCCGCGGCGATGATTCCTGACTGCTCGAGGAAGGAGCGAGACGTCGGCGTGATCACCGTGGAGGTTTACCTCTATGCCTACCTTCGGCGTTACCGGCCTGAAGTGGAGCTGGGGAGCCCTGTCCTCGTCGCAGTGGAAGAGCAGACCGCTGTGGGCCAGCTCCTGGATAGCCTTGGTATCCCGAGAGAGGTAAGGCATGTCGTGTTCGTCAACGGCATCATCCAGCACGAGGATTATGCTTTGAACAAGGGGGATCGCATCGCTGTATTCCCTCCCCTGGCGGGAGGTGGTCCGGCAAAAGGAGGAGCGAGAGATGGCTAGATTACTTCGAGTCAACATGACCGATCTGACGACACGGTTTGAGGAAGTGCCGAAGGAGTTACGTTCCTGGGGCGGGAGAGGCCTCACCTCGCTCGTGGTAGCGAGGGAGGTGCCGCCGACCTGTCACCCGCTCGGTCAGTCGAACAAGCTGGTCATTGCTCCGGGGCTCGTCAGCGGGACGGCTGCCTCGACCTCCGGCCGCACCTCATTCGGAGGGAAGAGCCCCCTGACTGGAGGAATCAAGGAGAGTAACTCGGGCGGGATGTCTTCGCAGATGATCGCGCGCCTCGGGATCAAGGGGATCGTGGTGGAAGGAGAGCCGGCAGCGCCGGGGAAGCGTTACCTCCTCAAGATCACCAAGGACGGGGCGAAGATCCTGCCCGCTGACGATCTGGCGGGGAAGGGAATGTACGAAGTCTGCCGGCTCCTCCGGGAGCGTCACGGGGAGGTGGCTATCATCGGGG
>CAZXPE010000093.1:0-2026 GCA_964642915.1 uncultured bacterium | reverse complement strand
GGGTGGGGCCGGCGGGAGAGATGCGGATGGCGGCCGCTGGGATCTGCGTAAACGACAAGGAGAACACGGCGGGCCGCTACGCGGGCCGCGGGGGCCTGGGAGCGGTGATGGGGGCCAAGGGGCTGAAGGCGATCGTGATCGACGACGAGGGAGGGCCAGGAGTGGCCATCGCCGATTCCGAACGCTTCAAGCAGGCGATCAAGAAGCTCACCGACGCCTCTCTCCGCCATGACGTCACCAAGGAGGGCGGCGCTCTCAACACCTACGGCACAGCCGTCCTGGTCAACATCATGAACGAGGCAGGCGGCTTTCCCACCCGGAATTTCAGGAGCGGGCGCTTCGAGCTGGCGGCAAAGATCAGCGGAGAGGCGATCCACGAGACTGTCAAGCAGCGCGACGGTCAGGGGATGACCGGGCACCCGTGCCACCCGGGGTGCATCATCCAGTGCTCAAACCGCTGGGCGAAGCCTGACGGAAGCTTCCACACATCGGTCCTCGAGTACGAGTCGGTTTGGGCCCTCGGCGCCAACTGCGGGATCGGCAACCTGGATGACCTGGCGGACCTCGTCTGGCTCTGCAACGACGTGGGGCTGGACACGATCGAGATGGGCGCCACAATCGCCGTGGCCATGGAGGGGGGGCTGCTTCAGTTCGGCGACGCAGCGGGCGCCAAGCGCCTCCTGGATGAGGATGTCAGAAAGGGGACACCGCTCGGCCGAATCCTCGGCCAGGGCGCTGCATTCACCGGCCGGGCCTTCGGAGTCACGCGGGTGCCGGTAGTGAAAGGGCAGGCGATGCCGGCCTACGAGCCCCGGGTGGTGAAAGGGATCGGGGTCACCTACGCCACCTCCACCATGGGTGCCGATCACACCTCCGGCTACACCATCGCCTCCGAGATCCTGGGGGTCGGCGGGAAGGCGGATCCCTTTTCGGTTCAGAAGGCCGAGCTGTCCCGCGCCTTCCAGGCATCAACGGCCTTCATCGATTCCACCGGCTACTGTCTCTTCGACGCCTTCGCGGTCCTCGACATTCCCGATGGGCTCCAGGGGATGGTGGAGTCGTGCGCGGCGGTCGTGGGAGAGTCCTGGACGGTCAACGACATCGGCCCCCTGGGGCTTGAGATCCTCAAAGCGGAGCGGCAGTTCAACGAGGCGGCGGGGCTCACAAACGCTCACGACCGCCTGCCGGAGTTTATGACGCGGGAGCCGGTTCCCCCGCACAACGCGGTCTTCGACGTCCCCGAGGAGCTGCTGGACAGCGTCTACGCCTTCGTGAGGCCCTGAGCTAGAGGTGGCATCGGTCGAGATCAGGCTCTACGGCCGGCTCAGGCTGTACGCTCCGGCCCAAGATCCTCAGGCTGACTCGGTCATAGCCCTCGCCGTCCCGGAGGGGGAGACGGTGGAGGGTGCGCTCAGGCGAATCGGCATCGACCGGCGGCAGGAAGTGAGCCACTTTTTTGTCAACGGCGCGCTCTCTGACGACGGAGCCCTGGCGCTCAGTGACGGCGATCGGGTGGGCGTCTTCCCGAAGAACATGGGGCTCCTCTACGTGTGACAGTGGGACAGTGAGGGTGGAGGTTCACCTCTACGGGCGGCTTCGCCGGGGCGGAGACGAAGAGAACGGCACGCGCCTGACAGTCACGGTGGAGGAGGGCGCGACCATCGGGGATGTGCTGAAGCGACTCGGCCTGAGCACGGAGGAGGTGAGCCATCTCTTCCTGAACTTCCAGTACTCGGGGCTCGGCCGGACGGTGAAGGAGGGAGATCGGCTCGGGGTGTTCCCGCGAGAGATGTCCCTCATCTACCGCCAGTACTTCCCCATCGTGGAACAGTGAGGCTCGGTTCAACAACCCTCGCCCCTCGCTCCCGATCCCCCCCCGCGCCGCCGTAACTAAAAAGATTCTTCATACTTTCCAACGATAGGTTCTCACAAAAGTAGTTGCGCCGCGAGGAGCGCGGCAGGAGGATCTCGCTACTCGATGCGCACGACCTCAGCGAGCCCGAGTTCCTGCAGAATCTGCCGAAAC
>CAZXPE010000092.1:5092-8400 GCA_964642915.1 uncultured bacterium | reverse complement strand
GCCGAGAACCGAGCAGATCAAGGACGCAGGGAGGAGCCAACCGGAGCGTATGCAGTTATACGTGAGGATTGGCGACGAATCGAGGACGCAGAGATGCGACGGTTATCGGCGCGGCGTCAGCCGGCTTTTTTCATCGGGCGCCCACAGCACACCTTCTGCACCGGCGCCGTCTTCCCGCACTTCGCGCACCTGAAGAGCGCCATCAGCTAAACCTCATGACAGAGATTTCCGCGCACATTTGGAGCCGTGCCGAGAACCGAGCAGATCAAGGACGCAGGGAGGAGCCGACCGGAGCGTATGCAGTTATACGTGAGGATCGGCAACGACCGAGGACGCGGAGATGCGAAGGTTATCGGCACGGCGCTAAAGCCTCTCGATGATGGTGGCGATCCCCTGCCCCATGCCGATGCACATCGTCTGGAGTCCCCAGCGCTTCCCCGTTCGCTCCAGCTCGTGGAGGAGAGTGGTCATCAGCTTGGCCCCTGTCGCCCCGAGCGGATGGCCGAGGGCGATCGCTCCGCCGTTGACGTTCACCCGGGACATGTCGGGGTGAAGCTCACGCTCCCACGCCAGGACCACAGAGGCGAAGGCCTCGTTGATCTCGATGAGGTCGATCTCCTCCAGCCTCATACCGGCTTTCTTCAGTACCCGCTGTGTCGCCGGAATGGGGCCGGTCAGCATGATCGTGGGGTCCACGCCGGCCAGAGCCGTGGCCACGATGCGGGCCCGAGGGGTCAGGCCGAGCGCCCTGGCTTTGGCCTCTGACATGATGAGAAGCGCCGCGGCGCCGTCGGAGATCTGAGAGGAGTTGGCTGCTGTGACCACACCATCGGTTTTGAAAGATGGTTGGAGCGAGGCCATCTTCTCACGGTTCACCGGGACACGAACCCCCTCGTCGGTGTCGAAGGCGCTCCCGTCGGTGAGCTTCACCGGCACGATCTCGCGACTGAAGCGCCCCTCGGCAATCGCCCGGCCCGCCTTCTCGTGGCTCTGACCTGAATACTCATCAAGCTCCTCGCGCTTGAGCCCCCACTTCTCGGCGATCAGCTCGGCTGAGATCCCCTGGGGAACAATGGTGTAACGCTCAGAGAGCTTGGGGCTGAAAGGGCCTTCTCCCGGCCCTTCGGCGTTCGACCCCATGGGGACGCGGGTCATGTGCTCGATCCCTCCGGCGATCACGCAGTCGTACTGCCCCGCCATGACTCCCATGGCGGCGAAGTTCGCCGCCTGCTGGCCCGAGCCGCACATCCGGTCGAGGGTCGTGCCGCAAACGTCCAGCGGGAACCCCGCGATCAGCGCCGCGTTTCTGGCAATGTTAAACCCCTGCTCTCCCACCTGGTCAACGCACCCGAGGATCACGTCCTCGACCTCGATGGGGTCGATCTTCGCCCTCGCCACCAGCTCTTTCAGGACGTGCCCGGCGAGGTCGTCGGGGCGGACCCCAGAGAGCTTCCCATTCCGCTTCCCGACGGCGCTCCTGACAGCTTCAACTATCACCGCGTTCGGCATGGTCTCCTCCTTCTGCTCTGAAGGCGATCCGGATGACGACTGAATGATGATTCATCTTATTCTCTGCCCTCCCGGCTGTCAACGGAGATCAGACAGTCCCAGCTCGGCCAGCTTCTCCGGGCTCGGAATCCCGTCAGGGGTCCACCCTCTCAGGGCGTAGTATTCATCCAGCATGGCGTTCAGCTCCTCCTCGGGACAGCGCATCCCCCGAGAAGGCCCCGACGGAATCGGCTCGCTCATTACAAGGTGAGGCAGGACGTCAGCGCTCCTCGCCGCCCCCTCCCTTACGTTGAAGGAGCGCTCGAGGTTAACGATACGCTCGCCGATCCGCTCCAATTCTTCGACCCCGAGGTCCCACCCCGTCGCGGCGCCGACGGCCCGCGTGTAATTCTCGTTGAGGAAGAGGCCGAGGCCGCGCTCGCCTGTGAACCGGCAGAGGACGAGAGAATCGCCCACGGCAGTGAAGTGCTGGCTTTTCATTGCGAAGAGCGCCTTGCCTTCCGTTCCGTGCCGGTCGAACCCCTGGGCGTACTGAGGCGTCGGGCGCGTGTCGTGGTGGCTCCCGCCCCTGGTCCCCGTGGCATAGCCGATAGACATCCCTTTGAGCGCCCTCGCCGAGTGGGCGGGAAGCTCAAGCCGTTTCACGCAGTAGAGGAGCGTGCGGGAGACGGGGCCGAACCGATCGGCCATTCGGGCCGATCCCTCGGCCAGGAGGTCGCCGATCCCCTCTCGGCGAGCCGTCAATTCAATGAGGCGGAGCAGTGTCTCGGCCTCGCCGAAGCGAAGCGAGACCCCGTCGCTTTCTTTCGGAGCCAAACCCGCCTCGGCGCAGGCCAGGAGGAACGCAATGCTCACCCCCATGCTGATCGTGTCGAGCCCGAGCTTGTCGCAAAGCTCTTCCGCCCGGACCATTGCAGCCGCGTCCCACACCTCGTTCATCGTCCCGAGGGAATAGAGCGTCTCGAACTCGGGGATCTTCCACCTGAGCCCTTTGTGGGGGCCTTCGGGCACCTCCACGCTCTTCCCGCAGGCGATCGAGCATTTGAGACACGTCGTATCCTTGACCCAGTAGCGCTCTTTGTAGAGCTCCCCGCTCAGCGACCGGACCTCATCGGTCCATTCGCGGGCCTGATTGCGGGCGCCCAGGGTTCCCAGCGCGTTGACCGGCTGGACGAGAAACGGCGTCCCGTAAGTCTTGAGCGCCTCGGTCGCCCTTGAAAGACCCTCGCGGCGCTCAGCTACCAGCTTTTTGAGAGAAGCGGGATCGGCCAGATCAGTCCTTCTGCTTCCCCTCACAGCCACGGCCTTGATACCCTTTGCCCCCAGGACAGCGGCAATTCCGCCGCGCCCTGCGACCGCCTCCCGGTTCCGCCAGTAGTGGACCATGCGGGCGCAGCGAACAAGCCGCTCCCCCGCCGGTCCGATGGCCACCACATCGGTCTCCGGGCCCTCCAGCTCACGGACGGCGTCAACCGTTTCCCTGGTCGGAAGGCCCCGGAGCTTCTCAGCCGGCTTGACCTCGGCTCCCGACTCGGTCACCAGGAGGTAAGAAGGCCGCGACGCCTTCCCTGATATGGCGATGGCATCGAAGCCGGCGCGCTTGAGCGTCACCGGAAACTGACCGCCGAAGGTCGAGTCGAAGAAGAGCCCCGTGAGGGGGGATTTCGAGGCGACGCAGAGCCGGCTGTTCCCCGGCACGTCAGTGTCGGTCAGCGGTCCGACGGCGAAGACGACCAGGTTGCCGGGATCGAACGGGTCGAGGCGCGCGGGGAGCCTGTCGAACACGAGCCTCGCTGCGA
>CAZXPE010000092.1:3146-5082 GCA_964642915.1 uncultured bacterium | reverse complement strand
GGCGAACTCCTCCCCGAACCCGCCGGTGGTCAGCTCCCCCGAGGAGAGGTCAACTGAAAGAATCTTTCCCTGATAGCCGAACAAGGCAGGCGGTCAAGAGGAGCGCTTGACCCGGTCAGCGAGCTTACAGAAGGCGCAAAGCTCGCCTGTGGTGGCCTGGCCGCAGCGGACGCACTCCGAGAGCGCCACCCCCTCGGCCTTCTCGAAGGCGCTGCGGCCTTTCTCCAGGAAGCCGTAGAAGAAGTTCGCCTTGGCTCCGGGAGAGGCGTCCTCAAGCCGGTTCAGGATCTCCTTGTTCATGAGGGAGGTGGCGCCTTTGGAGAACGGGCACTCCTCCACGACGTAGTCGATTCCGCGAAGAAACGCGTAGGCAGCCGTCTCCAGCTCTGAGAGGCGGTAGAGAGGCTTCACCCGGCGGGCCAGCTTGGGATGGGTGGAGGCGAGCGCGGGCGACTGGCGGGAGAGCGCCTCTGTCTGCCAGTGCATCACCGAGCCGAAGAGTGTAGCCGCCTCATCGTCCAGGTTGTGGCCTGTGGCGACGACAGAAAAGCCCTGGTCGAGCGCGACTCTGTTCATCAGGTAGCGCTTGGATAGCCCGCAGGCCGAGCAGGCGGGGCGGCGAGTGGCGGCCTCCACCTGAGGGATCGGCGCCCCCACCTCGTCCTCGACCTTGACGACCAGGAGCGTGGCGCCGCGCCCGGCGGCGAAGGCCTCGCACTTGGCCTTCGACTCCCTGGAGTAGTCAAAGATCCCCAGGTCGAGATGAAGCCCCGCCGTCCTGTAGCCCTCCAGCAACAGCACATCCCAGAGGGCCAGAGAGTCCTTGCCCCCCGAGACGGCCACCAGGACCGTCTCGTCCCGGGTGAACATCCTGTGCTTGCCGATAGCTTCCCTCGCCTGCCGTCTGAAGAACTCGATGAAGTCAGGGGCGCAGAACGCGGCGTTGTGCCGCCTTAGCTCGAGCGCCGCCGGGCCGCCGCACTTTCGGCACTTCATCTGCTGCCTCCCGAGATCACCGGGCGGACCTCAATCACGTCGTTCTCGCCAACCACCGCGTCCGCCGTAAGAAGCTCTGTGCCGCGGATCACCAGCACGGTGTCAGGAAGAATGTCCAACTCGCTAAGCAGCTCCTTCACCCGCCGCCGCCCCGCAAGCTCCACTTCCCTCTTCGGATTTCTCAGGATGACTCTCATTCAGCCCTTAGGAAAATCTGGAGCAGCTTTGATGGCGCGAAGCTGCTGGAGGTGGTCCCGGTCGTGTCGGGCCTGAAGCATCCACCACTGGGCGAGGTTCAGCTCACCGAGGGCAAAGTGGCTCCAGGTGAGGGGCCTCGGATCCACCGACGCCAGCCGCTCGATGGACTGGCGGCTTCGCTCCCGTGCGGCTTCCATGTCGGCCAGGAGGCGTTCGATAGGGTGCCCCTTCTCCGGGCGCACCAGCGGGGGCGCCTCCATTCCCGAAGGCCACGGGGGCAGCGGGGCAAGCTTCGAAAGATCAGCGGGAAAGACCGTCGCCCTCTCGCCTGCTTCTTTGAGGAGCTTGGATGTAAGCTTCCCCGTGTTCACCTCCGCCACCGTCAGGTGGTGAAGGATCTCCCCGATTGACCACTCACTCTCCCCCGGCCGCCAGTCAGCCTGAGACTGAGAGAGTCCCTCGGCCTCTTTCAGGATCTCGGCTCTCACCGACTGGAGCTCTTCCCACAACGCGCTGATCTCGGCAGGCAGGGCCATCGCAACACAATTATATTCGGAAGGGATGGGGAATGCTCCCCCTTTATCTCACGGCAGAAACTTCTTTCGCGCCGGGCGCAGCGGACGGTTATCGCGTAAGGGATTGTTGAAGCAGCCTGGTCGGCGGGCCGGATTCAATCACGGTCGCGCCGCCGTGTAGGTGTAGTCGTTGTACTGCCAGCCGCTCGGCAGCAGCGACCAGAGCC
>CAZXPE010000092.1:0-3046 GCA_964642915.1 uncultured bacterium | reverse complement strand
GTATCGCTCTTTGCCCCCTAGCGCCGAGCCGATGTCGAGCCAGTAAAGGGATGCATTGGTCCCCGCTGTCCAAGTGAAGGTCACTGACGCGCCCGCCAGCGTCGAGCCGGGCGATGGGCTCGACATCACCGCCTTGGCGATCGTCATTGTAGCAGCCGTGTAGGTGTAGTCGTTGTACTGCCAGCCGCTCGGCAGCAGCGACCAGAGCCTCACGTAGAGGGTCCGCCCGTCAACAGGGAGGTAGTTGACAGTGCGCGAGAGGTTCGTCCCTTGGGAGCCTGTGTATCGCTCTTTGCCCCCTAGCGCCGAGCCGATGTCGAGCCAGTAAAGGGATGCACTCGCCCCAGCACTCCAGGTGAAGGTCTCAGATCCTCCCGTCAGGATCGAGCCGGGCGCAGGACTCGTCATGGAAGCTTTGCTGATGAATCTGAAATTTCCTGCCCACGTCCCCCACGAGCTTGACGTCACAACGTACTCACCGAGCATCCAGAAGCTTCCGTCGCTCGGATCGAGACCGATGCCGAGATAATCTCCGTACCGGTTTCGCCCATAGCCGTCGACCAGGTTCTGGTTGGCAGTTCCGGCTTTCAGGAGCGCGCTAGGTTGGAGTGTGTTGGCGGAGTCGGTGCTCAGGCGCCCCGTGTAGTAGGCCGACCCGTACTCGGAACCGCTGGAGCGGGCGAGGACAAGGGCGAGATTGTTCGAGCTGTCCACCATCACCGTCGGGTAAAAGTACCAGATTCCGTCGGCGCCGAAGGTCGAGTCCTGGGTGAAGCTGACAGAGCCCGGCCAGGCGCTCACGTCTATCTGCAGCCAGCGGACCGCCGACACGTTGCCGCTGCCAAAATTCATCTGGATCGACTGGGCGGTCCAGATTGCCCCATTTCGATGGACGGCGTTGTAGAGGCGCTTGTCGCCGGTATCGAGGGGCGTCCCTCCGCCCAACTGCTGCGCGTCAGGCGGGCTCAGGCAAGTGCCGCTGGCCGAGGCGGTCCGTGAAGACAGCGTCGGGGCCGTGAGGGGATTGGCGATTGCCCAGACCACTATGTCGCAGGAACCGTATGTGAGAGGGGCGCTCACCAGGAAAAAGCTCCCGGGGCTGCCGAACGTCAACGCCGGTTGAAGGGTGAAGGAGATCACGCCGGTAGAAGGATCAGTCAACCCGGTGAAGTCAGTCCACGTGACTGCGCCTCCCGCGATCAGAACCGACTTTTCAAGGATTCTGATCTTCGCCGTCTGAAAGCTGTTGGAGCTGAAAGAGAACATATTGGCGGTGAGGACCACCACCTGGCCGTCCACTCCCAGCCCCGGGTAATCCGCCCAGTTGGCCGTGGCCGTCGCACCGTCGAGCGTCGCGTCGAAGGCGTAGAAATACCAATCACCCGACCCTGTAGTCGCCGGACTCGAGGTCTTGGAGACCGCCAAAAAGAAGTGGGATACGCACGCCCCCGGGAGACAGCTCGAATTGCTCACCCGACCCACGGCCAGGAGGAAAAAGCGGCTGCTTCCCGTGTCGAACACGACCTTCGGGTCGAAGGCGTTCTCACCCGAGGCCCTCACCGAGCTGAAAAAGCTCGCAAGCGAGGTCGAGGCCACCAGCGCTCCCCCCTTGTCCCGGATCGTCACCGAGCCGTTGGTGACGAGCACCAGGCTCGCAGGGCCAGCGGCGATAACCGGGTCGGGCGGATACGAGAACGTATAGCTGATCCCGTTGAAGTTGTTGATGAGGGCCGGAGCTTCTGGAGGAGGAGACTGCGCCCAGCCAAGGCCGGGAAGCAGGAACGCGATGAGCGCAGCGCCCAGCCCGACATGACGCGCCGCTTTGCGCATGCCGGGCTACCTCCCCTTGCCTTGCTTGGGGTCGGCTTTGCGATGGCGCTCAGCGGGATCTTCCTGAACTCCGCCTGGAGGGATGCCGATCTCTCTCGGCGATCGCCGTTTTTCCTCTTCGTATTCGGGCGGCCTGTGGACCGGCACGTCAGCCGGCGTCTCGGGGAGGGAAACTTCCGGAGCCTCTTGCGGCCTTGAGCTGGGCGAGATTGGTCCCGGGCCCGGAACCGGAAGCGCTTGCTGAGCGTTGGCCGCCGAGCCGGCCTGGAGCAGGAGCGCGCAGAAGAGTGTCAAGAACCAGAAGCGTTTTGGAAAACCACGAGCGGGAAGGCAGAGACGACCTCCAAACCGCATCAGGCGGCGAACGACCGTACCGATCGAGAGCATTTGTAAATTCATACGCAGTTGTGTTGCGTCGAGAATCGGCCGCTCGCTCGCGAAAGTTGAGAAGAATCCGCCCGCAAAAAACGCTTGACAGGCCGGTGACGGCGGGGCTAGTATTTCGACAGTTCTAGGAATACTGAAATGAACGACTCCGGCAGCCTGGCGAAGATCTTCAGGGCCCTGGCCAACCCCCAGCGGCTGGCGATCTATGAGCGACTCCGCGAGGGAGCGCTCCATTGCCGGCCGGGTAAGGATCCTGCCATGTGCGTCTGCCACATCGCCGGCGGATTCACCCTGGCCCTCTCCACCGTCTCCCATCACCTCAAGGAGCTTCGGGACGCCGGGCTTATCCGCTGCGAGAAGCGCGGCCAGTGGGTCTACTGCTCGATCAACCCCGAGGCCGCGGAGAAAGTGGAAGCCTTCTTCAAGGGGACCCGCCCGAGGGCCGAACGGAGGCGCGCCCTGGCCGGGTAAATTTTTTTGCGCCGTCATTTCGATATTTTTCAAAATATAGAACTAGAGGCATCGGGGAAAGGAGACGAGCGTATGAGTTCGTTGATCCGCCGGCAGGAAGGCCCGGTGGCCCTTCTCACCCTGACGCGTCCGCCCATAAACGCGCTCGATCGGCAAGCCCTCAGCGAACTGGCCGAGGCCGTGGAGAAAATAGGGGGTGATCGGGAGACCCGGGCCCTCGTGATCACCGGCGGGATCGAGGGAATCTTCTGCTCTGGGGGGGACCTGAAATACTGGCGTCAGATTCATGACGGCAAAAAGGTGAGCCGGGCAGGACGCGATGTGTTTGCCCGGATCGAGCGGCTCTCCAAGCCCACCC
>CAZXPE010000091.1:0-8487 GCA_964642915.1 uncultured bacterium | reverse complement strand
TTCCTTCTCGCCATTCCTCCCCACAGGCCGCCGCGGGCGATCAGAGAGACGGGGATCACCAACGAGGCGGGCTGGATCCCCGTGGACAAGTGGAGCATGGAGACCCCGGTGGAGAACGTGTACGCCCTGGGGGACGTGACGGCGATCAAGCTTCCCAACGGAATGATGCTTCCCAAAGCGGGGGTCTTTGCTCACGCTCAGGCGAAAGCCGTGGCGGAGCGACTGGCAGCGAAGCTCAAAGGCGTCTCCAGCGACGCACGCTTTCCGGGACACGGCTACTGATTCGTGGAGCTCGGCCACGGTGTGGCCGCATTCGCCAAAGGGAACTTCTACGCCGAGCCCAACCCGGAGATCGGCTTGAGGAAGCCCGGCCGGTTCTGGCACTGGGGGAAGATCTGGTTCGAGAAGTGGTGGCTCCGCCACTGGTTCTGACGGAGGCGCTTGCATTGAGCCGCGAAATCAGTAGGGTATGGGGAGATCAGTCTCGAACCTTGGGGGAGGGGTCGTGCTGAAGGAGTACGACGCGATTATCGTCGGGGCAAGCTTTGCGGGGCTGGCCGTGGCCCGCCGCCTCAAGGGCGAGGTGCTTCTCGTGGATCGCAACGAGGTCGGCGCTGTCCAGACCTCGGCGTGCGGGACCCCTCTCTGGGTGCCCCGTGAGCTTGGAGTCGCAGAGAGCGTCCTTCAAGTGCACGACCGTCTCGTCCTCAGGATGCCGAACCGAACAATTATCTACGATCTCTCTGATGTCCCGTTCTGCACGTTCGACTACGAGCGCTTCTGCCGGGGTCTTCTGGCCCAGTGCCGGGTTCGATTTCTCAGGGCTGCTGTCACGGGGATGGAGGACGGCGAGGTTAGGACGAGCGACGGCCGCTTCCGATCTCCCGTGATCGTGGACTGCTCGGGGTGGCGTCGGGCGCTGGCCAGCGGCGGAGAAACAACGAGGCCGGCCGGGGGCGCCTATTCCTTCGGTCTCGAAACGCTGACTGACCTCCGGGGCGAGGGGCTCAACCTCTGGCTTGACGAGCGCGTCATTCCATGCGGGATGGGCTGGGCCTTTCCCGTGGGGAAGGGGAGCCTGATCGGGCTGGGGAGCTACGCGGGACGCTCGAAGTTGAAACCTTATCTCGAACGGTTTCTCGGTGAACTGGCAGTCAGGGCCACCACGTACCACGGCGCGTACCTCCCGAACCGGCTCTTGAGGCCTACGGTCGGAGGCATTTTCGCCGTGGGGGACGCCGGCGGTCAATGTCTCCCCTTCACGGCCGAGGGGATACGGCCGGCTCTGTATTTCGGGGGAGAGTGCGGGGCAGTTATCCAGGGGGTCATCGAGGGCCGTCTTTCTCTGGCTGAAGGACTCGCCCGCTACCGGCGGATTGTCGGGAGCTACAGATGGGCGTATCGGTGGCTCAGGAGGGCCCAGTGGCTCGCATCTCACGCCCCTCCACGCTGGTTCACCGCTCTTGCCGAATGGCTTTCAAGCCCGCCGGTCAAGCCCCACTGGTGGCCGCGGTACGGGTTGTTCGGCCGGTTCGAGAACGCTTCAGTAATAAAAGCGAATTGAACAATCGAAATCGCTGGATCATCGGCGCAGGGATCGCGGGGCTCTTAGTCGTCCTAGGCATCTGGGCGATGGTGGCCAACGGCCCGTCTCTCCGCTCTCTCGTCCAGCTCTACCAGGACCGCAACCTCCTCAAACAGACGCTTCAAGCCTGGGGATGGCTTGCGCCGGGCGTTTTTATCATCATCCAGGCGCTTCAGGTGGTGATCTCGCCGATTCCGGGCGAGGCGACGGGGCTCCTCGGCGGCTTCCTTTTCGGTCTGGCGCCGGGGTTCGTCTACTCCACGGTCGGCCTGACTCTCGGCACGATCGCGGCCTTCGGGGCGGGCAGGTGGCTCGGCGCCCACTTCGTGAAACGGTTCGTCAAGGACCATGTCTGGGAGAAGATGGGATTCATCGTAGAGGCTGAGGGGGCAGTCATCGCCTTTGTGATCTACCTGATTCCGGGCTTCCCCAAGGACATCGTCTCCTACCTCTTCGGAATCAGTCCCATGCCGTTCTGGGTCTTTGCCCTCGTTTCGACCCTCGGCAGGCTGCCGGGAACCTGGGTGCTCTCGGCCCAGGGGGCGAAGGCCGCGGCCGGGCGGTTCGTCGAGCTGTCGCTGATCCTGGCAGTGGCCGCCGCCATCGCAATCCCCCTCTACTACTACCGCGGTCAGATCCTTGGGTGGATTCGCAGCAACCATCGAAGAGAAAAGGCTTGACACGGAGCCGGGGGATTCGTAGCATGAGTGCTACGATTTCAAGGAGGAGCGAGTCGATGAGGCAATTGATGGGCAAGGGAATCGCGCGGAGCTGGCGATTTTACTTTTATTACTTTGCCCACGTTTGCCCGCCGGCTCTGAAATAATAGGCGGAAGAGAAAGAGCCACGGGTGGACGGCGAGCCGGCCCGTGGCGATGAGAGTTCTTAAGGCCGCGGGCCTAGGAGTCCGCGGCCTTTGATTTTTTCCACGAGGGGAGATTGATATGATCATCGTTCTCAGACCTGGATCCGGGGACCGTGAGATTGAGGAAGTGACAGGCCGCATCGAAGCGATGGGATACCGTCCCCACGTGAGCCGCGGCGAAGCGCGGACGATCATCGGCGCCGTTGGTGACGATCGTGGGAAGGACCGGCTGCGGTCTCTGGAGGCGCTGGAGTGCGTGGAGGCGGTGATGCCTATTTTGCAGCCGTTCAAGCTTGCGAGCCGGGAGGTGAGGTCTGAGCCGAGCCAGGTGCAGGTGGACGGGGTGTCGATTGGCGGGGAGCGGCTGGTGGTGATGGCGGGGCCGTGCGCTGTTGAGTCTGAGGAGCAGTTGATAGGGATAGCTTGGGAGGTCAAGAGGGCAGGGGCGGCGGTGCTTCGGGGCGGGGCGTTCAAGCCGCGGACCTCGCCGTACGCCTTTCAGGGGCTTGAGGAGGAGGGGCTCAGGCTTCTGGCGGAGGCGAAGAAGCGGACCGGGCTTCCGGTCATCACCGAGGTGATGGAGCCCGAGAAGGTGGACGTGGTGGCCGAGTACGCTGACATCCTGCAGATCGGGGCTCGGAACGTTCAGAACTTCTCTCTTCTCAGGAGGGTGGCCGAGCGTGGCAAGCCTGTGCTCTTGAAGCGCGGCATGGCCACGAGCATTCAGGAGTGGCTGCTCTCTGCGGAGTACATCCTGTCTGGGGGGAACCCGGACGTGATTCTGTGCGAGCGGGGGATACGGACCTTCGAGACGGCGACGCGCTACACCCTGGACCTGAACGCCATTCCTGTGGTGAAGAGGCTCTCTCACCTGCCCGTGGTGGTGGACCCTTCTCACGGGACAGGACGCTGGGAGTACGTGGGGCCGATGGCGAAGGCGGGGATCGCCGCCGGGGCTGACGGGCTCATTATCGAGGTGCACTCGAAGCCGGAGGAGGCGCTGTCCGACGGCCCTCAGTCTCTCAAGCCCGAGCGCTTTGCTCAGCTCATGGCCGAGCTGAAGACCCTGGCCCGGGCTATTGGCAGAGACTTGTAAAGGCGCGCGGGGGAAGGGAGAGAGCAATGATTATCGTCTTGAAGCCGGGAGCGTCAGAGCAGGATCTGGAGGAAGTGTGCCGCCAGATCGAGTCGATGGGGTATCGCCCTCACACCATTCGCGGAGAGCTGAGGAACGTCATCGGCGCCGTTGGTGACGATCGTGGGAAGGACCGGCTGCGGTCTCTGGAGGCGCTGGAGTGCGTGGAGGCGGTGATGCCTATTTTGCAGCCGTTCAAGCTTGCGAGCCGGGAGGTGAGGTCTGAGCCGAGCCAGGTGCAGGTGGACGGGGTGTCGATTGGCGGGGAGCGGCTGGTGGTGATGGCGGGGCCGTGCGCTGTTGAGTCTGAGGAGCAGTTGATAGGGATAGCTTGGGAGGTCAAGAGGGCAGGGGCGGCGGTGCTTCGGGGCGGGGCGTTCAAGCCGCGGACCTCGCCGTACGCCTTTCAGGGGCTTGAGGAGGAGGGGCTCAGGCTTCTGGCGGAGGCGAAGAAGCGGACCGGGCTTCCGGTCATCACCGAGGTGATGGAGCCCGAGAAGGTGGACGTGGTGGCCGAGTACGCTGACATCCTGCAGATCGGGGCTCGGAACGTTCAGAACTTCTCTCTTCTCAGGAGGGTGGCCGAGCGTGGCAAGCCTGTGCTCTTGAAGCGCGGCATGGCCACGAGCATTCAGGAGTGGCTGCTCTCTGCGGAGTACATCCTGTCTGGGGGGAACCCGGACGTGATTCTGTGCGAGCGGGGGATACGGACCTTCGAGACGGCGACGCGCTACACCCTGGACCTGAACGCCATTCCTGTGGTGAAGAGGCTCTCTCACCTGCCCGTGGTGGTGGACCCTTCTCACGGGACAGGACGCTGGGAGTACGTGGGGCCGATGGCGAAGGCGGGGATCGCCGCCGGGGCTGACGGGCTCATTATCGAGGTGCACTCGAAGCCGGAGGAGGCGCTGTCCGACGGCCCTCAGTCTCTCAAGCCCGAGCGCTTTGCTCAGCTCATGGCCGAGCTGAAGACCCTGGCCCTGGCCCTCGGCCGCAATCTTTAATCGGGCTGGTTCCTTCCCTGCGGCGGCGCCTGAGCTCTTTGTGGATCCGGATGTCGGTGAGCCGCATGACGAAGGCGGCGGCGCCGGCGATGACGGCCATGACCAGGAGAGCGCCCACGCTCAGTTGGCCCGGGAGGGTGGTCACCCCGCGCGTTCCCATGTAGGTCGTCCCGATGGCCGCGGCCAGCATGACCGTTAGCAGGAGCCCCCGCAAGAGCCAGCGCTCAACGAGGAGCCCCTCCAGGGCCGCATCGTCCAGGGCCAACCACTCCTTGTCCTTCACCCGCGTTCCCTCCCGTCGAGTGTGAATTGAGACACAAAAGGCGCTTGCGGGCTCTTGCCGATGCGATTCAGAGGGTATATGATCCAATCGAATCGAGTCAACGAGCAAGAAAGGGGGCGATGGTAACGGCATAAGCGGGTGACGTTTGATGTGGAAGGGGCAAGCCCTTCAAAGGAGGAGGCACGATGAACACCTTAGTTGCCGTGATCATCGGCGTTCTGACAGTGTACCTGGCGTACACGCTGTACGCCAGGCGAATCGACCGCAATGTGATTCAATCCGACCCGAAACGGGCCACGCCCGCTACCCTCTACATGGATGGCGTGGACTTCATGCCCACAAACCGCAACATCCTCTTCGGTTACCACTTCAAGTCCGTCGCCGCGGCAGGACCCATCGTTGGCGCAATCGTAGCGGCCACGCTCTGGGGGTGGCTCCCGGCGCTGATCTGGCTCGTGCTGGGGGTCTCTTTCATCGGGTGGGCCAGCGACTACAGCGCCATCGTGCTGTCGGTCAGGAACGAGGGGAACAGCCTCTCGGCGGTGGCTTACCGGCTGATCTCCCCACGCACCCGGACGGTGCTCTTCCTGTTCATCTTCTTCTACCTGCTGCTCGTGGCCGGCGCTTTCGTAGGGATCATGGCCACGGTGCTGGAGGCCCAGCCCAGGACCCAGTTCGGGATCATCATGCTGGTGGCCATGGGATTGCTTCTCGGCCAGATGCTCTACCGGTGGCGGACGGGGCTCGTGGGAGCCACCCTTCTCACGGTGGGGATCACCCTCCTGGCGATCCTGGCTGGCCCATGGACCGAAGCGGCCTTCAAGGGGCTCAATGCGGCTCTCAATGGATTGACGGGAGGCGCGCCGCTGGTGACTTACTTCGATCCCACGCTGGCCGGCTTTAAGGGGGCCGAGGCCAAGATCATGCCGAGCCTCATTTTCTGGGCGCTGGCCATCTGCGCTTTCTGCTACGCGGGCTCTGTGCTCCCTATCTGGCGGATGGCCCAGCCCGTCGTCTATGTGGGATTCTGGATCACCGCTATGGCAATGCTCCTGGGATTGCTGGGCGCGGCGGCGGGAACATTCATCAAGCCTGAAGTCGCCCAGTTTCAGATACCGGCCTTCAAAGGATGGAACCCTCAGATGGGCCCGGCAGGGATCATGCCTCTATGGCCCATGCTCTTCGTGACCATCGCCTGCGGCGCCATCTCGGGGTGGCACGCCCTCTTCGGCGCTGTCGGCACCGCCCGGCAGATAGAGAACGAGGCCGACATGCTTCCGGTGGGAGGCGGAGCTATGTTCACTGAGTTCCTGCTCGGTCTCCTGGCCCTCCTGGCCGTATCGGTGGGCGCCAAGGGAGCGCCGGTGGCGGCGTTCGCCAACGGGCTCGGAGGGTTCATCAGCGTCTGGGGTGTCCCGCTCCAGTACGCGGTGTCGCTCGCCTTCGCTGCCTTCATCGTGATCGTGCTGGTCGTCACCCAGCTTATCTTCCGGGTCATGAAAATCACGCTGACCGAGTGGCTGGGTGGGGTGATCCCGCCCTTCCGCAACCAGCATGTGGCCTCCTTCATCTCGGTGGCCCTGGCCATCCTTCTCGTGCTCACCGGAACCTGGATCTACCTCTGGCAGCTTTTCGGCGGCGCCAACCAGCTCATGGCTGCCCTGTCGCTCCTTCTGGTGACGGTCTGGCTTGCCTCGACGGGGAAGAACTGGCTCTACGCGGGGCTGCCGATGATCTTCATGTACGTCACCACGCTGGCCGCCCTCCTGGTGACGGCGAGCAACATCTACTACAACGTTTACCAGCCGAACCTGGCGGCCGGCCGGATCGTGCCCGTCATCGGATCGGGGTTGATGGTCCTCGTGGCGCTCCTGCTGGTGGCGGCGGCTGCGTTGATCGGGATCGACGGCTGGCGCGCCTTCTTCAAGTATCTCAGGCGGCCCACGCCGGTTCCCGGACCGGCCCCGGCGCGGGGCTAGACGGCATCACCCCGGGAGAGGGTTCTCTCCCGGGGTGAATTATCGGTATGCCCACGCTTGCCCTGGCTGGCCATCTCTCCCGCGGCTGGGAGGCGGTCAAGCAGTTCATGTATGGGCTGGCGGGTCACGAGTTCGCCCGTCACGCCCTGGAGATGAGGCGGGAGACGGAGGCCGTCTTCATGGTGGTGACCATGGGGGATCTCATCGGAGTGCCGGTTCTTCCTCCCGTTTACTCACTGCGGCTGCTTCCATACGTTGTCCCTGAGATCGCCTCCTGGAAGCGGCACATGGCCAGCCGGAAGGAGTTCTGGGAGAAGGAGGAGTACGACCTGCGCGGCGTTTGAGACGCCGCGGGAGACCGGGATGGCTGCAAAGAAAAAGCAGAGGAAGGGCCGGATCGCCGAGGCCTTCAAGGACATCGTGTACGGGATGTCATCCCACGAGATGACCCGGTATGCGGTACGCACGCGGGCCAGCATGGAGCACCTTTTCATCCTCATAACCATGGGGGACCTCCTCGGCATCCCCATCCTCCCGCCGTACTACTCGCTCAGGCTGCTGCCTTACGTGACGCCGCAGATCACCTCGTGGAAGCGCAGGATGTTGAGGGAGCGGGACATCACCGACGTCCTGGGATAGGGCCGATGTCGCTCAAGCAGGTCTTCGAGAGCCAGCCTGACCGCCGCTACGTCATGTTCGGGGGAAAGGGGGGGCTGGGAAAGACGACCCTCTCGGCCACGAGCGCCTTCTGGCTGGCGAGCAACGGCAAGCGCGTGCTGCTCTTCTCCGTCGATCCACAGGCCAGCCTCTCAGACATCTTCCAGCAGGACATCTTCGGCAAAGGCCCGGTCCAGATCATGCCCAACCTCTGGGCCCAGGAGGTGGACGCCGACCGGCGGATAAGGGAGTATCAGGACGAGATCAGGAAGAAGATCCTGGACATGTACGGCTTTGATCGTGTCCCCGAAGAGATCGACCAGTACATCGCGGCCGCATCAGCAGAGCCGGCCATGGAGGAGAGCGCGATCTTCGACGCCGTGGTGGACATCATCGTCCAGGGCGACTACGACTACTACATCTACGACCTGGTTCCGCTGGGACACGCCCTCTACTACCTCTCCATGGCCAAGGTGTACGACGAGTGGATCAACAAGATCACCGGGCTCCGCGAGGATATGCGCCAGTATGACGAGGTGGCGGCGGTCATGCGGCGTCAGGAGACCGTGGAGGAAGACAAGATCCTGGAGGAGCTGCAGTACATCAGGGAGCGCATCAACGCCTCTTCCCGGATCCTTACGGACAGGCGCCGGACCGCCTTCTTCTTCGTCGTGGTTCCCGAGGAGATGATCATTCTGGACACCCGGAAGGCAGCCGAGCTTTTCTCGAAGTTCGACGTGCCCCTCTCGGGATACGTGGTGAACCGCGTGCTCCCGCCTGAGCTGGCTCAGGGGAACGTTCCCGCTTACCTCAGGAACCGGATCGCCATGCAGCGTAAATACCTCGACGAGATCCGGGCAATCTTCGGGGATCAGATCCTGGCCTACGTCCCCGAGATGGAGCGCGACATCACTGGGCTTAGGATGATAGAGAGGCTGGCGAAGCGGCTCTTTTAGCGCCATGCCGATAACCTTCGCAC
>CAZXPE010000090.1:0-8557 GCA_964642915.1 uncultured bacterium | reverse complement strand
CTGTGCCCGCTTCCGTGGCGCAGTAGCGTTGCAAGCGGCTCTGCGGTTTGTCTGGAATGGTCATTTCGAGCCAGCCAGCGGTTACCAGGGGCTCTAGATAAGCTTTCCTGAAGTGCTCCCGATCCTTTAAGCCAGCAATCTTCTGCAGTTCACCCCGGCTGCACGGTCTCCGGGCAGCCTGCAAGATGGCGGTGACTTGCGGGGTGACTTGCGGGGTGACTTGCGGGGTGACTTGCGGGGGTTGTCCCACGCTCACCCTGAAAGTAACCACCACCGATCCAGAGACTTCCCGAAACTCAGGAGGTGTGATCCCTGCCTCACGACACTCCGCCAGCACGCGATTTGTACCGCGCCCCCATTTTTCGATCAGCCCTGCCCGGTAAAACACTTCTGCGATGATCGGATTCCGCTGGATGGAATCGTGTTCGCGGGTGAGGGCTTCCGGAGTTATGCCTGCCGGCAGCCTCCCGGCGCTCCAGACTTCAACCCGGTCAGCGAAAATCGCCAGGGAGACGGCGCCGCCTGCAATTGTGTAGTCGCGGTGAATGAGCCCATTCACGAGGATCTCGCGCAGCGCATTCGGAGGGATCAAAGGTCGATCCACACGCTCCAGTCGCCCCGGTTCGATTCGACCAGGCAAAGGGAGATGGCGCTGGCAAAAAAGCAGGGCTTCCTCCAACAACTTGAATGCCGGCGCCCGCAATTGCCTTTGATCGAGGAATTCGGTCTTATCGGTGCCCCGAAAGCGGGCCATCCGCAGCTCGCACTGGGGAAAGTCCGGAAGGAAGCGTTTCCCAAAGAGGACGACAGCGGCTCGGAGGAGGATGCCTCGTCGGCGCACACCCAGTCGATCCAGAATACGTCCGAGGTCTCTGCGGACTGGTTCAACAAGCCTCCCTGCAGCCCGCGCGGCCTCCACAATACGAAACACCTCTTCGCGGTCTATGTCATGAAGGCTTGTCCCTTCGGCCTCCTGGTTTTCCCAGCGGCGCCTGCTGTGCGCGCGTTCAAGGAGGAGTTTCTCGTACTTCGCTTGCGGCATCTTCCTAGTCGTATTCCCAACGCGCTCATACGCCTGGCCCTCAAAGGTGAAAGGAACGGTTTCTGACGATCCCCCGACATGAAGAAGGATGGCCTCCCTGCCTGGCATTACGCCTATCCTCTCGATCTCGATCCTTGCCGGCGGCTCAAAACCGTCCATGGCCTGGGCGATCTCCCGCAGAGTTTTGTCTGACACCTCCTGGCCAACGAGTGTCCCATCGGGCTTGACGCCGAAAGCGACCTTGCCTCCACCGCCGTTCAAGAAGCCGCAAGCCGTCCGCATCCCCTCACGCAGCTCCCCGGTCGAGCGTTTAAACTCCAGCGTAGGCCCTTCACCTGACGCGATCAGGCGGCGGAGAGCGACGATCGTCATGGTTTTCCGGCCGGTTCCCCTTCTACAACCGGAATGGGCCGAACCCCGAGGATCATCTCCTCGATTTCCTGCTCGACAGCGGCAGCAAGGCGACGAGCTTTCCCCAGTTCTCCTGCGATGAAGGACTCTTGCCCCTTTGCTCTTCCATGATTGCCTGGCTCGCGCTCATTGCTCCGACAAGCTCCGCCTAGCCGAACATCCCTCCCATGCGCGTCCCCGCAACCTTATTGATGACGATGAGGGAGACGGCCGCCACCACGATCAGGATGAATCCCAGGGCCGCGGCCTCGTTGGCCGAGCCGGCGATATAGAAGTTGAAAATCCCCACCGTCATCATCTCCCACCCGCCGAGAGAGAGAAAGAGCGTCGCCGAGGCCTCCTGAAGTGAGGTCATGAACGAGAAGAGCGAGCCCACCAGCACCCCCTTCCAGATCAGGGGAAGGGTGATGTCTGTGAAGCTCCGAAGCCCTTTTGCCCCGACGCTAGCCGCCGCCTCCTCCATCGAGATGTGAACGAGGAGCAACGAGGCGTAGCTTCCCCGAACCGTGTACGGCAGCCTCCTGACCGCCAGAACCAGCGGCATGATGATCCAGAGGCTCGTGAGCGCCACTCCGAGCCCCGGGATCTCGACGTGAAAGGCCCTGATGTAGGCGATGCCGATGGCGGTTCCCGGGATCGCCAGGATCAGGGTGTTCAGCGCGTCCAGGGTGCCGTTGCCCGGCAGCCGTGTCCGGGCCAGGAGCCAGGCGATCGGCAGACCGATCAGGATGCAGAGCCCCACTGCGATTCCCGAGTAAAGGAAGCTGTTGATGATGTATTTCGGGGTCTCGACTATCACGCGCTCAAAGTAGAGAAGGGTGTAGTGGACCGGGAACGGCGTCAGCGACCACCCTTTGCCGACTGACGCCAGCGTCACGCCGATGTACGGGATGAACGACATCAGCATCACGAAGGAGAGGAATGCCACCACCCCCGCCTGCTTCATCGCCGAGAGCTTCTTCCGCTCCACCTTGGAGTAGGCGAGCGAGGAGTAGTCCTTGATCGCCACGTACTGCTTCGCGGCGACGAGGAAGAGGACCGCCAGGATCACCATGAGCGCCGAGATGACGATCCCCATGCGGAAGAGGCGGCGGTCAACAAACTGGACAATGTTCAGGTAGGCCTGGGAGGCCAGGAGATCGTGGACCCCGAGGATCAGCGGCGTGGCGAAGTCGGCGAAGGTCCAGATGAAGACCAGAAGCGCCCCTGCGATGTAGCCCGGGGTGGTCAAAGGCAGCGTGATGTCCCAGGCCTTCCGCCATCCGCGGGCGCCGACGCTCTCCGCCGCCTCTTCCAGCGACGGATCGACCTTCCCGAGGGCGTCAACGACGTTCAGCGTGATCATGGGAAAGAGGTGGAGCGTCTCCACCAGCAGGACGCCGTGGATCCCGTAGACGAAGTTGATCGGCTTGAGCACGTCGAAGTAATCCATCAGGAGGACGTTGACGGTGCCCGCGCGCCCCAGGATGAAGGTGACTCCCAGCACCCCCACCAGCGGCGGCGAGATGATCGGGATCAGCGTCAGGTAGGAAAAGAGGTTGCGACCCCAGAAGTCGTAGCGGACCAAAAGGAAGGCGATGGCGACCCCCAGGATCGAGGTCGTAACGACCGTCCCGATCCCGAGGAGGATGGAGTTCCAGAGGGAGCGGAGGTAGAAGCGGTCGGTGAAGAACTCGTGGAAGTTCCAGAGCGTGAACCGCCCCGCATCGTCGGTGAAGGCATCGTAGAAGAGGCGAAGGAGCGGATAGACCAGGAAGACGACGAGGAACGCCCAGATGAGCAGGACGCCCAGCGCCGGGAGCGCCCGCGAGACGGCCCGCGCTCTCGGGAGGGCCGCCGCCCGGGCGTCAGGGGGAGTCATCGGGTATCGCCAGGGTCACTGAGGAGGGAAACAAGACGGAGACCTCCCGGCCGAGGGCGAACGGCTCGTGGTGCCACGGGTCGCGGATATCGACCTTGAGAATCTGCCCCCTGCCGGTGTCCACATCGTAGCGCAGCGTGTTTCCCATATAGGCGCTGAACGCGACCCTGCCGACCACGACGTTTCCGTTTCCCTCCGCCGCCTCCGCGATGGCAGCGTTCTCGGGACGGACAGCCAGGACACAGCGGTCTCCCTGGCTCAACGCCACCTGGGCGATGGCCCTCAGGCTCCCCAGCTCGGTCTCCACCACCAGCTCTGCCCCATCGCCGCCCGTGACTCGCCCCGGCAGGATGTTGTTGGTCCCCACGAAGTCGGCGACGAACCGGGTGCGGGGGCGCTCGTAGAGCTCCTTGGGGCTCCCGACCTGGAGGATCTTCCCCTCGCGCATGACCGCCACCCGGTCTGAGAGGGAGAGGGCCTCTTCCTGGTCGTGGGTCACGTAGATCGTGGTGATCCCCAGATCTTTCTGGAGCTTCCTGATCTCCGCCCTCACCTGCATGCGGATCTTGGCGTCGAGGTTACTGAGCGGCTCGTCCAGGAGCAGGATGTCCGGGTTCAGCACCAGCGCGCGGGCCAGCGCCACCCGCTGCTGCTGGCCGCCCGAGAGCTGGCCGGGGTAGCGGGACTCGAGCCCGACGAGGTTCACCTTCCTCAGCCCTTCGCCCACGCAGTCCTTGACCTCGGCGTCGGGAAGCTTTCTGAGCCTGAGGCCGTAGGCCACGTTGGCTAAGACGGTCATGTGAGGCCAGAGAGCGTAGTTCTGGAAGACCATCCCGATGCGGCGCTCGTAGGCGGGCAGATCGTTCACCACGCGGCCGTCGAAGACGATCTCCCCCGCGTCGGCCCTGTAGAAGCCGGCGATCAGGCGGAGGAGAGTCGTCTTCCCGCACCCGGAGGGACCGAGGAGGGTGAACAGCTCGCCGTCGACCACTGAAAGGTCCGCGTGATCGACGGCAGCGACGCCACCAAACCGCTTGACGGCTCCGCGGACCTCAATCCTCATGAGGCCTCAGTACTTCTTCTTCAGCTCTTCCCAGACCACCTCGATCTCCTTCCGGTAGCGCTCGTTGACCTCCTGGTAGCGCTTCTGGGCGATGTCGTCGTCGTAAATGTTGGAGACCGGCGAGTCGAAATAGGAGCGGACGCCTCCGGTGAACTCAACGGCCAGCTCCGCCGTGGAGCCCGGAGGTCCCTGCACCTTGTACTTGGGCGTAATGGGGAAGAGGCCGCGCTCCATGAAGACGCGCTGGCCGCGCTCGGTCAGGAGGAACTCCACGAACGCGCGGGCGGCCTTGGGGTGCTTGGACCCCGCCAGGATCCCCATCGGCTCAGGGGTCACGAAGGCGTTCTTCGGGGCGACGAACTTGATGTCGAACCCGGCCAGCCTCTCCTCGAAGGCCATGTAGGAAGGAACCGCAAAGCCGACGGCAAACTCCCCTTTTGCGACGACAGACGGCACGTCACGGCTCCGGGCTGTGAAGATCCCTGAGTTGGCCGCGAGTCTCTTGAGCCACTCCCATCCCTGGGCGTCCCCCTTCCCCTGGAGGATGATCTCGTAGGTCGCGTGGCTCGACGAGGAACGGGTCGGGGCGCACTGGGCGACGTTCCCCTTGAGCTTCGGGTTCAGCACGTCCTCCCAGTCCTTCAGCTCGGGCACCCCCAGGCGCTTCAGAAGCCGGGGGTGATAGACAAGGCCGTAGGGCTCGAGCGCGGTCCCCACCCAGAAGCCGGCGGGGTCTTTCAGCGGGACCGGTTTGGGCTTGCCGATAGAGTCCGGAATCGACTCCCACGTCTCCTTCGATAGCTCCAGCTTGGCCAGCAGCTTCTGCTCTGTCAACTTGTCGAAGAGCGCAGACTCGCCGCCCCAGAAGATTTCGGCTTCCGGCCGCCCCTTCCACTCCACGATCCTGCCGTAGGAGACCGGCGTCCCGGCGTGCATGGCGTTCACCTTCACCGTGACGCCCCACCGCTCCTTCGCGTACTCGGCGAAGGCCTTGAGCGCCGCGTCGGTGATGAACTTTGAGACCGGCGTCTGAAGGACCAGGGCGTCCTCGATGGGCGCCTGGGCCTCTCCGGGGGCCATGCCGCCAAGTGCCAGGACCAGCAGAAATACGGCCACCATCTGGATGCTCCGTTTCATAAATCCCCTCCTCTTGTCAGGTTGTGATTATACCGCTTCGCCGTCATCGCGGGAGCAGCTCCCGGGCCACGTCGGGAAGATCTGTGATCAACACCCCCACCCCAAGCGCGACGAACCGCTTCATCGCATCGGCGTCGTTGACGGTCCAGACTCCGAGGAGGAGTCTCCCCTTGCCGGCCTGTTCGACAACCTCGGCAGTGACCAGCTCCTGGTGAAGCCCCACGAAACGGGCTCCCACCTTCCAGAGCGCCTCGACCTCTCGCTCGACCGTCGAGCGCATCCGCTCCAGCGAGCGCGGTGAGAAGAGCCTTCCAACGATGACGCCCGGCCTGAGCTGCCTGACCCTGCGGACCGTTTCGTCCTCAAACGCCATGATGATCGTGCGTTCGGCCATCCCGTGGCGGTCGAGGACCCCGAGCACTTTCTCCTCGATGCCGGAGTACCGCGCGCGCCGCGCATCCACCTTGATCTCCAGGAGGAGCCAAGGCCGAGCCGGCGCGGCGAGTCCCACCACCTCATCCAGGGTCGGAATCTTCTCGTCGGTTGTCTTCCCGTCCTTGTCTCTCAGGCGCAGATCCTTGATCTCGGCCGCAGTCAGGTCCCGCACAGCGCCCGTCCCCGTCGTCGTCCGCTCCAGCGTCGGGTCGTGGATCACCACGACTTCCCCGTCTCGGCTCAGGTGAACGTCGAGCTCAAGGAAGTCCACCCCGAGGGCGATGGCGTTTCTGAACGCGAGGAGACTGTTCTCGGGCCAGAGGAGTGCCCCTCCCCGATGCGCGGCGATAAGCGTTCCGCCCGGTTGGGCGGCCGCCGTACCCCCAAGCATCGCCAGGATTCCCATCCCGGCCGCCGCCGTCAAAGCGAGGTTCGTGGTCATTTGTGCGTCGATTTTAAGGGTCTTCCCCCCTCCTGGTGACGTGGGTGGAAGGACGTGGCGCCTCTGATGCGGCGCCACAACTATAGCACGGGAAGCGGGAACGGCACGGCCGAATCTCGGCGGCCGCCACGCTACTTCTCTCGAAACGCTTGGCCGGCGGCCACTTCGCGGGCATACGTCTCCAGCTCAGCCTCGAGCCGCCCGGGGCTCCACTGAAGCTCCCGGGCCATGATGCGGGCCACGCCGGGAGCGCAGTCTTGTCCCAGACACCGGCCGGCCCCCAGATTGGTCCGGCGGAACATAAAGTCAGCAAGCGTCTTGGCCATCTCCTCTCTGCACGCCCAGACCACCTGAGCGGCGATTTCCGGGCCGTGAGGGCAGAGACGCTCCCTCAATGAGGGTGCGGCCCTCGCCAGCTCAAGGACTCTTCCGGCGCCTCGCCCATACGTCTCGATCAGGCGCTCGATCTGGTCGGGGGCGAGGCCGGTGGCGTTCTGCTCGGCCGAGGCATCCAGCCAGGCGCGGACCTCGACGACAGGTGGTTCCGTGTCCGCCCCGTCCAGGGCCGCGTTGTCGGTCCGACACGCGCGCCGGCGGCCGAGGACCCGCTCCACCTGATCCACCGCGCCTTCGGCCTGGCTCCTGAAACAGGTGAGCTTGACCCCGGTGATGGACAGGAACGTCCCGCCGGCCTCGGCGAAGATGCGGTGCTGGCGGGAGACGGCGGATTCGGGCTTGCCGGGCTCATAGGTCAGCGGTCGGACGCCCGCGTAGGTCGACACGATACTGTCGGCGGTCACGCGGGTCCCCGGGAGCGTCCGCCGGGTTTCGGTAAGGAGATAGTTGACGTCCTCCTTCGTGGCCACCACGCGGTCCGGATCGTCGGTGTAGTCCGTGTCCGTCGTGCCGATCAGGGAGAACTCCCGCCAGGGGATCACGAAGAACATCCGCTCGTCGCGCTTGGCCGCAATGTACACGGCGCGGTCGGAGACCCGCGGAATCAGGAGGTGGCTCCCCCTGGTGGTCCTGAGCAGTCGGCGGCCCGCGTCCTTGACTCCGGCGAGGTCTCTCACCCGATCCACCCACGGGCCCGCCGCGTTGACCACGACCCTCCCGCGCACCGTCCGGGCCTCCCCCGTGACAGCATCGCTCACCGTCAACGCCCACCCCTCTTCCTGCCGGGAGAACCTCTCCACCTGCGCGTAGTTCAGGATCGTGGCCCCCCATCGGCGGGCCGACAGGGCGTTTTCCAGGCAGAGACGCTCAGGCAGAAGGAGCAGATCGTCGAAGTAGTAGCCGGCCCCTTGGAGGCTCTCCGGGTTTAGGTTGGGCTCGAGCGCCAGCGCCTCAGCGGCGGAGACGGTTCGGTAGTGCTCCGTCCGCTTCCCCGGGGTCAGGAGATCGTAGAGCTTCATCCCGAGCCTCACCATGACCATCCCGCGCCTGGCGCCTCGGTAGACAGGGACCAAAAACGGCAGAGGACGAACCAAGTGAGGGGCCAGGCGGGCCAGGCGCTCGCGCTCCACCAAGGATTCGCGGACAAGGGCGAAGTCGAACAGCTCGAGGTACCGCAACCCGCCGTGGATGAGCTTGGAGGATTTGCTTGTGGTCCCGGAGGCGAAGTCCCGCCGCTCCAGAAGCAGGGTGGAGAGGCCCCTCATGGCCGCGTCCCGGGCGATCCCGGCCCCGGCCATCCCGCCCCCGATGACCACGAGGTCCCACATCCGGCCTCCGAGGCCGGCGACCCGGCTCACTCAGGCCCTCTCTCCCACGCCCACAGGGCCGGGGCGCTCGTAGAGACCGCCAGGGCCCCCGCGTCAAGGGTGGCCGTCACCTGCTCGGGGGTCTGAATCAGCCCTCCGGCGATCAGGGGTGGAAGAGATTTCTTCCTGAGCCGGTCGGCGATCAACGGAAAGATCAGCCCGGGGAGAATCTCCACGGCGTCTGGGCGGGCCTTTTCCACGGCGGGGAGGCCGGTCTCAAGGGACTCAGAGTCAAGGACGAAGAGGCGCTGGATGGAGATCAGCCCTTCTTTCCTGGCCCCGGCGATGAGGGCGGAGCGGGTGGTGAGGATTCCATCCACCCCGGTGGCGCGGGCCAGGAAGCGCACGCCGGCCTCGTCCTTGCCGACCCCCTTGATCAGGTCCACATGGGCGACTGTCTCTT